>NZ_JBSFTU010000001.1:0-346123 GCF_053591435.1 Streptomyces sp. NPDC003027
AGCCACTCCGCCCCGGCCGGCTCGACGGCGTCCACCATCGCCACCTGCGCCATCGCGACCACGGTCGCGGTCACCGTGGTGACCGTGAAGACGAGGCGGACGGTCGTCCGGGGCCCCTTCGCTGTCACGCGAGCCGTGTCCGCTAGCGCGCGGCGGCCGCGTCCGCCGCCTGTGCCTTCAGCGCACGCTCCACGCCCGCGCGGCACTCGGTCACCAGCCGGCGCAGCGCCGGGGACGGGTCGTTCGCCTCGATCCACGCGTCGGTGGCGTCCAGGGTCTCGCGCGACACCTGGATCGTCGGGTAGAGGCCGACCACGATCTGCTGGACCATCTCGTGGCTGCGCGTCTCCGAGACGCCCTTGATGGAGGCGAAGTACTTCTCCGTGTACGGCGCCAGCAGCTCGCGCTGGTCGGTCTGGACGAAGCCGCCGATCACCGCCTCCTGCACGGCGTTCGCCAGCTTGTCGGACTCCACGACCGACGCCCACGCCTCGGCCTTCGCCGCCTCCGTCGGACGGGCCGCCCGAGCGGTCGCGGCATGCCGCTCGCCCGCCGCGGTCCTGTCGCGCGCCAGCTCGCCGGCGATCTCGGGCTCGTCGTACACCCCGGCCGCCGCCAGCCGCTGCACGAACACCCAGCGCAGCTCGGTGTCGACGGCCAGGCCCTCGATCGTCTCCCGGCCCTCCAGGAGACCGGCGAGCAGGTCGAGCTGCTGCGGCGTGCGGGCGGTCGCCGCGAACGCCCGTGCCCAGGCCAGCTGGTGGTCGCTGCCCGGCTCGGCCGCGCGCAGATGCGCCAGCGTCGCCTCGGTCCACCGGTTCAGGCCCGTCTCGCGCCACTCCGGCGCCGCGTACAGGTCCAGGGCCGCCTTCGTCTGCCCCTGGAGCGACTGGACGACGCCGATGTCGCTCTCCTTGCCGATGCCGGAGAGCACCAGCTCCAGGTAGTCGCGCGTGGCGAGTTCACCGTCGCGGGTCATGTCCCAGGCAGAGGCCCAGCACAGGGCGCGCGGCAGCGACTCGGTGAAGTCCCCGAGGTGCGCGGTGACGTTCTTCAGCGACACCTCGTCGAGCCGGACCTTGGCGTACGACAGGTCGTCGTCGTTGAGCAGCACGACCGCCGGGCGGGCCTTGCCCTCCAGCTGCGGTACGGAGGTCAGCTCGGTGGCGGTGACGTCCAGCTCGACCCGTTCCGTACGGACCAGCTTGCCGGCCTCGTCCAGGTCGTAGAAGCCGATCGCGATCCGGTGCGGACGCAGGATCGACTCGCCCTTGGCGCCGGCGGGCAGCGCGGGCGCCTCCTGCCTGACCGCGAACGAGGTGATGACACCGGAGGCGTCCGTCTCGATCTCCGGGCGGAGGATGTTGATGCCGGCCGTCTCCAGCCACGCCTTCGACCAGGCCTTGAGGTCACGGCCGGAGGTCTTCTCCAGCGCGCCCAGCAGATCCGACAGGCGCGTGTTGCCGAAGGCGTGCGCCTTGAAGTACGCCTGCACGCCCTTGAAGAACTCGTCCTCGCCGACGTACGCGACCAGCTGCTTCAGCACGCTGGCACCCTTGGCGTACGTGATGCCGTCGAAGTTGACGAGCACGTCCTCCAGGTCGTTGATCTCGGCCATGATCGGGTGGGTGGAGGGCAGCTGGTCCTGGCGGTAGGCCCAGGTCTTCTCCGCGTTGGCGAAGGTGGTCCAGGCGTTCGGCCAGCGGGTGCCCGTCACGGAGGCCTGGCAGGCGACCGAGGTGTAGGTGGCGAACGACTCGTTCAGCCACAGGTCGTTCCACCACTCCATGGTGACCAGGTCGCCGAACCACATGTGCGCCAGCTCATGCAGGATCGTCTCGGCCCGGCGCTCGTACGCCGCGTCCGTCACCTTCGAGCGGAAGACGTACTGGTCGCGAATGGTGACCGCGCCCGCGTTCTCCATCGCGCCCGCGTTGAACTCGGGCACGAAGAGCTGGTCGTACTTGGCGAAGGGGTAGTCGTACGCGAACTTCTCCTGGAACCAGTCGAAGCCCTGGCGCGTGACGTCGAAGATGTGGTCCGAGTCGAGGTACTCGGCGAGCGACGGGCGGCAGTAGATGCCCAGCGGGACCGTCTGCCCGTCCTTCTCGTAGGACGAGTGCACCGAGTGGTACGGGCCGGCGATCAGCGCGGTGATGTACGTCGAGATGCGCGGGGTCGGCTCGAAGACCCAGAGGTCGTCCTTGGGCTCGGGCGTCGGCGAGTTCGAGATCACCGTCCAGCCGCTCGGCGCCTTCACGGTGAACTGGAAGGTCGCCTTCAGGTCGGGCTGCTCGAAGGCCGCGAAGACCCGGCGGGCGTCCGGCACCTCGAACTGCGTGTACAGATAGGCCTGGTCGTCGACCGGGTCGACGAACCGGTGCAGGCCCTCACCGGTGTTGGTGTACGCGCAGTCGGCGACGACGTGCAGCTCGTTCGGGCCCTGGTGGAGATGGGCCAGTTTGATCCGCGAGTCCCGGAAGACGGCGGCCACGTCGAGCTCGCGGCCGTTCAGCACGACCTCGTGCACGGCGGGGGCGACGAGGTCGATGAAGGTCTCGGCGCCGGCCTCGGCGCAGTCGAAGCGGACGGTGGTGACGGACCGGTAGATGCCGCCCTCCTGCGCACCGGAGAGGTCCAGTGCGACCTCGTACGCGTCCACGGTCAGCAGCTTCGCCCGCTGCTGCGCCTCTTCACGGGTCAGGTTTGTGCCAGGCACCCGGTCAACTCCTCGGTTTCGTGACGTTTGGCTCATCCTTCCACGGCGTACTCACCGGCGCACCGAGCATTTCCAGGGCCCGTCCCCGCTGATGCGCAGCAGTCCCGGCCCGGACACGGCAGCGCTGACCCGGACCTGCCCGACCTCCTTGACGAGGAGCTCCTGGTCCTCGGCGTCGTACGCGGGCTCGGCGGGCGGGGTGTGCTGGTGGACGGTGAAGTCGGACCGGCCGTCGTGGAGGAAGTCGAGGACGGCCGGGGGCCCGTCGTAGACGACGAGGTCGTGCGCGACGCCCTCGATGCGGCTGTCGAAACGGCGTGCGTGCGTGAGCGGCAGGACCCGCAGGTTCCAGGGGGTGTCGGCCTCGACCCGCAGGGTCAGCGGCCGGTCGCGGGGGACGACGGCGACGGTGCGGGCCCTGACGTCGTCCTCGTAGGCGGTGAGCAGGAACTCCGCGGCGCGGCCGTGCTCGTCGCAGGACTCGATGGTGGTGGAGATCGAGTGGGAGGACTGGATCTCCAGGAGCGCCCAGCCGGGCGGGATGGCGGGGTCGCAGCGCACGGTCTCCTTGCCGCGGCCCTGGTGGGTGGAGGGGCGGAAGGAGACGGAGAAGGGATCGACGGGGGCGGCGGGCGGGGCGTGGCTCGGCACCGGGGTGTACGACTCGAAGGACGTCACGGACGTCACGGGCGTCACGGGCATCACGGGCGTCACCGGGGACACGGGCGGCGCGAGCGGCTGTGCCCGGCCCGGACCGGGGGGCGGCGGGGCGTCACCGGCGCCCGAGGGCGGGAGCGGGACGTGGCCGGGGCCGGGGACGGGTTCCGGCGGGGCCTGCGCCACGACGCCGAAGTCCGTCGCCAGGCCCGCGAGCCCCGACACGTACCCCTGGCCCACGGCGCGGAACCTCCAGCCGCCGTCACGGCGGAGGAACTCGCCGAGGAGGAACGCCGTCTCCGTCGTCGCGCCGCCGAGGGCGAAGTACGCGGCCGGGGCGCCCGCCGTGTCCGTGACCCGGATGTCCAGGTCCGGTACCTGACCGAGGACGCCGCCGTCGGCGGAGGCGGCGATCACGATCCGCTCGACGGACGGCTCCAGCCGGCCGAGATCCAGCCACAGCCAGTCCGCGGCCGGGGAGCCCGGCGCCCCGCGCGCCGACCTGCCCAGGTGCCGTACGGCGCCCGAGGCATGCTTGCCGTGGTGGTGGAAGACGAGATCCGTGTCACCCCGCACCCGTCCGCCCGCGTCGAGCAGCAGGGCCGAGATGTCCACGTCGGGCACGCCGGGCCCGGTCCGCCAGGCGACCGCGACCTGGAGGGCCCGCTCCGGCACCGGGATGTCGGCGCCCTTCGGTAAGTGGGTCATGGTCGGATCCTGCCACCCGGCGGAGGGTGTTCGAACGCGTTGTCCGAATTCCGCCGGAGGCAGGTTCCAGGCCCGTCGGCCGCGGGGACGGTCAGGCGCCCTTGAGCTCCTGGGCCACCAGCTCCGCGATCTGCACCGCGTTCAGGGCGGCGCCCTTGCGCAGGTTGTCGTTGGAGAGGAAGAGCGCGAGACCGTTCTCCACGGTCTCGTCCACGCGGATCCGGCCGACGTACGACGCGTCCTTGCCGGCCGCCTGGAGCGGGGTGGGGATCTCGGAGAGCTCGACTCCCGCGGCGTCCTTGAGCAGCTCGTACGCGCGCTCGACGCTGATCGGGCGGTCGAAGCGGGCGTTCACCTGGAGGGAGTGGCCGGAGAAGACCGGGACCCGGACGCAGGTGCCGGAGACCTTGAGCTCCGGGATCTCCAGGATCTTGCGGGACTCGTTGCGGAGCTTCTGCTCCTCGTCGGTCTCGAAGGTGCCGTCGTCGACGATCGAGCCGGCCAGCGGGACGACGTTGAAGGCGATCGGACGCTTGTAGACGGCGGGCTCGGGGAACTCGACGGCCTCGCCGTCGAAGGCCAGCCGGTCGGCGTTCTCGGCCACGGCGCACGCCTGCGTCCGCAGCTCGGCCACGCCCGCCACACCCGAGCCGGAGACGGCCTGGTAGGTGGTGGCGACGAGCGCGGTCAGGCCGGCCTCCTGGTGGAGCGGCCTGAGGACCGGCATCGCGGCCATCGTGGTGCAGTTCGGGTTGGCGATGATCCCCTTGGGGCGGTCCTTGATCGCGTGCGGGTTGACCTCGGAGACCACCAGCGGCACCTCGGGGTCGCGCCGCCAGGCGGAGGAGTTGTCGATCACGACGGCACCCTGGGAGGCGACCTTCTCCGCGAGCGCCTTGGAGGTGGCGCCGCCGGCGGAGAACAGCACGATGTCCAGGCCGGTGTAGTCGGCGGTGGAGGCGTCCTCGACCGTCACCCCGTCGAGGACCGTGCCCGCGGAGCGGGCGGAGGCGAAGAGCCGCAGCTCGTCGACCGGAAAGTTGCGCTCGGCCAGGATCTTGCGCATGACTGTGCCGACCTGACCGGTGGCTCCGACGATTCCGACCTTCACGGGGACTCCTCCGTACGTTTGTGCAGGGTGCTGCCGGTCCATGATGCGTATGTCACCGGGCGCCTTGTCCAATCCATTGTCCAAGGGTCGGGACATGCGAAAGGCGGGCGCCGGTTCCGGCGCCCGCCTCCCTACCCGCTCAGCGGCTTTTCACCGCTGGTGCGGCGTGTGTCACGGCGTGACCTTGCCGATCACGACGCTGCCGGAGCCCGCGACCGTGCCGCGCGCGTTGAGCAGCTGGACCTCGCCGAAGAACTGCCGGCCCTCGGGCGCGGCACCGGCGACCAGCACCTCGGCGCCGACCTGGGCGCTCGCGCCGTTGGCCAGCGTCACCGGCTTCGACGCGTCGACCCGGACGCTGCCGAGCGAGGACGAGTAGTACACGTCCTTGTAGTCGAAGGTCGTGCCGCCCTCGGCCTGCACCGAGTAGCCGTCGATCACGATCGTGTAGGTACCGGCGGCCGGCTTGACCAGCGAGACGGCCTCCTCCGAGTCGCCGTCCGCGGCCTGGCCCACCTGCTTGCCGTCGAGCAGGACCGTCAGGTCCAGGTCGGCGGCCTTGTCCGAGGTGTTGCCGATCGCCACGTCGAGCCGCTCGACACCCTCACCGATGGTGACGGTCTTCGTCTGCTGCTCGTGGTGCTTGATGGTCGGGGTCTCGACCTTGGCCGAGCCGAGCGAGCCACCCTTCAGCGTGCCGTTGATCGCGGCGAACCTGTTGGTGACCTTCCACTCGACCGGGGCCGGGGTGCCGACCTTCGCCTCGGCGACGGTCTGCACCGCCGGGTCGAACTCGGCGCCGAGCACCTGGACGTCCAGCTTGTACGGGTTGTCCAGGTCGGGCGAGGTGCGACGCGACTCGACCTCGATCTCCCAGACGCCCGGCGTCGGGTTGGCGTACGAACGCAGGTCCGGACGGCAGGTGTTGGCCGGGTTGTAGTGCGGGTAGCACGCGGTGGACGCGGTGGACTCGATCGCCACGCCGTACGGGTGGATCGCGATGAACCGGGTCTGGCTCTTCTCCTTGAGACCGCCGAGGGCGACCTCGAGGGACTTGGCGCCCGCCGGGACGGTCACGAAGTACGACTTGTGGCTGTTGCGCTGCACCGAGCCGGTGGCGGAGGTGCCGAAGCCGGGTGCGACCAGGTCGTTCGCGACGACGACGGTCGACAGGATCTGCTTGTCGACGCCCTCGGTGCGCTCGTCGTCGGCCTCCAGGATCACGCTGTGCACACCGGCCGTGGTGGGCCGGGCCTGGACCTTGACGGTGACCGGCTTGTTCAGCGGCAGGTCGACCTCGTCGTCGCCGAGGATCCGGAAGGTGCCGTCGTTGTACTTCAGGTCCAGCTCGTGCTCGATGGTCCGGTTCGGGCCGCTCGTGCGCGTGATGGTGACGTCGTAGACCTTCTTCTGGCCGACCTTGAGGCCGCCCTCACGGTCGTACACACCGGTGCCGGTGCGCGGGGCCGGGAAGATCTTCGTGTCGACCGGGGCCTGGACCTTGTAGTCGTGCGCCGTGGCGCCGTCCTTGATCGAGTCCCAGGCCTCGTTGATGTCGATCAGGCCGGAGCCCTGCTCGTGGGCCGCGACACCGGAGATCCGCTTGGCGGTCGAGGTGAGCGCGGTGCGCAGGGTGAGCGGGGAGAGCTCCACGCCCTTCTGCTTCGCGGCGGAGAGGAGCAGCGCGCTCGCGCCCGCGACCTGCGGGGAGGACATCGAGGTGCCGTTGAGCATCCCGTATCCGGCGGGCAGCGTGTAGCCGGCCTCGGGCACGCCCGAGCCCGCCTGCCAGGTCGGGATGGTGTTCACGGCCGAACCGGGACCGGAGATGGTCGGGGTGAAGCCGCCGTCCTCACGCGGGCCGCGCGAGGAGAAGGGGAACATGGCGTACTTCTTCTCGACGGCCGAGCCGTAGTTGGCGGCCCAGGTCTCCTTGGAGATGGCCGCGCCGACCGAGATGACCTTGTCGGCCAGGCCGGGGTCGCCGATCGTGTTGATGCCCGGGCCGGAGTTGCCGGCCGAGATGACCAGCTGGACACCGTGCTCGTCGATCAGACGGGTGTAGAGGCGGGCGCGGACGTTGTCACCGTCGTTCTGCGCGGGCAGGCCGCCGATCGACATGTTGACGATGTCGACGCCGCGGTTGACGACGAGGTCCGTCATGCCCTCCATGAGGGCCGTGTTGGTGCAGCCGCCGGTCCAGGTGCAGGCGCGCGAGGAGACGAGCTTCGCGCCGGGCGCGGCGCCGTTCATCTTGCCGCCGAAGAGGCCGTGGGCGGCGGTGATGCCGGCGACGTGCGTGCCGTGGGAGGACTCGACGATGCCGATGTTGACGAAGTCGCGCTTCTGGCCCACCCAGCTGCCGCCGAGCGGGTCCATCGCGACGTCCTTGCGGATCTCCACGACGAACGGGGTGCGCTCGACGACCTCGGTGGCCGGGTTGTCGGTACCGAAGTAGCCGATCTGGTACCCGTCCTTGTACGGCTTCATCGGCGCGTTGTCCGTGAAGTCGTTGTTCTGGTCGGAGTCGACGCGCACGGTCCCGGCGGCCGGGTCGTACAGCATGCCGAAGAGGTCGGTCTTGTCGCCGTCGCGGTTGATGTCACCGGCCGGGTCGCCGCCCGCGGTGATCGACTCGGCGAAGCGGCTGAACTGGTAGGAGCCCTCGGGCGCCTTCCAGCTCTGCGACGAGGCGGTGAAGACGGGGCCGGCGACCGGGGTGACCTGGGCACGCCAGGTGGCGTCGCCCTCGGTCAGCGGGTCGGTGGCGGTGACCCAGTCGACGATCTTGCGCTCGCCGGTGGTGGTCTTCTGCAGGGCCGGGTGGCCGAGGTCGACACCGGAGTCGAGGATGCCGATGGTCACGCCGCGGCCGTCGGCCTTGGGGTGCTCCTCGACGAACTCGACGGCACCGGTCTCGTGGGCCGGGTTGTACGGGTTCTTCGCCGGGGTCTTCTTGCCGGGGGCCGGGTACGTCGAGGTGACGGTCGTGCCCTCGGCGGTGCCCGCGACGCCCGCGTCCGGCGTCGGGTCGTCCAGCTTGATCTCGGCCTGGAGGTCGATCGACTGGACGGAGGAGAGCTTGGCGGCCGCCTGGATGGCGGCCTCCGCCTTGGCGGTGGGGACGGTGGCGCGGACGTAGCCGAGCCCGTCCTCCCGCTTGCCGACCGAGGCGCCCTGCACGGCGTCGAGCTGGCCGGCGACCTGCTCGGTGGCGCCGGGGGCGGTGGCGACGAGGAGGGTGACGTTCTTCTCGCCGGTGGCCTCGGCCTCGGAGAGGCGCTGCGCGTCGGTCGCGCCGAGCTTGTCGGCGGAGTCCGAGGACTTGACCGGCGGCGTGGTCGCCGGGGCGTCGGCGGCCAGGACCGGAGCGGCACCGGCCGCGATGAGCGCGGTCACGAGTCCGGCGGCGGCGGCGATGCGTGCCGCGCGTCTGTGCCCGGGGGTCGAGCGCCCGGGTATGGAGCTCTGAGTTTCGGGGGTGGTCATTTACATCCCTGGTGGTGAAAGAGAGGGTCCGGAATTCGGTACCGGATGACCGCTCAGCCTTTCGTAAGCGACAGGGGTTTGGGGAGGGTCCAGAGGTGGCGGGATGCGCGTGTGGCGCACATCCGCCACTGCGGGACATGCGCCACGAGGGATGAATCGCCCTCTACCGGGGCGAGTCGGAGGGCTCGCGCGGGTGACTAGTTGTCTTTTGTACGGGCATAGTGCCGCGAGGCCTTGGCCCGGTTGCCGCAGACCGCCATGGAGCACCAGCGCCGGGTCCCGTTCCGCGACGTGTCGAAGAAGTGCAGGACGCACGCCTCGTGGGCGCAGGCCCGGATCCGGTCGGGCGCCGTGCGCAGCAGGTCGAGGTAGTCCCGGGCGGCGGTCCAGCCGGGCCCCCAGGCGGCGTCCTCGAACTCGGCCTCCTCGCCCGGCCCCTCCGGGGTGAGGGTGGCCCGGATCCGGCCGTGCCCCAGAACCGCGTCGACGCGGGCGGCGGCGGCCGGGTCGCCGGGCCGGTCCACGAGGCCGGCGAGTGCGTCACGGGCGGCGAGGGTGTGGCGGAGGGTGGTCGCGTCGGCGGTGAAGCGGTCGTCCAGCCCGTTGGCGGCGAGCCAGACGGCGAGGCCGTCGGTGCCGGTGAGCAGGTCCTGGTGCGTGCCGTCCTCGTTCCAGCGGGTGTTGAGGAGATCGAGGGAGACGGGCTCGCCGGTGAGCGGCCGGGGGTCGGAAACGGTCATGGCGGACGCCCTCCTCGTCGTACTAACCCTTCAAGAGTACGTGACCGGTTGACGCTCACGGCAGCTAACCTCTAAAGTCCAATTCAGCGGTTAGCTCGTCTCGGGCCGGCCATCGACGAAAAGGGGACCGCCATGTCGGCGATCGGAACGCTGCGCACCGGCCACGTCGGGCTCAACGTGACGGACCTGGAGCGCTCGATCGGGTTCTACGCCGACGTCCTCGGCTTCGAGGTCCTGCGGGAGGGCAAGGAGGAGGGCAGGCGGTACGCCTTCCTCGGCCAGGACGGGCAGCTCGTCCTCACGCTCTGGGAGCAGGCGGACGACGCGTACGACCCCGGCCGCGCGGGCCTCCACCACCTCGCCTTCGAGGCCGAGTCGATCGAGCGGGTCGCGGCGGCCGAGGCGGAACTGAAGGCGCGTGGCGCCTCCTTCGCGTACGAGGGTGTGGTCGCCCACGCCGAGGGCGCGACGTCCGGCGGCGTCTTCTTCCACGACCCGGACGGCACCCGTCTGGAGATCTACGCGCGCAAGGGCGCGGAGGGTGCGACGGCGCCGAACGAGGCGGCCCCCACCTGCGGCTTCTTCTGACCGCCTCGGCGGCACCTGTCACCCCACCGCCCCGCCCGGCCCGGGAAGGACCCCTCGAAGGACATGGACCCCTACAACTCCGGCGCCCTCGCCGTACAGGACCGCGTAGGCGTCCGCGACCGCGCCGCCCACGCCGCCCGCTCCATCCGCGACGGCGTCCCCACCATCGCCGCCGCGTTCCTCGGACAGCAGCCGATGCTGGTGATCGGCGCGGCGGACGGCGCCGGGCGGGTCTGGAGCTCGCTGCTCACCGGTGAGCCCGGCTTCGTGCGGGCGACCGGCCCGCACACCATCTCCGTGGCGGCCGCCCTCCCCGAGGGCACCGCCGCCGGAACCCCCGTCGGCACGATCGCCCTCGACCCCCGCACCCGCCGCCGGATGCGCCTCAACGGCATCGCCCGGCCCAGCCGGCGCGGCTTCACCGTCGAGGCGGACCAGGTCTTCTCCAACTGCCCGAAGTACCTCCAGAAGCGGGACCTGTTCGCACCCGGCCCCGCCACCCCCGCCGGTGCCGAGCGGCGCGGCGCGGCGCTCACCCCCGACCAGGAACGGCTCGTCCGCGCCGCCGACACCTTCTTCGTCGCGACCGTCGCCCCGGACGGCGCGGACGCCAGCCACCGGGGCGGCAACCCCGGCTTCGTCCGGGTCGACTCGCCGACCGAACTGAGCTGGCCGGACTACCCCGGCAACGCGATGTTCCTGACCCTGGGCAACCTGGAGACCGACGACCGGGCCGGGCTGCTCTTCCTGGACTGGAGCGACGGCACGACGCTCCGGCTGACCGGCGTCGCCCACACCGAGTACGGCCCCGACGGCCGGCGCACCCGCTTCCGTATCGCCCAGGCGGTCGAGACCCCGTCCGCCAGCCCCCTGCGCTGGTCCGCCCCCGTGTACTCCCCGGCCAACCCGCCCCTGAACCAGGACCCTTCATGACGACCGCCCCGGCGCCCGCCCGGCCCCCCGCACGGCCCCGCCCCCAGGTCGTGGCCCTGGCCACCGCGGTCAGCGTCGTCGCCCTGCTCGTGCTCGTCGCCGTCGGCGCCGTCCTCCACGAGCCCCTGCTCATCCCGCCGCTCGCGGCGAGCATGGCGCTCGTGGCCGGGGCGCCCGATCTGCCGCTCTCCCAGCCGCGCTCCGTCGTCGGCGGGCAACTGCTCTCCGCGCTCACCGGCTTCGCCGTCCTCGCCGTCGCCGGCCCGGGGATCTGGGGCGCCGCCGTCGCCGGAGGTCTCGCGCTCGGCGTGATGATGCTGGCCCGTACCCCGCACTCGCCCGCCGCCGCGACCGCCGTGATCGTCACCCTCGAGAATCCGCCGTTCTTCGCCTTCCTCGGACTGCTCGCCCTGGCCGTCCTCCTCCTCGTCGCCGTCGGCCTGGCCGGCGCCCGCGCCACCGGGCGCGCGTACCCGGCGTACTGGTTCTAACCTCTCCGCATGAAGAAGGAGTTGAGGGTGGCGGCCTACGCCGTGTGCGTACGCGACGACGAGATTCTGCTCGCCCGCTGGGTGGCCGGCGACGGCACCAAGAAGTGGACGCTCCCCGGCGGCGGCATGGACCACGGCGAGGAGCCGGTCCGTACCGTCGTCCGCGAGGTCGAGGAGGAGACCGGGTACCTCACCGAACCCACTGTCCTGCTCGGCATCGACTCGATCCGCCGCTCCTGGCTGCGCCGGCTCGCCGTCCCCGGCGACTTCCAAGGGTTGCGGATCATCTACGAGGCCCGCGTCACCGGGGGCTCCCTGCGCAACGAGACCAACGGCTCCACCGATCTCGCCGCCTGGCATCCCCTCGCCGCGGTCCCCGGCCTGACACGCGTCGAACTGGTCGACATCGGGCTGGAGTTGTGGCGTGAGCGCCCCCCGGTCGGCCGCTCCCGGCGCACCGATCCCGCGAACGGCTGATTTCCGCTCAACCGTTCGGGCCCCGCTCAACCGTCACCGCCCCTGCCGCGGTCCCCTCCCGTGACCGCAGTACGCACGACAGGGGAGCCCGCACATGCCGGCCGTACGCACCATGACCCGCACCGTTCTCGCAGCCACCGCCGTGGCCGCGCTCACCGCCACCGCCCTCGCCGCGCCCGCCGCCGCGGCGGCGGCGGCGCCCACCGCGCCCGAGAAGCAGAACCACCACGCCACCCAGCAGGCCCTCGACGCGGCGGTCGGGGCGGGCGTTCCCGGAGCCGTCGCCCAGGCCCGCGTCGGCCGCGCCGGCTGGACCGGGACCGCGGGCCAGCGCGGCGGCAGGGACCACTACCGCGTCGGCTCCATCACCAAGACCTTCGTCGCCACCGTCCTCCTCCGGCTCCAGGCCGAAGGCCGCCTCGACCTCGACGACCCGGTCGAGAAGTGGCTGCCCGGCATGGTCCGGGGCAACGGTCACGACGGCCGGAAGATCACCGTCCGCCAGCTCCTCAACCACACGAGCGGCGTCTACAACGTCACCTCGGACCCGGGATTCCAGGAGAAGGTCTTCGGCCCCGCGTTTCTGGAGCACCGCTACGACACCTGGACCCCGGAGCGGCTCGTCGCCGTCGCGATGACGCACGAGCCGGACTTCGCCCCCGGCACCGGCTGGAACTACTCCAACACCAACTACGTCCTGGCCGGCCTGGTGATCGAGAAGGCCACCGGACGTCCGTACGGCAAGGAGATCGAGCGCCGGATCACCAAGCCGCTGAAGCTGCGCGCCACCAGCGTCCCCGGCACCGACGTGACGATGCCGAAGCCGAGCTCACGGGCGTACTCGAAGCTCTCCTTCGACCCGGACGCCACCCAGGTCCACGACGTCACCGAGCTGAACCCGTCCCTCGCCCACGCGGCGGGCGAGATGATCTCCAACTCCAGTGATCTGCAGACGTTCTACCGAGCCCTGCTCAAGGGCAAGCTGCTGCCGAAGGCGGAGCAGCGGGAGCTGACCGACACCGTCGCCACCGACCCGAGCGCCCCCGAACTCCGTTACGGCCTCGGGCTGATGCAGGTGAAGCTGAGCTGCGGCAAGGAGGTCTGGGGCCACGGCGGCGGCATCCACGGTTCCTCCTCGCAGGCCGTCACCACCCGGGACGGCGAGCACACGCTCGCCATGAACTTCAACGCCGACTGGACCGGCGACAGCCAGAGCGTCGTCGAGGCGGAGTTCTGCGGCACGGCGCCGAAGAAGTAGCCGCTACCGGGGGAGGACGACGACGTAGGCGGCGGGCTGCCGGTCCGACGCGGCCATCAGGGCCGTGCGGATCACCGTCGCCTGCTGGTCCATCGCCTCGCGCAGCTTGCGCGGGGTGATGTGGACGACCGTGATGCCGAGCCGCTCCAGATGCTCGCGCTTACGGGTGTACTCCGACCACAGCGCGTCGTCGTCCTGTCTCGGCGCCCGGGTGTCCAGCTCCACCGCCACCGCCTGGTCCGGCCAGTAGGCGTCGAGGCCGCCGAGATGGGGACCGCCCGGCAGCCGCAGATCGACGTTCCACATCGGGTCGGGCAGGGCGAACTCCCGCACCATCTCGTAGAGCCGTTCCTCGGCGATGGCCCGGCCCTCGGCGAGCAGCGAGTCGACGGCGTCCACCACATGGGGCCGGTTCAGCAGCCGCTCGCGGCTCAACTCACGTACCACCACGCCGGGTTCGCAGTGACCGGCGCGTACGGCCTCGGTGAGCAGCCGGCGCACCACGCCCGCGTCGCTGAGCGCGGAGACCGCGTCGGCGAGCGCCCGGGCGACCGGCGCGACGGGCACCCCGCCGATGTCCAGCGGCTCGGGGAGGTCCTGTGCGCGCACGACCCGCACCCGGCCGGTGGACCGCAGCCGGCGCGCGCGGTGCACCAGCACGTCGATCCGGTCGACGGAGAGCAGCGCGGGAGCGGAGGCGAAGCGGTGCAGGGCGAGCGCGGCGAGGCCGGTCACCATCGCCTCGGCACCCTGGGCCGGCACGCCGCCACGGCGCCGGGTGTAGTGGAGCGCCTCCTGGATCCGGTCGTCGCCGGTGCGGGGGAGGGGGCGGGGGGTGATGGGGGTGTTGTGGTTCATGCGGAAGGTCTTCCGCCGCCCACGCGTCCGCTAACCGCTGTTACAGAGTCGTAGACATTCAGGGACAAGCTCGTCCTAAAGTACGCACGTTCGACTGCCGATCAGTCCCGGCACTCGCGAGGCCGGACCCGCGCCGCCTGTCGCGCCGATCCCGCCGCGGCGCGCCCGCCCTGATCCACCGGGCACGGCCCCTGGCACGGGCCGGCCCCGGCCACGAGCCGAGCTCGTCGCCGGGGCCGATCCGATGACCGATGAACCGCTACGCCGCCGCGCGATCGCACGCCTGGGCGCGCAGCGCCCGCGCCAGGTCGTCCCGGGACTCCAGGACCAGCCGGCGCAGCGCCGGCGGGGCGGACGCGTGCGCGGAGAGCCACGCGTCCGTCGCCCCCAGGGTCTCCTCGCTGTCCTGCAGCCCGGGGAACAGACCCCGCACCACGTCCATCCCGATCTGGATCGACCGGTCCGCCCACAGCCGTTCGATCACCGCGAAGTACTTCTCCGCGTACGGCGCGATCAGCTCGCGCTGCGAGGGCTGGACGAACCCCGCGATCGTCGCCTCCACGAGCGCGTTCGACAGCGCGTCCGACTCGACGACCTGCGCCCACGCCTGCGCCTTGACGGCGGCGGAGGGCCGGGCCGCCAGGCAGCGGACCTGGTGGCGCTTGCCCGTCGCGGTGTCGTCCCGGGCCAGCTCCGCGTCGATCCGCGCCTCGTCCGCACGGCCGTGCGCGGCCAGCGGCGTCAGGAACGACCAGCGCAGCTCCTGGTCGACGTCCAGCCCGTCGATCTTCGCCGTGCCGTCGAGGAGCCCCTCCAGGAGCTGGAAGTCCGCGTCCGACGAGGAGACCGACGCGAAGAACCGCGCCCAGGTCAGCTGGTGTTCACTGCCCGGCTCGGCCAGCCGCAGCTCCCGCAGCGCGCCTTCCGCGAGCAGCCGGCCGCCCTCCTCGCGCCACTCCACCGCGGCGTAGTGCGTGACCGCCGCCTGGGCCCAGGCGTGCACCATCTGCAGCACACCGATGTCCGTCTCGCGGCCCGCGAAGTCCAGCACGACCGCCACGAAGTCCCGGGCCGGCATCAGACCGTCCCGCGTCAGGTTCCACAGCGCCGACCAGCACAGCGCGCGCGCCAGCGGGTCGGTGATGTCGCCCAGGTGCGCCCGGAGCGTGGTCAGCGACCGCTCGTCGAAGCGGATCTTGCAGTACGTGAGGTCGTCGTCGTTGACGAGGACGAGCGCCGGCCGCTCGGCGCCCGCCAGTTCGGCCACGACCGTCCGCGCCCCGGTGACGTCCGCCTCGGCCCGCGCGTACCGCACCAGTTCGCCCGCCACCGACAGCCGGTAGAGCCCCACGGCGGCCCGGTGCGGGCGCAGCTCGTCGCCGTCCTGGACGACGGCCAGCTCGGTGATCCGGCCCTCCGCGTCGTACGTGACCACCGGTGTCAGCGCGTTGACGCCGGAGGTCTGGAGCCAGGAGCGGGACCACGCCTTCATGTCACGGCCGGAGGTCTCCTCCAGTACGGACAGCAGGTCGGCGAGGCGCGTGTTGCCGTACGCGTGCCGCTTGAAGTAGCGCCGCGCGCCCTCCAGGAACGCGTCCCGTCCGGCGTACGCCACCAGCTGCTTGAGGACGGACGCGCCCTTGGCGTAGGTGATGCCGTCGAAGTTCAGCTTGGCGTCCTCCAGGTCACGGATGTCGGCCGTGATCGGGTGCGTGGAGGGCAGCTGGTCGGCGCGGTAGGCCCACGCCTTGCGGTTGTTGGCGAAGGTCACCCAGCTGTTGGTGAAGCGGGTCGCCTCCGCCAGCGAGAACGAGCCCATGAAGTCGGCGAAGGACTCCTTCAGCCACAGGTCGTCCCACCACACCATGGTGACCAGGTCGCCGAACCACATGTGCGCCATCTCGTGCAGGATGACGTTCGCCCGGCGCTCGTACGCCGCCTGCGTCACCTTGCCCCGGTAGATGTACTCCTCGCGGAAGGTCACCATGCCCGGGTTCTCCATCGCGCCGAGGTTGTACTCGGGGACGAAGGCCTGGTCGTACTTCCCGAAGGGGTACGGGTAGTCGAAGTTGTCGTGGAAGAAGTCGAAGCCCTGCTTGGTGATCAGGAAGACGTCGTCGGCGTCGAAGTGCTTCGCGAGCCCCTTGCGGCACATCGCGCCGAGCGGGATCTCCAGCTCGGTCCCGTCGCCCAGCGTGCGCTTGTACGTGTCCGTGACGTAGTGGTACGGCCCCGCGACGACACAGGTGATGTACGTCGAGATGGGCGCCGTCTCCGCGAAGCGCCACACCCCGTCGGCGCCCCGCTCGCCCACGCCGTTCGACCAGACCGTCCAGCCCTCGGGCGCCGTCACCTCGAAGCGGTACGGAGCCTTGAGGTCCGGCTGTTCGAAGTTGGCGTGAACGCGTCGGGCATCGGCCGGTTCGTACTGGGTGTAGAGGTAGACCTCGCCGTCCTCCGGGTCGACGAAGCGGTGCATGCCCTCGCCGGTCCGGCTGTAGGCGCACTGGGCGTCCACCACCAGGACGTTCTCGTCCGCCAGCCCGTCCAGCGCGATCCGCGAGCCGTCGAAGACGACGGCCGGGTCCAGCGCCCGGCCGTTCAGCTCCACCGAGTTCACGGCGGGGGCGATCAGGTCGACGAAGGTGGCCGAGCCCGTCCCCGTACGGCGGAACCGGATCGTGGTCACCGAGCGGAAGGTGCGCACGCCCTCCCCGGACTCGCCGACCGCGGAGCGCAGATCGAGGGCGACCTGGTACCCGTCGACGGTCAGCAGCTCGGCCCGCTCGCGGGCCTCGTCGCGGGACAGATTCTCTCCGGGCACGGTCACTCCTTCGTGGCTCGTTGGAAACAGCACCGATCCTCCCATGTGCCGCTGACCCCCGGCACTCGGGGAATGGCTCGCCCCCGCCGTGACGTTGCTCCGTCTGGCGCACCACATCGACCGCAGACGCACGTCCCTGAGGAGTGACATGTCCGAGAGCAGGACCACCGCCGACTTCTGGTTCGACCCGCTGTGCCCCTGGGCCTGGATGACCTCCCGCTGGATGCTGGAGGTGGAGAAGGTGCGCCCGGTCGACGTGCGCTGGAAGGTCATGAGCCTGGCGGTCCTCAACGAGAACCGTCTCGACGAGGTCCCGCCGGAGTACCGCGAGATGCTGGAGACCCAGGCGTGGGGCCCGGTCCGCGTGGTGATCGCGGCCCAGCAGCTGCACGGCGACGAGGTCGTCGGCAAGCTCTACACCGCGCTCGGCACCCGTTTCCACAACAACGGCGAGGGCCCCACCCGCGAGGCGATGGCCGCGGCCCTCACCGACGCGGGCCTGCCGGCCGACCTGGTCGAGTACGCCGACAAGGACACGTACGACACCGAGCTGCGCACCTCCCACAAGGAGGGCATCGACAAGGTCGGTCAGGACGTCGGCACCCCGGTGATCTCCGTACCGGGCGCGGACGGCGAGGAGGTCGCCTTCTTCGGCCCGGTGGTGACCCCGGCGCCGCGCGGCGAGGCGGCGGCCCGGCTGTGGGACGGCACGCTCCTGGTGGCCTCGACGCCGGGCTTCTACGAGATCAAGCGCACGCGGACGGCGGAGCCGAGCTTCGAGTAGCCCGCGGACACACCTTCCGCTGATACAGACGACCCCCGCGAGTCACGTCCTCGCGGGGGTCGTCCTTCTTCCGCCTGCCGGTGAAGGTTGAGAAGACGATCACGAGCAGGGCGCCGAGGGGCTGATCAGATGGAGATCAGCGGTACGGAGTTCTTGGCCGCCTGGTAGCGCTTGTTCACGTCCTGCCAGTTGACGACCTGCCACATGGCCTCGATGAAGTCGACCTTCTGGTTCTTGTACTGGAGGTAGAAGGCGTGCTCCCAGGCGTCGAAGACCAGGATCGGGACCGAGCCCTGGCCGACGTTGCCCTGGTGGTCGTAGACCTGCTCGACGATGAGCCGGCCGCTGATCGGCTCGTAGGCGAGCACACCCCAGCCCGAGCCCTGGGTGGTCGCGGAGGCCTTCGTCAGCTGCGACTTGAACTTGGCGAACGAGCCGAAGGACTCGGTGATCGCGTCCGCGAGCTCACCGACACCGTCGGCGGCGAGCGGCTCGCCCCCGCCGCCGCCCTTGGGGCTGTCCATGTTGTTCCAGTAGATGGAGTGCAGGATGTGGCCGGAGAGGTGGAAGGCCAGGTTCTTCTCCAGGCCGTTGATCGCGCCCCACTGCTCCTTGTCGCGCGCCTCTTCCAGCTGCTCCAGGGTGTCGTTCGCCCCCTTGACGTAGGCGGCGTGGTGCTTGTCGTGGTGCAGCTCGATGATCTGCGGGTTGATCACCGGCTCCAGCGCCGCGTAGTCGTACGGCAGTTCCGGAAGGGTGTAGATCGCCATGTGCCGAGCCTCTCGCTGCTGGTGCTTATTGCAACCTCTATGCAAGTGCAGGCTAGCAGCAGGAGTCGGCGAAGTTGATCAGCCCTTGGGCCTAGGTCCCGCGCCGGACCCCCGTGCCGGGGAACGCGAGAACCCCCGGACCGACCGGGTCCGGGGGTTCTCGTCGTACGGGTCAGGTCAGGCGTCCGGCGACACCGGCCGCCGCGCCTTCTGGAGCGCGAAGCCGATCGCCGCGAGCAGCACGGTCAGGCCGCCCGTCCAGTACAGCTGCACCCGGGTGCCCTCGTCGCGGGCCATCAGGAAGAAGATCGCCGCCATGCCGCCCAGCGCCACCCAGGTGAGCACCGGGTAGGCCCACATCTTCACGACCAGCTTCTCCGGCGCCTCGCGCTCGGTCCGGCGGCGCAGCAGCAGCTGCGAGACGGCGATGAAGAACCAGACGACGAGGATGATCGCGCCGATGGTGTTCAGGAGCCAGATGAAGATGTCGTCCGGACGCCAGTAGCTCAGCAGCACGCACACGAAGCCGAAGACCGAGGAGACGAGCACCGCCGGGCGCGGCACGCCGCCGAACGTACGGCCCAGCGCCTTCGGGCCCTGACCCCGGTCGACCAGCGAGCAGGCCATCCGGGAGGCGCCGTAGATGTTGGCGTTCATGGCGGACAGCAGGGCGATCAGCACGACCACGTTCATGATCTGGCCGGCCGCCGGGATGCCCAGATGGTCCAGGGTGGCGACGTACGGGCCCTTCTCGACCACCGCCTTGTCGTCCCACGGGACGAGGGTGACGATGACCGCCATGGAGCCGATGTAGAAGAGCGCGATGCGCCACATCGCCGTACGGACCGCCTTGGCGACGCCCTGGACGGGGTGCTCGGACTCGGCCGCGGCGATGGTGACGGTCTCCAGACCGCCGTACGCGAAGACGGAGGCGAGCAGTCCCACGATCAGGCCCTCGGAGCCGTTGGGGAAGAATCCGCCGTCCCCGGTCAGGTTCGTGGCGCCGGGGGCGTCCGAACCGGGCAGCACACCGGCGATGGCCAGCACGCCGATACCGAGGAAGAGGACGATCGCGCCGACCTTGAGCGCGGCGAACCAGAACTCGAACTCGCCGAAGTTCTTCACCGCCGCCAGGTTGGTGGCGCAGAACACCAGCATGAAGAGGGCCACCCAGGCCCACTCCGGGGTGCCCGGGAACCAGCCCGTCATGATCTTGGCGGCGCCGATGCCCTCCAGGCCGACGGCCACGCAGAGCAGGAACCAGAAGGCCCAGCCCGCGGTGAAACCGGCCCAGGGGCCGATGGCCCGCTCGGCGTGGACGGAGAAGGAGCCGGAGGCCGGGTTGGCCGCCGACATCTCGCCGAGCATGCGCATCACGAGCATGACGAGCAGCCCGGAGATCGCGTAGGCGACCACGATCGAGGGGCCGGCGGCGGCGATGCCCGCGCCGGAGCCGACGAAGAGGCCGGCTCCGATGACGCCGCCCAGGGCGATCATCGAGAGGTGGCGCTGCTTGAGGCCGTGCGAGAGGCCGTGCGACGCACTGGCTCCGTCGTCCTTGCGGTCGACGGGCGTGGGCGCGGTGGTCCGGGACATGGGCCGCCCTGTTCATTGGCCGGTACGGGGGAACGCGCCACAGTCTGGGCGCGCGCACCGCTTACAGGGAACGGATGTCCGCTATACGGGCACGACCTTCACACAAGGTGAAGATTCACTTCCGCTTCGTGCGCGCTTCCCGCACCCACGCCACCAGCAGGACGGCGCCGGTGGCCGCGCCCGACCAGAGCACCTGCGGCCGCGCCCCGTCGTCGGTCAGCATCAGCACCAGTACGGCCGCCATGGCGGCCAGCGCCGCCCAGGTCAGCCACGGGAAACCCCACATGCGCAGCGTCAGGGTCTCCGGCGCCTCGCGCTCGATCCGGCGGCGCAGCCTCAGCTGGGAGACCGCGATGAGTCCCCAGACGAAGAGGAGGACGGCTCCGACCGCGTTGAGCATGTAGAGGAAGACGGAATCCGGCCACTTCAGATTGAGCAGGACGGAGACGAACCCGAACGCCACCGACGCGAGCACGGCCCGCCGCGGCACCCCGCCCGCCGAGATCCTCAGCAGCCCCTTCGGCGCCTCCCCGCGCTCGGCGAGCGAGAAGACCATCCGGGACGATCCGTAGAGGTTCGCGTTGAGCGCCGAGAGCAGCGCCACGAACACCACGACGTTCATGATCTGACCGGCCGACGGAACCCCGATCGCGTCCAGGACGGCGACGTACGGCGACTGCCCCGGCTCCATCGACGTCCACGGCAGCAGGGTCACGATGACCAGCATCGAACCGACGTAGAAGAAGAGGATCCGCCAGACCGCGCTGCGCACCGCCCGCGCCACGTTGCGGGCGGGGTCGTCGGACTCGGCGGCCGCGATCGTGACGACCTCCAGACCGCCGAAGGCGAAGACGACCGCGAGGACGCCGGAGACCACGCCCTCCCAGCCGCCCGGCAGGAATCCGCCCTGCCCCGTCAGATTCGCCATGCCGACCGGGTCGGTGTCCGGAAGCAGTCCGAGGATCGCGAGGACCCCCAGGACGAGGAAGAGGACGATCGCGCCGACCTTCAGCCCGGCGAACCAGAACTCGAACTCGCCGAAGTTCCGCACCGCCGTGAGATTGGCGGCGGTGAACACGACCATGAAGAGCAGCACCCAGCCCCACTGCGGGATCCCCGGCACCCAGCCGTGCGCGATCCGCGCCGCGCCCGTCGCCTCGACGGCGAGCACCACCACCAGCAGGAACCAGTACAGCCAGCCCACCGAGAAGCCCGCCCAGCGGCCGAGGGCCCGCTCGGCGTGGACGGAGAAGGCGCCGGAGGCGGGCATCGCCGCCGACATCTCGCCGAGCATCCGCATGATCAGCATCGCGAGCGTGCCCGCGATCAGGTACGAGAGCACGATGCCGGGCCCGGCGACGGCGATGCCCGCCCCCGAACCGACGAAGAGCCCGGCACCGATCACACCGCCGAGCCCCAGCATCGTCAGATGACGCTGCTTCAGCCCATGGGAGAGCGGCTCCGGTTCGGGAGCGAGGGGAGCCGGGGCGGCGGGCGGTGCGTCGTGCATATGAGGGCCGTGCTCTCGAAAGCGTTTATGGAGACCCCACAGTCTCTCCGGTGATCGTGCCCTGACGCAAAAGGGGCCTCTCGGCGAGAGTTCCCAGTGACAAGCATCACGTGGCGCGAGGGTTGGCCGCCCTCCTTTGTGTGATCTCCATGAAGCGTTCCCCCTCCGCTTTGTGGGCGGCTGACGGTGATCGGGCGTTCACTCCTCGACTACGGTCAACCTGTCCCTCCCGTCCTCACCCTCGCGGAGTACCGATGAGCACCGCCGCCGTCCCCGTCCGTTCCCTCCGTGCCGGAACGGTCCTGGCCGACCTGCTGCCGGTCAGCCGCGCCCGCGACATCGCGCTGGTCGTCGGCGGCGCCGCCCTCACCGGAATCGCCGCGCAGATCGCCGTACCGGTTCCCGGCTCCCCGGTCCCGGTCTCGGGCCAGACCTTCGCCGCCCTGCTCGTCGGCACCTCGCTGGGCGCCCGCCGCGGCTTCCTCGCCCTCGCCGTGTACGCGGTCGCCGGCATGGCGGGCGTGCCGTGGTTCGCCCAGGCCACCTCCGGCTACGGGATGCCGTCCTTCGGCTACGTCCTCGGCATGCTGCTCGCGGCCACCGTCGTCGGTTCCCTGGCCCGCCGCGGCGCCGACCGCTCCGTGCTCCGCACGGCGGGCACGATGGCGCTCGGCTCCCTGATCATCTACGCGGTGGGCGTGCCGTACCTCGCCCTCGCCACCGGCATGACGCTGCCGCAGGCCATCGCGGCCGGTGTGACCCCGTTCCTCATCGGCGACGCGCTCAAGGCGGCTCTCGCGATGGGCGTGCTCCCCACCGCGTGGAAGCTCCTCGGCCGCAAGGGCTGATGCCCGACCGGACATGGGAAGGCTCTCCGTCGCCGAGGTGATCGGCGTACGGAGAGCCTTCCGTGCGTTCCCGACCCTCTCCGTCGCATGCGGAGCCGGTCGGGCGCGGAGCCCGTCAGGTGCGGAGGGTCCGGATCAGTGCCCGATCTCCTCGCGCGTGGCCTTCGCGAACCGGTCCTTGACCAGCGCGATCACCAGCACCAGGGCGGCCACCAGGAGCGAGAGCACGACCTGCTCCCGCGCGCTGCCGCCGTCGTAGACCATGTAGCCGAGGACGAAGACGATCATCGCGATGGTCGCCCAGGTCAGGTACGGGAAGAGCCACATCCGTACGACGAGCTTCTCCGGCGTCTCGCGCAGGATGATCCCGCGCATCCGCAGCTGGGTCACGCAGATGACCAGCCAGACGAAGAGCGCGACCGCACCGGAGGAGTTGAGCAGGAAGGCGAAGACGTCGTCCGGCCGCCAGTAGTTGAAGAACACCGCGACGAAACCGAAGACCACCGAGGCGAGGATCGCCGCCGTCGGCACGCCCCGCGCGTTGGTGCGGGCGAACGCCTTCGGCGCGTCACCGCGCCGGCCGAGCGAGAAGGCCATGCGGGAGGCGGTGTAGAGGCCCGAGTTCAGGCAGGAGAGCACGGCCGTCAGCACGATCACGTTCATGATCTGGCCGGCGTGCGGCAGGCCGATCGTGTCGAGCGCGGCGACGTACGAGCCCTTGTCGACGATCGACTTGTCGTTCCACGGCAGCAGCGTCAGGACGACGAAGATCGAGCCCAGGTAGAAGACGGCGATCCGCCAGATCACGCTGTTGGTGGCCTTGGTGACCGCCTTCTGCGGGTTCTCGGACTCGCCGGCGGCGAGCGTGACGATCTCGCTGCCCATGAAGGAGAAGACGACCATCAGCACACCGGTGAGGATCGCGCCCGCGCCCATCGGGAAGAAGCCCCCGGTGTCGGTGAGGTGGGCGAAGCCCGCGCCCGGGTTGTCCGAGCCCGGCAGCACGCCGAAGACGGCGAGGAGGCCGACGACGACGAACGCGGCGATCGCGACGACCTTGATCCCGGCGAACCAGAACTCGAACTCGCCGTACGAGGAGACGGAGGCGAGGTTGGTGGCGGTCAGCACGACCATCACGATCAGCGCCCAGGCCCACTGCGGCACGGCCGGTATCCACGACTCCAGGATGACCGCGCCCGCCGTCGCCTCGACGGCCAGCACGACGACCCAGAAGAACCAGTACAGCCAGCCGATGGTGAATCCGGCCCAGCGGCCCAGCGCCTGGTCGGCGTAGGCCGAGAAGGAGCCCGACGACGGCCGGGCGGCCGCCATCTCGCCGAGCATCCGCATCACGAACACGACCATCGTGCCGACGAGCGCGTACGAGACAAGGATGGCGGGACCGGCCGCGGCGATGCCGGAGCCGGAGCCGACGAAGAGGCCGGCGCCGATGACGCCACCGATGGCGATCATCGAGAGGTGGCGGTTCTTGAGACCGGCCTTGAGTCCGTCGGAATGCTGCGAATCACCGGGGTTGCCGGTGGTGCCGCCTTCCTTCGCAAGGGTCGGCTGCGTAGTCATGAACGCTTCCTTAGGTCTGGGGGCGCTCGGGTCGCGAGCAACGAGCATTGAAACCCGTGAGCCCGGGTGATCGGAAGACCCAATTCCGGATCGTTGCGCGAGAGGGGAGGGTCCTGGCCGGCCCGGGTGGCGGTCCCGACCCCGCTGACCGCTACCCCGCCACGGCCGTGCCACACTCGGAACCATGCGCGTGTACCTCGGCTCCGACCATGCCGGCTTCGAACTCAAGAACCACCTCGTCGAGTGGCTGAAGGCCCATGGCCACGAGCCCGTCGACTGCGGTCCCCACATCTACGACGCGGTGGACGACTACCCGCCGTTCTGCCTGCGTGCCGCCGAGAAGACGGCCGCGGACCCGGACAGCCTGGGCATCGTCATCGGCGGCTCCGGCAACGGCGAGCAGATCGCCGCGAACAAGGTGAAGGGGGTGCGCGCGGCCCTCGCCTGGAGCGAGCAGACCGCCGCCCTCGGCCGCGAGCACAACAACGCCAACGTCGTCTCCATCGGCGGCCGGATGCACACCCGGGAAGAGGCGACCAAGTTCGTCGAGATCTTCCTGAACACGCCGTACTCCGGTGACGAGCGCCACACCCGCCGTATCGACATGCTCTCGGCGTACGAGACGACCGGCGAGCTGCCCCCGATCCCGGCCCACCACCCGCAGGAGCCCACCGCCTGATGCCCGAAGGGCACACGATCCACCGACTGGCCGCCGACTACCGCGAACGGTTCGGCGGCCGGTCCGTGCGCGTCTCCAGCCCCCAGGGCAAGTTCGCGGACTCCGCGGCCCTCCTGGACGGCACCGTCCTGGAGACCACCGAGGCCCACGGCAAGCACCTCTTCCTCGGCTTCGGCGGCCTGGGCGGGGAATGGGTCCACATCCACCTGGGCCTCTTCGGCAAGGTGAACTTCGGGGACGCCCCCGCGCCGCCGCCCACCGACACCGTCCGCCTGCGCCTGGCCCACGACGGCGCGTACGTCGACCTGCGTGGCCCCACCACCTGCGCCCTGATCACGGACGCCGAGAAGCGCGCGATACACGACCGCCTCGGCCCCGACCCGCTCAGGGACGGCGACCACACCGACGGAGCCGACAAGGCGTGGCGCCGGATCTCGACCTCGCGCACGACGATCGCGGCCCTGCTCATGGACCAGAAGGTCGTCGCGGGCGTCGGCAACGTCTACCGGGCCGAGGTCCTCTTCCGCCACGGCATCGACCCGTACCGCGCGGGCAGGGACCTGACGGCGGGGCAGTGGCGGGCGATCTGGACGGACCTCGTCCACCTGATGCGCGAGGGCGTCCGCCACAACCGCATCGACACCGTCCGCCCCGAGCACACCCCCGAGGCGATGGGCCGCCCGCCGCGGGTCGACGACCACGGCGGCGAGGTCTACGTCTACCGCCGGGCCCCCGGCCCCTGCCACATCTGCCACGGCGAGATCCGCACGGCCACCCTCGCCGCCCGCAACCTCTTCTGGTGCCCGGCCTGCCAGACGGCGTAGGGGCCCGCGACCGCGTCTCCTCGGACCGCCCGAGGCGCCCGGCCCGCGTCCGGCGGATCAGCGCCGGACGGGGTCCGGAAGGGGACTAGAAACCGTGCGGCAACCACGGCGCCACGGGCCACCCGAAGGCCACGGACGCCTCCGTCAGCGCCCCTTCCCGAAGTTCCCGCACCCGCCCCGCCGCGGCCAGCGACGTCAGGCTCACGCCCCCCAGGTACGCCGCCCCCAACTCCCGTACGGACAGAGCGACGTCCGCCGCCTCCTCCGTACGCGCGCACACCGCACCCTTGCCGTCCCCCGTGAGCCGCCAACGCCCCTCGTTCCACGGGCAGAACGCGTCCGCGACCTCGAACACCACGTCCACCGGCGCCTGATACGTCCGCGCCTCCAGCGCCGCGCCCAGCTCCACCAGACGCACATGCAGCGCGTCCCGCTGCGTCGGCGCACAGCGCCGGACATCGCTCACCAGATGCTGCCAGGCGCTGTCCACCGGCCGGCTGTTGATCTGGACCGACGACGTCAGGTCGATCGAGCACAGGAACCGCCACAGCGCCGCCTCCGCCACCGGGTCCAGCGCCTCCAGGTCCTTGAGCACGACCGTGCCGTCGGCCCCGGCGTGCGTCCACTCCGGCTTGACCGCGTACAGCGCGTACCCGACGACCTCCCCGTCCCGCTCCGCCAGCACGCACATCCGCGCCGACGCGTCGCCCCGCTCGCCCGGCGGGTCGAGCAGCGGCAGCCGCTCCCACCCCGGCTGCCGGGCGAGCATCCCCGGCCGGGCCGCGACCCGCCGCGCGTACACCGCCTCGCACGCATCCGCCGCCTTCGCCGGGTCGGCCAGCCGCAGCGCCACCGCGTCCGTGCCCTCCGGCACCGAGAGCCGCACCCGGGCCGTGTCGATCACCGCCCGCGTCGTGTACGTGGCGATGCCGTACCCGAACCGCCCGTAGATCTCCGGCTCCGAGGCCGTCAGAACGGCCAGGGACTCGCCGGCCGCCCGGACGTCGTCCAGCTGGCGCCGCATCATCGAGGTGAGGATCCCGCGCCGCCGGTGCGTCGGGGCCACGCCGACCATCGTGACGCCCGCCGCCGGCACCACCGCCCCACCCGGCACGGAGAGCCGGAAGCTGAACGCCCCGGCCGTGCCCACGCACTCCTCGCCGTCCCAGACCCCGATCGAGCGGTCGCACTCGGTCAACTCCTGCCAGAGGGCCCGCTCCTCCGGCGACTCCGGAACACCGCCGAACGCGAGCTCCAGCTTCCCGAACCAGTCGTCCCACTCGGCCGGGTCCAGCACCCGAAGTTCATAAGTCATATGCCATCGATATCAGCGCGCACGCGCCCGGGGCGACCCGATTTCACGCGCAATGTCTTCGGGGTCCCGCTGCGCGACGTCCGGGCGGGTGGATAGGGTCCAGCCCAATGAGAGGTCGCAGGGGAGTCGACGCGTATGCGGCCCGGATGCGCAAGAGCGCCCACCGGGTCCGCGTCGCGCTGCGCAAATCCGGCGTCGACTACTTCCGCGGCGACGGTTCCGACTGGGTGGCGCTGGCCGGTCTACTGCTCACCATTCCCGCGATCACGCTCGGCACGCTCACCAATCCGGTCTGGTGCGCGCCCGCCGCCCTCGTCCTGCCGATCGTGGCGGGCGGACTGCTGCTGCGCCCGGCGAGCCTGCTCGGCCTGTACGCGGCGGCCGCCGGCGCCCTGATCGTCGAGTCCTTCGTGCTCGGCCCGTACACCGAGGGCCCCGCCCGGGTCACCCCGGGAACGGTCCTGGTCGTCGCGGCCTGCGGCCTCTTCGGCCTGCTGATCGCGCAGTTCCGGGCCCGGGTCGGCGTGCCCTGGCGGCGCGGCGGGACCATGCTCTTCGACCTGCGCGAACGCATCCGGGTCCAGAGCGCCCTGCCCCGGCTCCCCCAGGGCTGGCACCGTGAGATGGCGCTCCGCCCGGCGGGCGGCCAGTCGTTCTCCGGCGACTTCGTCGTCGCCGCCCGCACCAACGGCGGCCGCACCCTCGAAGTGCTGCTCACCGACGTCTCGGGCAAGGGCATGGACGCGGGCTCCCGCGCCCTGCTGCTCTCCGGCGCCTTCGGCGGGCTCCTCGGCTCGCTGCCCCCGCACGCCTTCCTGCCGGCCGCCAACGGCTACCTGCTCCGTCAGGACTGGGACGAAGGCTTCGCCACCTCCATCCATCTCGTGCTCGACCTGGACTCCGGGGACTACGAACTCCTCTCCGCCGGCCATCTGCCCGCGCTCCAGCTGCACGCGGGCAGCGGCCGCTGGGAGGAGAAGACCGGCGAGGGCCCGCTCCTCGGCGTCTACGACGGCGCCGAGTTCCACCCGGTCAAGGGCTCGCTCCGGCCCGGCGACGTCCTGATGCTGTTCACCGACGGCCTGGTCGAGGCGGCGGACCGGGACATCGCCGAGGGCATCGACCGGCTGACCGGCGAGGCCGACCGCTACGTCGCCTCCGGCTTCGAGGGCGCCGCCTGGCACCTCATCGAGGCCTGCGCCAAGGACGTCAACGACGACCGGGCGCTCCTGCTGATCAGCCGCAAGACCTGAGGACCGCGCCCGCGCCCGCGCCTGCCCCGTACAGTCGGCGCATGCCGCACCTCACGCTCGCCCAGGTCGAATCCCTCGCCGTCGCGGCCCACGAGGGCCAGACCGACAAGGCGGGGCGCCCGTACGCCGAACATCTGCGGGCGGTCGCCGAGGGCGTGCGCGCCCGGGGCGGCAGCGAGGAGCAGATCGCGGCGGCCTGGCTGCACGACGCCGTCGAGGACGACGCGCTCTCCGCCGAGTGGCTGGAGCGCGCCGAACTCCCCCGCGCCGTCAAGGACATGGTCCTCGCGCTCACCAAGCGGCCGGGCGAGAGACCGGAGTCGTACACCCGGCGTGTTCTCGCCACCCCGGGCGCCCTCCTGGTCAAGGAGGCCGACCTCGCCCACAACGCCGACCCCACCCGCCTCGCCGCCCTCGACGCACCCACCCGGGCCCGGCTGACCGCCAAGTACGCCCATGTCCGCGCGCTCCTCGGGCTCCCCACCCCGTAACGATCAAGACGAAATCTCGCGGGTTGGCTCGATTCGTACGTCGACGATTCCTCACCCGGCGTTCCGGGGCGGGAAGTTGGTGGCACGATGGATGCAGCGGGGGTGTTCTGTGACGCGCGCTCCCGGGCGGCAAGGTGGGACCGACCGAGGGTGTGATCAGTTGTGGCCATTTCACTGTCTGTGGTGCTGCTGTTGGCGATCATCCTGGTGGTGCTGATCCGCGGCGGAAACCTGAAGGCCGGCCCGGCCGTCGTCGCGGTGCTCTTCGGCTTCTTCCTTGCCTCCACGGGCATGGCCGACGACATCCAGCGCTTCCTGGACTCGATAACGCAGACGGTCAGCTCGATCAGGTTCTGAGCGGACGCGAGAACGCCACCGGCCCGGCCCCTCGGAAGGGGCCGGGCCGGTGGCGTATGGAGCGGGCGACGGGAATCGAACCCGCGTAGCTAGTTTGGAAGACTAGGGCTCTACCATTGAGCTACGCCCGCACAGGTCGCGCCGCAGGTCACAAGGGCCGCGGCACGGACAGCATCGTAGCGGGTCCCGGGCGGTCCCCGCACGCCCCTTCCGGAGGGGGCGTCGCACTGTCTCCGTGCATGTACCCTACGTGTCGCACCGACGGGGTGTGGCGCAGCTTGGTAGCGCGTCCGCTTTGGGAGCGGAAGGCCGTGGGTTCAAATCCCGCCACCCCGACCAACATCACGCGATACAAGATCGAGCCGGGCGGACCGCCCCGCGGAAGATCGCGTTGTGGGCCTCATCCCGCTTGCGGTTACTATGCAAGCTGCGTGCCCGTGTGTCTCTCTGACCGGGCCGATCGGCCGGGACCGCCATCAAGCGGCATCGGCAGAGACCAAGAATCAGCCACCAAGGAGACCGAACCGTGAAGAGCGCCGTGGAGACCCTGAACCCGACTCGGGTTCGGCTCACTGTCGAGGTGCCCTTCGAGGAGCTCAAGGACAGCCTCGACGCGGCGTACAAGAAGATCAACCAGCAGGTCACGGTCAAGGGCTTCCGTAAGGGCAAGATCCCGGCTCGTGTGATCGACCAGCGGTTCGGCCGTGGTGCGGTGCTGGAGGAGGCCGTCAACGACGCGCTCCCGAAGTTCTACACCGAGGCCGTCAACGAGGCCGAGGTCAACCCGCTGGGTCAGCCCGAGGTCGACATCACCGAGCTGAAGGACGGCGAGCTGCTGGCCTTCACCGCCGAGGTCGACATCCGCCCGGCGATCGAGATCCCGGACTACTCCGGCATCGAGGTCACCGTCGACGCGGTCGAGGTCAGCGACGAGGACGTCGAGAAGTCCGTGCAGCAGCTGCGCGAGCGCTTCGCCTCCACCAACCCGGTCGAGCGCGCCGCCGCCGAGGGTGACGTCGTCACCATCGACCTCGAGGCCAAGGTCGACGGCGAGGTCCTGCCCGACGGTGTCGCCGAGGGCGTCTCGTACACCATCGGTTCCGGCGAGCTCCTCGACGGCATCGACGAGGCCGTCACCGGCCTGGAGGCCGGCGGCGAGACCACCTTCACCTCGCAGCTGAAGGGCGGCTCCGCCGAGGGCAAGGACGCCGAGGTCACCGTCAAGGTCACCGCCGTCTCCGCCCGTGAGCTCCCCGAGCTGGACGACGAGTTCGCGCAGATGGCGTCGGAGTTCGACACCCTCGACGAGCTCAAGGCCGACAGCCGCAAGCGCCTCGAGAACATGAAGCAGTTCGACCAGGCCACCCAGGCCCAGGAGCGCGTCCTCGACGAGCTGCTGAAGCTGGCGGAGGTCCCGATCCCCGAGAAGCTCCTCGAGGACGAGATCAACACCCGCAAGCACAACCTGGAGCACCACCAGCTCGGCCAGATGGGCCTCACCCTCGAGAAGTACCTGGAGATCCAGGGCAAGACCGAGGAGGAGTTCCTGGCGGAGACCAAGGAGCAGGCCGAGAAGGGCATCAAGACGCAGTTCATCCTCGATGAGCTCGTCAACAAGGAGAAGCTCAACGTCAGCCAGGAGGAGCTCACCGAGCACCTCATGCGCCGCGCCGCCTCCTCCGGCATGAGCCCCGACCAGTTCGCCCAGGCCGTCGTCGAGGGTGGCCAGGTGCCGATGCTCGTCGGCGAGGTCGCCCGCGGCAAGGCCCTCGCGGTCGTCGTCGAGGCCGCCAAGGTCGTCGACACCAACGGCGAGACCGTCGACCTCGAGGACGAGGACGAGACCGAGGCCGCCGCGGTCGAGGCCGCCGAGGAGAAGAACGAGGCCTGAGCCTCGCGCTGAACCGGTCCACGGGCCCGGACGCACTGCGGTGCGCCCGGGCCCGTGACCGTCTGCGGAACGAATGCGCGGTGCGGCCAACTACCTTGCGCTCCCAGCGAACAGTTCGGGAAGCGGGATGGTCTTGTCCGACCTGCGCGTTAGGGTCCATGAATACGAGGGCAGGGTCCTACCCCGTCCTCGGTACGAGAGACGCTGAGACGGCCGGAGCCGTCAGAGACGAGCAGGTGGATACGTGACGAATCTGATGCCTTACGCCGCGGGTGAGCCGTCCATCGGTGGTGGCCTCGGCGACCATGTCTACAACCGGCTGCTCGGCGAGCGCATCATCTTCCTCGGCCAGCAGGTCGACGACGAGATCGCCAACAAGATCACCGCGCAGATGCTCCTCCTGGCCGCCGACCCGGACAAGGACATCTACCTGTACATCAACAGCCCCGGTGGCTCGGTGACGGCCGGCATGGCCATCTACGACACCATGCAGTACATCCCCAACGACGTCGTGACCATCGGTATGGGCATGGCGGCCTCGATGGGCCAGTTCCTGCTCACCGGCGGCGCCAACGGCAAGCGCTTCGCGCTGCCGAACACCGACATCCTGATGCACCAGGGCTCCGCCGGTATCGGCGGTACGGCCTCGGACATCAAGATCCAGGCCGAGTACCTCCTCCGTACGAAGAGGCGCATGGCCGAGATCACCGCACTGCACTCCGGCCAGACCGTCGAGGCGATCATCCGCGACGGCGACCGCGACCGCTGGTTCACCGCGGAGGAGGCCAAGGAGTACGGCCTCATCGACGAGATCATCTCTGCCGCTTCGGGCGTTCCGGGCGGCGGCGGCACGGGCGCCTGAGCGCCCGCCGCCCCTACCGCACCGATCCCAGCCCGCTGAACGCCACCAGGATGGTGAACAACCCCATGAACGCGATGCCCCCGACCTTCTCCGCGAGCGGCCTCTACACCGGCCCCCAGGTGGACAACCGGTACGTCGTCCCGCGCTTCGTCGAGCGCACCTCGCAGGGCGTGCGCGAGTACGACCCGTACGCGAAGCTCTTCGAAGAGCGCGTGATCTTCCTCGGCGTGCAGATCGACGACGCGTCGGCCAACGACGTCATGGCGCAGCTGCTGTGCCTGGAGTCGATGGACCCCGACCGCGACATCTCGATCTACATCAACAGCCCCGGTGGCTCCTTCACCGCGCTGACGGCCATCTACGACACGATGCAGTTCGTGAAGCCGGACATCCAGACGGTGTGCATGGGCCAGGCGGCCTCCGCCGCGGCCGTGCTGCTCGCCGCCGGCACGCCCGGCAAGCGGATGGCCCTGCCGAACGCCCGCGTGCTGATCCACCAGCCGTCCGGCGGCACCGGCCGCGAGCAGCTCTCCGACCTGGAGATCGCGGCCAACGAGATCCTGCGCATGCGCACGCAGCTGGAGGAGATGCTGGCCAAGCACTCCTCGACGCCGATCGAGAAGATCCGCGACGACATCGAGCGTGACAAGATCCTGACCGCCGAGGACGCGCTGGCGTACGGCCTGGTCGACCAGATCGTCTCGACCCGCAAGAGCACGGCCGCCGCGGCAGCCTGACGCTCGGCCTTCCCCTGGCACGGACCGTGTGGCCGAATCCCGACCATGTGAACCGTGCCAAGGGGGGCCCGAACGGGGGGCCCGGCAAGGTACCGTCGAATATGAGGCACCAGGAGTCGCTGAACCAAGCGCTCCCAGGCGAAGGGGAAGCACCTCGTGGCACGCATCGGTGATGGCGGCGACCTGCTCAAGTGCTCGTTCTGCGGAAAGAGCCAGAAGCAGGTGAAGAAGCTCATCGCAGGACCCGGTGTGTACATCTGCGATGAGTGCATCGACCTCTGCAACGAGATCATCGAGGAAGAACTCGCGGAGACGAGCGAGGTGCGGTGGGAGGAACTCCCCAAGCCCCGCGAGATCTACGAGTTCCTCGAGGGGTACGTCGTCGGGCAGGAGCCCGCGAAGAAGGCCCTCTCGGTCGCGGTGTACAACCACTACAAGCGCGTCCAGGCCGGTGAGAACGGCGGCGGCGCGGGCCGTGACGACGCCATCGAGCTGGCGAAGTCCAACATCCTGCTGCTCGGCCCCACCGGTTCCGGCAAGACGCTGCTCGCGCAGACCCTGGCCCGGATGCTCAACGTCCCGTTCGCCATCGCCGACGCGACGGCGCTGACGGAGGCCGGCTATGTCGGCGAGGACGTCGAGAACATCCTGCTCAAGCTGATCCAGGCCGCCGACTACGACGTCAAGAAGGCCGAGACCGGGATCATCTACATCGACGAGATCGACAAGGTCGCCCGTAAGAGCGAAAACCCGTCGATCACGCGGGACGTCTCCGGTGAGGGCGTGCAGCAGGCCCTGCTGAAGATCCTGGAGGGCACCACCGCCTCCGTACCGCCGCAGGGCGGCCGGAAGCACCCGCACCAGGAGTTCATCCAGATCGACACGACGAACGTGCTCTTCATCGTAGGCGGCGCCTTCGCCGGCCTCGAGAAGATCATCGAGTCGCGGGCGGGCGCCAAGGGCATCGGCTTCGGGGCGACCATCCGCTCCAAGCGGGAGATCGAGGCGAGCGACCAGTTCCAGGAGGTCATGCCCGAGGACCTGGTGAAGTTCGGGATGATCCCGGAGTTCATCGGCCGCCTCCCGGTCATCACCTCGGTCCACAACCTCGACCGCGAGGCCCTGCTCAAGATCCTCGTCGAGCCGCGCAACGCGCTGGTGAAGCAGTACCAGCGCCTCTTCGAACTCGACGGCGTCGAGCTGGACTTCGACCGCCCGTCCCTGGAGGCCATCGCCGACCAGGCGATCCTGCGCGGCACGGGCGCGCGTGGCCTGCGGGCCATCATGGAAGAGGTCCTGATGTCGGTGATGTACGAGGTCCCGTCCCGCAAGGACGTGGCCCGTGTGGTCATCACGGCGGACGTGGTGCACAACAACGTGAACCCGACGCTGGTGCCGCGGATCGTGAAGAACGACGGCCGGCACGAGAAGTCGGCGTAGGTTTCGACAACGCCCAGGGGCGCCCGGCCGGTTGACGACAACCGTGCCGGGCGCCCCTGTTGCGCCGCGCGTTACTTGGTGCGTGCCGTGTTGTAGAGCTTGGCGTTCGCCTCGGCCACCTCGGAACGGGGCACGCTCTGGCCGGTCATCATGCCGGCCATGTCGATGATGTTGCTCGCGCCCACGGTGGAGTGGTCGGCCCACACGCAGGTGGGGAGCTCCATGGACTTGGGACCGGTCGCCGCGCCGGTGCTGTTCTCGTTGGTCATCCGGACGTTCTGGCACTTCATCAGCGCGCCCTTGAAGCCGGCCGGCTCCACGGTCTCCGCCGTGCCGATCAGTTCGTACTTCAGCCCCGACTTCTTGGCGTCGGGATTGTTGCCGATACCGGCGAAGTAGTTGTCGATCACCTGCGCCGGGTCGTCGATCTCGCCCCACAGACCGCTGAACGACAGCTGCTTGCCCGTGAGCGCCTGGGCGCCGTTGGTCTTGTACTGCGCGATGGCCTGGGAGGCGTTCTTCACCCCCATGGCCTCGGCGCGGGCCTTCTCCTCCCCGCTGAGAGGCCCGTCCGGGCGGGAGCCGGTCTGCTTCGGAATCTTCTTGTACGTGTCCACGGTCTCGGGCGCCGCGATCCTGTACCCCTTGGTGTCGTCGCCCACCGCGCTGTTGCCGGCCCCGGCGCCGCCTCCCGCCGTGAAGTACCACGCGCCGCCGCCGACCAGCGCGAGCGCCACGATCGCGCCGACGACGACGAGGCCCGTCTTCTTCTTCGGGGCGGCCGGCGGGTGCGGCGGGTAGCCGCCGGGGCCTTGCGGGGCGCCGTACGGGGGCTGCTGGCCGTAGGGGGGCTGCTGGGGAGGCTGTCCGTACGGGGCGGGCTGCTGGGGCTGCTGCTGCGGGTAGCCGTACGGCGGCTGCTGCGGCGGGACGCCCTGCGGGGCCTGCTGGGGGTAGCCGTAGCCCGGCTGGGCGCCGTACGGTCCCGGCTGCTGCGGCGGCTGGCCGCCGTACGGGCCGGGCTGGCCGTAGGGACCCGGCTGCTGCGGCGGCTGGCCGCCGTACGGGCCCGGCTGGTTGTAGCTCATGGACAGGTTCCCCTCGCAGGATGTTTACGCGTAGCGAACATCCTGACGGAACGGCCGCCCGCCCGGGGCGGCGGGGCCCACACCGTTACCGAACAATCGAGTTTCAGGAGCACCCCGCCGCACCCCTAAACTGACCCCGTGACCGAGAACACTCAGCAGCAGCCAGCAGCCAACCCGGAACTGCCGACCCAGTACGCGCCGGCCGAAGTAGAGGGGAAGCTGTACGAGCGCTGGGTGGAGCGCGGTTACTTCGAGGCGGACGAGAAGAGCGAGAAGCCTCCGTACACCATCGTCATCCCCCCGCCGAACGTCACCGGTTCACTCCACCTGGGCCACGCCTTCGAGCACACGCTGATCGACGCCCTCACCCGCCGCAAGCGCATGCAGGGGTACGAGACGCTGTGGCAGCCGGGCATGGACCACGCCGGTATCGCCACCCAGAACGTCGTCGAGCGCGAGCTCGCCAAGGAGGGCAAGTCCCGCCACGACCTGGGCCGTGAGGCGTTCGTCGAGCGTGTCTGGAAGTGGAAGGCCGAGTCCGGGGGCCAGATCTCCGGCCAGATGAAGCGCCTCGGTGACGGCGTCGCCTGGTCCCGTGAGCGCTTCACCATGGACGAGGGCCTCTCGCAGGCGGTCAAGACCCTCTTCAAGAAGCTCTACGACGACGAGCTGATCTACCGCGCCGAGCGCATCATCAACTGGTGCCCGCGCTGTCTGACGGCCATCTCGGACATCGAGGTGGAGTACCAGGACGACGACGGCGAGCTCGTCTCCATCCGGTACGGCTCCGGGGACACGGAGATCGTCGTCGCGACGACCCGCGCCGAGACGATGCTCGGTGACACGGCCGTCGCCGTCCACCCGGACGACGAGCGGTACAAGCACCTGGTCGGGACCGAGATCGAGCTGCCGCTGACCGGCCGCCGGATCCCGGTCGTCGCCGACGAGCACGTCGACCCCGAGTTCGGCACCGGCGCCGTCAAGGTCACCCCGGCGCACGACCCGAACGACTTCGAGATCGGTCAGCGCCACAACCTGCCGAACCTCGCGATCATGGACGAGCGCGCGGTCATCACCGCCCACGGCCCCTTCCAGGGCCTGGACCGCCTCGAAGCGCGTTCCGCCATCGTCGCCGCGCTGCGCGCCGACGGCCGGATCGTCGCCGAGAAGCGCCCGTACGTCCACTCCGTCGGCCACTGCTCGCGCTGCAAGACCACCATCGAGCCGCGCCTGTCGATGCAGTGGTGGGTCAAGGTCGGTCCGCTCGCCCAGGCCGCCGGTGACGCGGTCCGCGACGGCCGGGTCAAGATCCACCCGCAGGAGATGGAGAAGCGGTACTTCGACTGGGTCGACAACCTCCACGACTGGTGCATCTCGCGCCAGCTGTGGTGGGGCCACCGCATCCCGGTCTGGTACGGCCCGAACGGCGAGATCGTCTGCGTCGGACCGGACGACGAGGCCCCCACGGGAGAGGGCTGGCACCAGGACACGGACGTCCTGGACACCTGGTTCTCCTCCGGCCTGTGGCCGTTCTCCACGCTCGGCTGGCCGGAGCAGACCGACAGCCTCGCGAAGTTCTATCCGAACTCCGTCCTGGTCACCGGCTACGACATCCTCTTCTTCTGGGTCGCCCGGATGATGATGTTCGGCCTGTACGCGATGGACGGCACCCCGCCGTTCCACACGATCGCGCTGCACGGCATGGTCCGCGACCAGTTCGGCAAGAAGATGTCGAAGTCCTTCGGCAACGCGGTCAACCCGCTGGACTGGATGGACGAGTACGGCTCCGACGCCGTCCGCTTCACCCTGGCCAACGGCGCCAACCCGGGCGTCGACGTCCCGATCGGCGAGGACTGGGTCAAGGCGTCCCGTAACTTCGCCAACAAGATCTGGAACGCGACCCGCTTCGCGCTGATGAACGGCGCGACGGTCGAGGGCCCGCTGCCGGACCTGTCGCAGATGTCCGCCACGGACCGGTGGATCCTCTCCCGTCTCAACAAGACGGTCGCCGAGGTCGACGCGTACTACGACGACTACCAGTTCGCGAAGCTCGCCGACGCCCTGTACCACTTCGCGTGGGACGAGGTCTTCGACTGGTACGTCGAGCTGTCGAAGACCACGTTCTTCGCGGGCGGCGAGCAGGCCGAGGTCTCCGGCCGGGTCCTCGGCGAGGTCCTGGACGTCATGCTGCGCCTGCTGCACCCGATCGTCCCGTTCGTCACCGAGACGCTCTGGACCACGCTCACCGGCAAGGAGTCCGTCGTCATCGCGGACTGGCCGGTCGACTCGGGCTTCCGCGACGAGGCCGCCGAGAAGGAGATCGAGCTGGTCCAGAAGGTCGTCACCGAGGTCCGCCGGTTCCGCTCGGACCAGGGTCTCCAGCCCGGCCAGAAGGTTCCGGCCCGCCTGGACCTGACCGGCACCGCGCTCGCCCCGCACGAGGCGGCCATCCGCCAGCTGCTGCGCCTCCAGCCGGAGGGCGAGGGCTTCTCGCCCACCGCCTCCCTGCCGGTCGCCGGCGCCACGGTCGCGCTCGACCTGTCCGGCACGATCGACGTGGCGGCGGAGCGCAAGCGGCTGGCCAAGGACCTCGCCGCCGCCGAGAAGGAGAAGGCGCAGGCCGACGGGAAGCTCGGCAACGAGGCGTTCCTGGCGAAGGCGCCGGACAACGTCGTCGAGAAGATCCGGACGCGGCTCGCCAAGGCGGACGAGGACATCGCCCGCATCCAGGCGCAGCTGGAGCGGCTGCCGCAGGCCTGAGCGCCGGCGAGGGGCCCGGAACCGGTCGGGATGCCGGTCGGTTCCGGGCCCCTCTGCCATCAGGTCCACCCGCTGGATCAGGGGCGCCCGCCGGCTCGCGTACCGCGTGGGCGAAAGTGCCGAAAGGGGTGGTCCCGGGTCCTGTCGGTCCCCCTCCGTAGACTGGGCCCGTGAGTGAGCCCCGCGACGAGTTCGACCAGTTCGACGACATCGTCGACGCCGAGACCGACCGTGACCCCGACCTGGCGGTGATCGAGGCCGGCAGCCGCACGCTGCGCGCGCAGGCCGGTCCGCCCCAGGGTGACCCCGTGCCCGCCCGTCCCTCCGATCCGGAGGTCGACAAGGCGCTGCGCGAGGTCGAGACCGAGCTCGCCACCCGCTGGGGCGAGACCAAGCTGGAGCCGTCGGTCCGGCGGATCGCCGCCCTGATGGACGTGCTCGGCGAGCCGCAGCGCGCCTACCCCTCGATCCACATCACGGGCACGAACGGCAAGACGTCCACGGCCCGGATGATCGAGTCCCTGCTCACCGCCTTCGACCTGCGCACCGGGCGGTACACCTCGCCGCACGTGCAGACGATCACCGAGCGGATCAGCCTGGACGGCGCCCCGATCTCCGCTGAGCGGTTCATCGAGACGTACCAGGACATCAAGCCGTACGTGGAGCTGGTGGACGCCCGCGAGGAGTTCCGGCTCTCCTTCTTCGAGGTCATGACGGGGATGGCGTACGCCGCCTTCGCCGACGCCCCCGTGGACGTGGCCGTCGTCGAGGTCGGCATGGGCGGCACCTGGGACGCCACCAACGTCATCGACGCCTCGGTCGCCGTCGTCACCCCCATCGACCTCGACCACACCGACCGCCTCGGCGAGACGCCCGGCGCGATCGCGGGCGAGAAGTCCGGGATCATCAAGCAGGGTGCGACGGTCGTCCTGGCGCAGCAGCCGGTGGACGCGGCGCAGGTCATGCTGAAGAAGGCCGTCGAGGTGGACGCCACGGTGGCCCGTGAGGGCATGGAGTTCGGTGTCGTGGAGCGGGAGGTCGCCGTCGGCGGCCAGCTGCTGACCCTGCGCGGGCTCGGCGGCGCCTACGACGACGTCTTCCTGCCGCTCCACGGCGCGCACCAGGCGCACAACGCGGCCGTCGCCCTGGCGGCGGTCGAGGCGTTCTTCGGCATCGGCGCCGACCACGCCCGCACGCTGGACGTCGACACGGTCCGCCGGGCCTTCGCCTCGGCGTCCTCGCCCGGCCGGCTGGAGGTCGTGCGCAACTCCCCGACGGTCCTCCTGGACGCCGCCCACAACCCGGCGGGCGCCCGGGCCACGGCGGACGGCGTCAGTGAGTCCTTCGGTTTCTCGCGGCTCATCGGTGTGGTCTCCACCAGTTCGGACAAGGACGTCAGGGGGCTCCTGGAGGCTTTCGAGCCGATCTTCGCCGAGGTCGTCGTCACGGCGAACTCCAGCCCGCGGGCCACGGACGTGGACGCGCTGGCCGCGATCGCGGTCGAGGTCTTCGGTGACGACCGGGTGGTCGTCGAGCCGCGCCTGGACGACGCCATCGAGGCGGCGATCACGCTCGCCGAGGAAGAGGGCGAGTACGCGGGCGCGGGTGTGCTGGTGACCGGTTCGATCTTCACGGTCGGGGACGCCCGGCTGCTGCTCGGAAGGCGCTGAATCCCATGCGTACGCTCTGTGCCTCGACGCTGATCGGCGAGTTCTTCGTGATCGGGTTCGCCGGGCTCGTCGCGATGAAGGACGACAGTCTCCCCCTGGCCACGGTCTGGACGGTCTGCGGTGTCGCGATGCTGCTGTCGGTGCTGCTGTGCGGGCTGATCACCCGCCCGGGCGGTCTCCAGCTCGGCTGGGCGCTGCAGATCGCCCTGATCGCGAGCGGCTTCGTGGTGCCGGTGATGTTCTTCCTCGGCGCGACCTTCGCGGTGCTGTGGTGGGCCTCCCTCCACTACGGCCGGAAGATCGACGAGGCCAAGGCGCGCTGGGCCGCACAGGCGCGGGCGGCCGAAGCGGAGGCCGGTCAGCCCGGCTGACCGCACCCGGGGCCGTGGGCGATCCGGGCTCGGCGCCCGGGTATCCGTACGGCCTGACGCTGAGTAATCGACGGCCGTGGGGGCCCTGTAGCCTCTGAGGTCCGCACACCGCATTCGTAAGGAGTCTCCACCGTGAGCCAGCGCACGCTCGTCCTGCTCAAGCCCGACGCCGTCCGCCGTGGGCTGATCGGCGAGATCATCGGCCGTATCGAGCGGAAGGCCGGCTGGACCATCACCGCCCTCGAGCTGCGCGAGCTGAGCGAGGACACGCTGGAGCAGCACTACGGCGAGCACAAGGGCAAGCCCTTCTACGAGCCGCTGATGGGCTTCATGCAGTCGGGCCCCGTCGTCGCCATGGTGGTCGAGGGCGAGCGGGTCATCGAGGGTCTGCGGACCCTGGCCGGCCCGACCGACCCGATCGCCGCGGCCCCCGGCTCCATCCGGGGGGACTTCGGGACCATCGTCCGGGAGAACCTGATCCACGCCTCGGACTCCGAGGAGTCCGCCATTCGGGAGATGAAGATTTTCTTCCCCGGGGCGTGACCCGAGGCTGACCGCGTGTCAGCCATCCACCGCAACGACCTGGGGCGACCGAAGGAATTTCGGTCGCCCCCGGGCATATGAACGACGCAACCGGGAACGCATCGCTGCGTCCTACCGTCACCTATACAGAGGTGGACCACCGCGCGGTATCCGTGCGGGCGGCACTACGATGGCAAAATCCAGTGCCGCACCACCCGCACCCACCACCTCGCCGACCTGAGAAGCCGTCAAGCTCCAATTGGGAAGGCCCGACGCATCCTCATGGGAAACAAGGGGAACTCTATGTCGTTCATCGGCCGTGACATGGCTGTCGACCTCGGGACCGCCAACACGCTGGTGTACGTCAGGGGTCGAGGGATCGTTCTGAACGAGCCGTCCGTCGTCGCGATCAACACCAACACCGGCGGGATCCTCGCGGTCGGTGCCGAGGCGAAGAAGATGATCGGCCGGACACCCGGCAACATCGTCGCCGTCCGGCCGCTGAAGGACGGCGTGATCGCCGACTTCGAGATCACCGAGCGGATGCTCCGCTACTTCATCCTCAAGATCCACAAGCGCCGCTATCTGGCCCGTCCCCGGGTCGTCGTGTGCGTTCCCTCCGGTATCACCGGAGTCGAGCGCCGCGCCGTCATCGAGGCATCGACCCAGGCCGGCGCCCGACAGGTGCACATCATCGAGGAGCCCATGGCCGCCGCCATCGGCGCCGGCCTCCCCGTGCACGAGGCGACCGGCAACATGGTCGTCGACATCGGCGGCGGCACGACCGAGGTCGCCGTGATCTCGCTCGGAGGAATCGTCACGGCACAGTCCATCCGGGTGGCCGGTGACGAGCTCGACAACGCGATCATCCAGCACATCAAGAAGGAGTACTCGCTCCTCCTCGGTGAGCGCACCGCCGAGCAGATCAAGATCACCATCGGTTCGGCGTACGACCTCGACAAGGACGAGCACACCGAGATCCGCGGCCGCGACCTCGTCTCCGGTCTGCCCAAGACCGTGGTCATCTCCGCCGCGGAGGTCCGCAAGGCGATCGAGGAGCCCGTCAACGCGATCGTCGACGCCGTGAAGACCACGCTCGACAAGTGCCCGCCGGAACTCTCCGGTGACGTGATGGACCGCGGCATCGTTCTCACGGGTGGCGGTGCGTTGCTGCGCGGCCTGGACGAGCGGCTGCGCCGCGAGACCGGGATGCCGATCCACATCGCCGAGGACCCGCTGGACTCGGTGGCCCTCGGCTCGGGCAAGTGCGTGGAGGAGTTCGAGGCGCTCCAGCAGGTCCTGGACGCCCAGCCCCGCCGGTAAGGGACCAAGGGACATCCGCTGTACGGGTGGCGAAAGCACCCGTACGGCGGATCGTCGACATCACGGCTCACACCGCTCGGAACAACCGGACCAAGAGGAAAGGCACGGCCGCCGCACGTGAGGGACACACGAGAGAGCCGGCTGCTCCTGGTGCTGCTGATCGCCATCGCGTTCGCACTGATCACGGTGGACATCCGCGGTGGCGAGGAGTCACCGGTCGACGGCGCCCGGCATGCCGCGGCCGCGGTCTTCGGACCGGTCGAGAACGGCGTCGCGGCCGCCGTCGACCCGATCGGCAACGCCATAGGAGCGGTACGCGACTCCGGCGAGCGGCACACCCGGATCGCCGCCCTGGAACGCGAGAACGCCGCCCTCAAGGCCAAGCTCGGCAGCGACGACCGCAACCGCAGCCGCCTCCGCGAACTCGACACCATGCTGAAGACGGCCGGTGCCGGGCAGTACGGCATCAAGGCCGCCGAGGTCATCGCCATAGGATCGGCCCAGGGCTTCTCCTGGACCGTCACCATCGACGCCGGCGCCGACGACGGCATCAGGCGCGACATGACCGTGCTCAACGGCTCCGGCCTCGTCGGCCGCGTCACCACGGTCGGCCCCTCCACCTCGACCGTGCTGCTCGCCAACGACCCCGACTTCACCGTCGGTACGCGCATGGAGAAGACGGACGAACTCGGCTTCGCCACCGGCCAGGGCGACCGCCCGCTGCTCGTGCAGCTCCTCAACGGCAAGGCCAAGGTCAAGCCGGGGGACCGGCTCGTCACCTTCGGCTCGCAGGCCAACCGGCCCTTCGTCCCCGGCGTCCCGGTCGGCGAGGTCGTGCGCGTGGACCCGGCGGGCGGCGGCCTCACACGCAACGTCTACGTCCGCCCGTACGTCGGCTTCACCAAGCTGGACATCGTGGGCATCGTCGTCCAGGCGCCGCGCACCGACCCGCGCGACATGGTCCTGCCGCCCAAGCCCAAGCCCGCGCCGACCGTCACCGTCACGGTCACCCCGCCCGCCCCCCAGGGCGAACAGGCGGGACAGCAGCCCGGGCAGCAGACGCAGGACGGACAGCAGCCGGGACAGCAGCCGGACGGCCAGCAGCCGGAACAGCAGGCGAGCCGGCCGCCGGTGCAGCCGGAGCCGCAGGACGACGGACAGAACCAGCTGCAGGGGGACTGAGACCATGAAGTTCAACCGGATCCTGCTCTCCACGGCGCTCGTCGTGGTCGCCCTCGTCATCCAGGTCTCCGTCCTCGCCCGCCTCCAGCTCCCCGGCGCCGTACCGGACCTCGTCCTGCTGACCGTCGTCGCTCTCGCACTCGTGTACGGGCCCGTCAGCGGCTGCCTCGTCGGCTTCGGGGCCGGCCTGATCGCCGACCTCGCACCGCCCGCCGACCACGCCGCCGGCCGCTACGCCCTGGTGCTCTGCCTCATCGGCTACCTCGCCGGACTCGCCCGCCCCGAGAACGGCCGGCTCAAGTCCGCCAGCGGCCCGATGGCCGTCGTCGTCGCCGCCGCGATCGGCACCACCCTGTTGTACGCGGGGGTCGGCGCCCTGGTCGGAGACACCGCCGCCCGCCATGTCGGCCTCGGTTCCCTGCTCTTCACCGCGGTCGTCTACGACCTGCTCCTCGCGCCCTTCACCGTGCCGCTGATCATGGCGCTGGCCCGGCGTGTGGACAACGACCCGCTCGCCGACACCACCGGAGGCACCGACGTCTCCTCCGGCTGGCTCGCCTCCGGCACCGGCCTGCGGATCGGATCCCAGCGCGGCGGACTGCTCGTCAAGGCGGCCCGTACCAGAGCCTCACGCGCCGGACGTATCAAGGGAGTCAAGCGACTGTGACCGAGGGGGCACCGGCAGTATGAGCAACATCCCGGAGACCGGGCGGACTCCCAGGGTCCAGATCCGGCTCGTCATCATCCAGGTCCTCGTCTTCTCCCTCCTCCTCACCCTCGGTGGACGCCTCTGGTACCTCCAGGTCCGCAACGGCAAGGAGTACACCGACGAGGCGAGGAGCAACCACGTCCAGCGGGTCGTCCAGCCCGCCGTCCGCGGCTCCATCCTCGACGCCCGCGGTGTCCCGCTCGCCGACAACGAGACCCGCCTCGTCGTCTCCGCGTCCCGCACCGCCCTGATGAAGATGAAGGACGACGGCAAGGGCGTCCTCACCCGCCTCGCCGGCGTCCTGGGCATGAAGCCCAAGGACGTCATGGACAAGGTCCGGCTCTGCGACTCCGAGACCCCGCAGCCCTGCTGGAACGGCTCGCCCTACCAGCCGATCCCGGTCACCGACGAGGCCACCCCGCAGCAGGCCCTCCAGATCCGCGAGCGCGCCGAGGACTTCCCCGGCATCACCGCCGAACCCACCGCCGTACGCCGCTACCCGGCCCCCGCCAAGGCCCGCACCGCGCAGGTGCTCGGCTACCTCTCGCCCGTCACCGACGAGGAGATCGAGAAGGCCAAGGACACCGACTCGCCGCATCTGCGCTCCGACCAGGTCGGCCGCTCCGGCCTGGAACGTACGTACGACAAGCAGTTGCGCGGCAAGGCGGGCGTCACCTCGTACGAGGTCGACAAGCTCGGCCGGGTCATGGGCCAGACGCAGTCCGACCCGGGTGTGCCCGGCTCCCACGTCGTCACCAGCATCGACGCCCGGGTCCAGTCGGTCGCCGAGTACGAGCTCCACGCGGCGATGAAGGCCGTCCGGCAGGAGACCGACAAGATCACCGGCCGCCCCTACGAGGCCGACGCGGGCGCCGTCGTCGTCCTGGAGTCCAAGACCGGCCGGGTCGTCGCGATGGCCTCCCAGCCCGACTACGACCCCAACGCCTGGATCGGCGGCATCTCCGCCAAGGACTACGCCCGGCTCACCGACAAGAACTCCAACTACCCGCTGCTCAACCGGGCCATCCAGGGCCAGGCACCGGCCGGCTCCGTCTTCAAGGTGGTGTCCGCCAGCGCCGCCGTGCGCGCCGGCTACCCCTTCAACGACCGCTACAACTGCAGCAGCTCGTACAGCATGGGCAACCGCAGCTTCGCGAACTTCGAGTCCAAGGGCCACGGCCCCATCACCCTCGGGGACGCCCTCAAGTTCTCCTGCAACACCGTCTTCTACCGCCTCGGCCACCAGGAGTGGCAGCGTGACGGCGGAATAAAGCCGAAGAAGGACGCCCACGACTGGTTCTACCGGACCGCCCGCGACTACGGATTCGGCTCCGAGACCGGCATCGACCTGCCGAACGAGGTCACCGGCCGCATCCCGGACCGCCAGTGGAAGCAGAGCTTCTGGGAGGCCAACAAGGACTCCTGGTGCAAGCAGGGCAAGAAGGGCGGCACGTACGTCGAGCAGATCGCCTACGAGAGCTGCCTCGAAGGCAACCAGCTGAAGGCGTTCGACAGCATCAACTTCGCCATCGGGCAGGGTGACGTCCTCATCACCCCCATCCAGCTGGCCACCGCCTACGCCGCCATCAGCAACGGCGGCACCCTCTACAACCCCACCATCGGCAAGGCCGTCATCAGCCCCGACGGCAAGAGGATCATCGAGATCAAGCCCCAGGCCCACGGCCGGCTGCCGGTCGACGCCCAGACCATCAGCGACCTCGACAAGGGCCTGCGCTCCGTCGTCGAGCCCGGCGGCACCGCCGCCTGGCGGTTCGGCGGCTGGCCGCAGGACAAGATCCCGATGCGGGCCAAGACCGGCACCGCCCAGGTCTACGGCAAGCAGACCACCTCGTGGTTCGCGACCTACACCGACGACTACACCATCGTCATGACGATCTCCCAGGGTGGCACCGGCTCCGGCGCCTCCGGCCCCGCCGTGCGCAACATCTACGACGCCCTCTACGGCCTCGACGACGAGGGCAACCAGGACCTCAAGCGCGCCCTGCTGCCCAAGCCGCAGCAGACGCTGCCGAAGATCCAGCCCGACGGTTCCATCGACGCGCCGGAGGTCAAGCCGTACGACCCCAAGTCGCAGCTGGTCGACCCCGACAAGAAGAGGGAAGGCGGGCAGGAGCCACTCGCGGGGCCGCCTCCCGTCTGGAGGGACTGACCCGATGACCGCACCCCACGGCTTCTCCGTCTCCCGGTATGCCCCCGAGCGCGGGCCGCTCGCGAAACTCACCGCCCGCGACTCGGTGCTGCGCCGGCTCGACTGGCCGATCCTGCTCTCCAGCCTCGCCCTGTCCCTGCTCGGCGCGCTGCTCGTCTGGTCCGCCACCCGGGGCCGTACCGAGCTCAACCAGGGCGACCCGCAGTACTTCCTGTGGCGGCACCTGCTCAACACCGGCATCGGCCTCGTCCTCATGCTCGGCACGGTCTGGCTCGGCCACCGCGCCCTGCGCGGCGCGGTGCCGGTGCTCTACGGCATCTCCCTCCTGCTGATCCTCGCCGTCCTCACCCCGCTCGGCGCGACCATCAACGGCGCCCACGCGTGGATCGTCATCGGTGGCGGCTTCTCCCTCCAGCCCAGCGAGTTCGTCAAGGTCACGATCATCCTGATCATGGCGGTGCTGCTGGCGGCCAAGGTCGACGCCGGCGACCAGATCCACCCCGACCACGGCACCGTCGCCAAGGCGCTCGTCCTGGCCGCGCTCCCGATGGGCATCGTCATGCTGATGCCCGACCTCGGCTCGGTGATGGTCATGGTGGTCATCGTGCTCGGCGTGCTCCTCGCCTCCGGCGCCTCCAACCGGTGGGTCTTCGGCCTCATCGCCGCCGGAGTCACCGGCGCCCTCCTCGTCGCCGCGCTCGGCGTCCTCGACGAGTACCAGATCAACCGCTTCGCCGCCTTCGCCAACCCCGAGCTGGACCCGGCGGGCGTCGGCTACAACACCAACCAGGCCCGCATCGCGATCGGCTCCGGCGGCCTCTACGGCGCGGGACTCTTCAACGGGCACCAGACCAGCGGCCAGTTCGTGCCCGAACAGCAGACCGACTTCATCTTCACCGTCGCGGGCGAGGAGCTCGGCTTCCTCGGCGCCGGACTGATCCTCGCGCTGCTCGGCGTCATCCTCTGGCGGGCCTGCCGGATCGCCCGCGAGACCACGGAGCTGTACGGCACGATCGTCGCCGCCGGCATCATCGCCTGGTTCGCCTTCCAGTCCTTCGAGAACATCGGCATGACCCTTGGCATCATGCCGGTCGCGGGGCTCCCGCTGCCGTTCGTCTCCTACGGCGGCTCGTCGATGTTCGCGGTGTGGGTGGCGATCGGACTGCTCCAGTCGATCAGGGTCCAGCGGCCGATGACGGCATGACGGCATGACGGCATGACGAGGGACATGGCGACATAACGGCATGGACCGCCGCCCCGCGGGCAATTAGATTCGAATGATGGCGGAGACGAAGCGCGAGATCGAGCGGAAGTACGAAGCCACCGACGAGACGACCCTGCCGGACCTCACCAAGGCCCCCGGCGTGGCCGCCGTCCTCGACCGGGGCGTCACCGAACTGGACGCCGTCTACTACGACACCGCCGACCTGCGCCTGGCCGCCGACTCGCTCACCCTGCGCCGCCGCACCGGCGGCCAGGACGCCGGCTGGCACCTCAAGTTCCCCGTCGCCGCCGGAATCCGCGACGAGGTCAGGGCCCCGCTGGCCGACACCCTCCCGGCGCCCCTGGCGGAGCTCCTGCGCTCCCGCACCCTGGACGAGGACGTCGTCCCCGTCGTACGCCTCCTCTCCTCCCGCGACGTCCGCCATCTCCTGGACGGCGAAGGCACCCTGCTGGCCGAGGTGTCGGTGGACACGGTCCTCGCGGAGCGACTGGACACCGACCAGGGCGGGACCGCCTCCTGGAAGGAGATCGAGGTCGAACTGGCGGACGGTACCGACCCCGGACTCCTCGACGCGGTCGAGAAACGCCTGAAGAAGGCCGGCATCCGGCCTTCCACCTCACCCTCCAAGCTGGCCAGGGCCCTGGCCGAGACGGCACCCGAGCCCGCCCGGCCCCGGCCGGAGCCCCTGGACGAGACCACCGCGGGCGCCGGCGTCCTCGCGTACGTACGGGAGCAGATCGAGGCCATCGTCCGGTTCGACCCCGCCGTCCGCCGCGACCTGCCCGGCTCCGTCCACAAGATGCGCGTCGCCACCCGACGGCTCCGCAGCGCCTTCAAGACGTACCGCAAGATCCTCGACCGGACCGTCACCGACCCCGTCGGCGACGAGCTCAAATGGCTCGCGGGAGAACTCGGCGTCGCCCGCGACCAGGAGGTCCTCGCCGCCCGCCTGAGCCGCCGGATCGACGACCTCCCCGACACCCTGCTCCTCGGCCCCGTCCGCGCCCGCCTCCAGGTCTGGGACGCCTCGCGGCGCACCGACGCCCGGCGCACGGTCCTCGCCGCCCTGGAGTCCGACCGCCACCTGGCCCTCCTGAAGACCCTCGACCGGCTCCTCGCCGACCCGCCGCTGCGCAAGGCCGCCCACCGGGACGCGCCGCCCGTCGTCGCCAAGGCCGTCCTGAAGGACTACGACCGCCTCGCCGGCCGCGTCGACCGGGCCCTCACCCTCCCCCCGGGGCCCGAGCGCGACCGCGCCATGCACGAGGCCCGCAAGGCCGCCAAGCGCGCCCGCTACGCCGCCGAGGCCGCCGCCCCCGCGCTCGGCAAGCCCGCCAAGCGCTTCGCCAGGCACCTCAAGGCCGTCCAGTCGGTCCTCGGCGACCACCAGGACAGCGTCGTCGCCCGCGAGACCCTGCGCACCCTCGGAATCCAGGCCCACGCGGCGGGGGAGTCCGCCTTCACCTGGGGACTCCTGCACGGCCGGGAGGAAGCGGCCGGCGCGGCCCGGGAACGCGCCTTCCCCGAGGCCTGGGAGCGGGCCTCCGCGCCGAAAAACAGGGCGGCACTCACCCGCTGAGCACCGGGTACGCTTGAGAGTCGCCCCCTGCCCGCTCACGAAGGTTCGAGATGTCTGCTGCCGAGTCTGTCTTCCCGCAGCTCGAAGCCCTGCTCCCGCACGTGCAGAAGCCGATCCAGTACGTCGGTGGAGAGCTGAACTCCACGGTCAAGCCGTGGGAGTCCGCCGACGTCCGCTGGGCACTGATGTACCCGGACGCGTACGAGGTCGGTCTGCCCAACCAGGGCGTCATGATCCTCTACGAGGTGCTGAACGAGCGGGAGGGCGTCCTGGCCGAGCGCACCTACAGCGTCTGGCCGGACCTGGAAGAGCTGATGCGCGAGCACGGCGTCCCGCAGTTCACCGTGGACAGCCACCGCCCCGTCGGCGCCTTCGACGTCTTCGGCCTGAGCTTCTCCACCGAGCTGGGCTACACCAACATGCTCACCGCGCTCGACCTCGCGGGCATCCCGCTGGAGTCGAAGGACCGGACCGTCGACCACCCGATCGTGCTCGCCGGCGGCCACGCCGCCTTCAACCCCGAGCCGATCGCGGACTTCATCGACGCGGCGATCATCGGCGACGGCGAGCAGGCCGTCCTCGACATGACCGAGATCATCCGCGCCTGGAAGGCCGAGGGCCGCCCGGGCGGCCGCGAGGAGGTCCTCCTCCGGCTGGCGAAGACCGGCTCGGTCTACATCCCGGGCTTCTACGACGTCGAGTACCTGCCCGACGGCCGGATCGCCCGCGTCGTACCCAACCGTTCCGGCGTTCCGTGGCGCGTGTCCAAGCACACCGTCATGGACCTCGACGAGTGGCCCTACCCCAAGCAGCCGCTGGTCCCGCTCGCCGAGACCGTCCACGAGCGGATGTCCGTCGAGATCTTCCGCGGCTGCACCCGCGGCTGCCGTTTCTGCCAGGCCGGCATGATCACGCGCCCCGTGCGGGAGCGAAGCATCACCGGCATCGGCGAGATGGTCGAGAAGGGTCTCAAGGCGACCGGCTTCGAGGAGGTGGGCCTGCTCTCGCTGTCCTCCGCGGACCACACCGAGATCGGTGACATCGCCAAGGGCCTGGCCGACCGGTACGAGGAGGACAAGATCGGCCTGTCCCTCCCCTCGACCCGCGTCGACGCCTTCAACGTCGACCTCGCCAACGAGCTGACCAGGAACGGGCGTCGCTCCGGTCTCACCTTCGCCCCCGAGGGCGGCTCCGAGCGCATGCGCAAGGTCATCAACAAGATGGTCTCGGAGGAGGATCTGATCCGGACCGTCTCCACGGCGTACGGCAACGGCTGGCGCCAGGTGAAGCTGTACTTCATGTGCGGCCTGCCGACCGAGACGGACGAGGACGTCCTCCAGATCGGCGACATGGCGGTCAAGGTCATCGCCGAGGGCCGCAAGGTCTCGGGCCAGAACGACATCCGCTGCACGGTCTCGATCGGCGGCTTCGTGCCCAAGCCGCACACGCCGTTCCAGTGGGCGCCGCAGCTCTCCGCCGAGGAGACCGACGCGCGCCTGGAGAAGCTCCGCGACAAGATCCGCGGCGACAAGAAGTACGGCCGCTCGATCGGCTTCCGCTACCACGACGGCAAGCCCGGCATCGTCGAGGGTCTCCTCTCCCGTGGCGACCGCCGCGTCGGCGCGGTCATCCGCGCGGTGTACGAGGACGGCGGCCGCTTCGACGGCTGGCGCGAGCACTTCAGCTACGACCGCTGGATGGCGTGCGCGGAGAAGACCCTGCCGTCCATGGGCGTCGACGTCGACTGGTACACCACGCGCGAGCGCACGTACGAGGAGGTCCTGCCCTGGGACCACCTGGACTCCGGTCTCGACAAGGACTGGCTCTGGGAGGACTGGCAGGACGCGCTGGACGAGACCGAGGTCGAGGACTGCCGCTGGACGCCGTGCTTCGACTGCGGTGTCTGCCCCGCCATGCAGACCGAGATCCAGGTCGGCCCGACGGGCAAGAAGCTGCTGCCGCTGACGGTCGTCAAGTAGCGCCTTCCGTCACACTCCGACGACGGCCCGGCCGAGGGGAAACCTTCGGCCGGGCCGTCGCGTCATGTCCTGCATGAGCATGGAGAAGTCGCAGCCGCCCCGGCCCGAGGGCTGCCTCACGGCGTTCATCAGGGTGCCGGTCCGGATCGTGGTGCTGGTGCTCGTCGTGCCGGTCCGGATGGTCTGGGACGTGCTCGTCGTCTGCGGCCGGTTCGTCGAGCGGGTGCTGCTGCGGCCGCTGGCGCGAGGGCTCGGCTGGATCGGCCGGCAGGTGGCCGCCCCGCTGGTCTGGTGGGGCCGGAACGTTCTGGCACCGCTCCTTCGAGGGCTGGCCGTCGCCGCCGGATGGCTGGGCCGGGCCGTGTTCGTGTGGCCGTGGGTGGGGCTCTGGCGCTATCTGCTGGTGCCGCTCGTCCGGTACGGGCTCGTCGTCCCCGCCCTCTGGGCGTACCGCTGGATCCTCACCCCGATCGGCCGAGCGCTCACCCTCCTGGCCGACGCCGTGTGGCGGTACGGCGTCCTGCCCGTGGCCCGCTACGGCTTCGCGCTTCCCGCCCGCCGGCTGTACGGCACCGTCCTCGCGCCGCTCGGACGCGGACTCGCCTGGCTGCTCACCGGCCTCGGACGCGGACTCGCGTGGGTGTTCACCGGGCTCGGGCGGGGTCTGGCCCGGCTGGGCCGGGCCGTGTTCGTGTGGCCGTGGGTGGGGCTCTGGCGGTACGTCGTCGTGCCGGTCGTCCGTCACGGGGTGGTGGCACCGGCCCGTTGGCTGTGGCGGCGGGCGATCGTTCCCGTCTGCCGGGAGATCGGTGACGCCCTCCAGGTCTGCTGGCGGATCGCCGGTTTCGTCTCCCGGGCCGTCGGGCGGGCGCTCAGGTGGGCGGCCTGGCAGCTGCTCGGGCGGCCCGCCGTCCGGATCTACCGAAGCGTGTGCGTCCCCGTCGGCCATTGGGTCCGCGACCAGGTCTGGGCCCCGGCCCGGAAGGCCGCCCTCGAAGCGGGGCGCGCCGCCCGCGCCGCCCTCGCCTCCGCCCGCGCCACCGTGCGACAGGCCAGGCGGGACGCCTGGCACGCCCTGGTCGGCGGAGCCCGGCCGACCGAGCCTGGGGAACCGGTGGCGGCCTCTACGCGTACTCTGGGTAGTACAACAACCGCCTCCGGCGCGGCGCCCGCACCCGAGATCTCCCCGTTCCGGCGGGGGTGAGCCGGTCGGGACCCCCAGGGGCCACCCGCATCTGGTGGGCGGTGCGCCACCCGCGCCCGCCCCGCACCGAGGAGAAGAACCACTGGGCAAGCGACAGCCCGAAGGCCCGCCGCCCGCACCGGCGGTGCAGCGCATCCGACTGCGCTACACCAAGCGCGGCCGCCTCCGGTTCACCAGCCACCGTGACTTCCAGCGCGCCTTCGAGCGTGCGCTGCGCCGAGCCGAGGTGCCCATGGCGTACTCGGCCGGCTTCACCCCGCACCCCAAGGTGTCGTACGCCAACGCCGCCCCGACGGGTACGGGATCCGAGGCCGAGTACCTGGAGATCGCCCTCACCGAGGCGCGGGATCCGGAGACCCTGCGGGTCCTGCTCGACGAGTCGCTCCCGGCAGGCCTCGACATCACCGATGCCGTCGAGGCCCGGACCTCCGGGCTCGCCGACCGGCTCACCGCCTCCGTGTGGGAGCTGCGGCTCGACGGCGTCACCGTCGAGGACGCGCGGAAGGCCGTCGAGGCCTTCCTCGCCGCCGAGACCGTGGAAGTGCGGCGCAAGACCAAGAACGGCATCCGCACCTTCGACGCCCGTTCCGCCGTCGCCGACCTCGTCGCCGACCGTCCACAGGCACGATCCGAGGCTGATAGGCCGCTGGACAATGCCTGTGCGATACTGCGGCTGGTTGTTCGGCACGTGACACCTGCCGTACGACCCGACGACGTCCTGTCCGGTCTCCGAGCTGTGGCCGACCTGGCGCCGCCGGTCCCCGCTGCGGTGACCAGGCTGGCGCAGGGGCTCTTCGACGAGGAGTCCGGCACGGTGACCGACCCGCTCGCGCCCGACCGCGAGGCAGTCACGGCCGCCCCACCCACGGCCGCCGCGACCGCCTCAGCGACGGCGCCGGGTGCCGGTACCGCGTAGGGAGCGGTCGTTGTAGCGCAGCCCTGGTACTCGGGAGCCACCTGGGTCGGGCAGCGCACTGACCAGAAGACTTTCGCCAGGCCGTATGCACAGGGCGTACGGAACCGGCGAGCCAGACATCAGCTCCCGTGCGGCGCCCGCGCCCCGGACGGCGGTACCGCGCATCGCGCGCGATCGTGCCGCCGGACCGGAACAAGGCGCGGCGCCCGGGAGCGTGACGGGAGAACCCCGCATGCTCGAGCAGCACGAAGAAGACACAGAGAACAACAACGCACCTGGTGACAGGCTGCCGCCCCGCCGCAGGCGCCGCGCAGCCTCCCGCCCGGCCGGACCCCCGGTCGCCGCGGACACCACCGCCGAGGTCGTCGTGGAGACGCCCGTCGCGGAGGCGCCCGTAGAGGCGGCCGCGGCGGAGGAGTCGCCCGCGCCGCGTACCCGTCGTCGTGCGACCCGCAAGGCCACGTCGCCGGAGGCGCCTGCGGAGCAGGCTGTGGAGGCCCCGGCCGTGGAGACGCCCGAGGCGCCCGTAGAGGCGGCCCCGGCGGAGGAGTCGCCCGCACCGCGTACCCGTCGTCGTGCGACCCGCAAGGCCACGTCGGCGGAGGCGCCTGCGGAGCAGGTCGTGGAGACGCCCGTCGCGGAGGCGGCCGTAGAGGCGGCCGCGGCGGAGGAGTCGCCCGCGCCGCGTACCCGTCGTCGTGCCACCCGCAAGACCACCTCGCCGGAGGCGCCGGCCGAGCAGGTCGTGGAGGCCCCGGCCGTGGAGACGCCCGTCGCGGAGGCGGCCGTAGAGGCGGCCGCGGCGGAGGAGTCGCCCGCGCCGCGTACCCGTCGTCGTGCCACCCGCAAGGCCACCTCGCCGGAGGCCGCTCCGGCCGGTGAGAGCCTGCCGCAGGAGACCGTCGCGCAGATCACCACCGGCGAGAACGAGCCCGAGGTCGCCGCCGCCGAGAAGGCCGCCACCCGCGGTCGTAGCCGCCGCCGTGCCACCTCGCCGCAGTTCACCTCCGAGCCGGCCGTCGCCCCCACGCCCCCGGCCGCCGAGGAGGCGCCGCGCCGCCGTCGCGCCACGCGCCCCGCCGTCGCCGTCTTCCAGGCCCCGGTCTTCACCGAGCCCATGTTCCAGACCCCGGAGACCGCGGCCGCCGCCGCTGCCGCCGAGGCCCAGGAGCCGGAGGAGGAAGAGCAGACCGTCGAGCCGGTCGAGCCGGTCGAGGCCGCTCGGTCCGCCGAACCGGCCGAGCCCGCCGGCCGCCGTCGCCGTCGCCGTCGTGGCGAGCACGTCGAGCCCGTCGCCGTCGAGCCCGTCCCGGCCACCGTGGCCGACGAGCCCGAGGTCGAGGCGGAGGAGCCCGAGACGGAGGCCGTGGAGGCCGAGGAGTCCGACGAGTACGAGGACCGGCCGTCCCGCCGACGCCGCCGTGGCGGCCGTCGCCGTCGCCGCGGTGAACTCACCGAGGCGGAGGAGGCCGAGGACGAGGAGTCCGAGGAGGCCGAGAAGTCGGGGGCCGCCCACGCCGAGGACGACGAGTCCGAGGACGAGGGCGAGGAGTCCGACGAGTACGAGGGCGGCACCCCGTCCGCCGCCGGCACCAGCAGCTCCCGGCGCCGCCGTCGCCGTCGCCGCCGCAGCGGTGACGCCTCCACCGACACCGACACCGAGTCGGCCGAGGAGGAGGGCGTCCGTACGGTCGTCAAGGTCCGCGAGCCGCGCCCGGCCCGCGAGAAGGCCGAGCCGTCCGACGAGGTGCAGTCCATCAAGGGCTCCACGCGTCTGGAGGCGAAGAAGCAGCGTCGCCGCGAGGGCCGCGAGCAGGGCCGTCGTCGTGTGCCGATCATCACCGAGGCCGAGTTCCTGGCGCGCCGCGAGGCCGTCGAGCGCGTGATGGTCGTCCGCCAGAACGGCGAGCGCACCCAGATCGGCGTCCTGGAAGACAACGTGCTCGTCGAGCACTACGTCAACAAGGAGCAGGCCACCTCGTACGTCGGCAACGTCTACCTGGGCAAGGTCCAGAACGTCCTGCCGTCGATGGAGGCCGCCTTCGTCGACATCGGCAAGGGCCGCAACGCCGTCCTGTACGCCGGTGAGGTCAACTTCGAGGCGCTCGGCATGGCCAACGGGCCGCGCCGCATCGAGACCGCCCTCAAGTCCGGCCAGTCCGTCCTCGTCCAGGTGACGAAGGACCCGATGGGCCACAAGGGCGCGCGCCTCACCAGCCAGGTCTCCCTGCCGGGCCGCTACCTCGTGTACGTCCCCGAGGGCTCGATGACCGGCATCAGCCGCAAGCTCCCGGACACCGAGCGCGCCCGTCTGAAGACCATCCTCAAGAAGATCGTCCCCGAGGACGCGGGCGTCATCGTGCGCACCGCCGCCGAGGGCGCGAGCGAGGACGAGCTGCGCCGTGACGTCGAGCGTCTGCAGGCGCAGTGGGAGGAGATCCAGAAGAAGGCGAAGAGCGGCAACGCGCCGACCCTTCTCTACGGCGAGCCGGACATGACCGTCCGCGTCGTCCGCGACATCTTCAACGAGGACTTCTCGAAGGTCATCGTCAGCGGCGACGACGCGTGGGAGACCATCCACGGGTACGTCTCCCATGTCGCGCCGGACCTGTCCGACCGCCTGTCCCGGTGGACGAGCGAGGTCGACGTCTTCGCGACGTACCGGATCGACGAGCAGCTGATGAAGGCGCTGGACCGCAAGGTCTGGCTGCCGAGCGGTGGCTCGCTGGTGATCGACAAGACCGAGGCGATGATCGTCGTCGACGTCAACACCGGCAAGTTCACCGGTCAGGGCGGCAACCTCGAAGAGACCGTCACGAGGAACAACCTCGAGGCGGCCGAGGAGATCGTGCGCCAGCTGCGCCTGCGCGACCTCGGCGGCATCGTCGTCATCGACTTCATCGACATGGTCCTGGAGTCCAACCGCGACCTGGTGCTGCGCCGCCTCCTGGAGTGCCTGGGCCGGGACCGGACCAAGCACCAGGTGGCCGAGGTCACCTCGCTGGGCCTGGTCCAGATGACCCGCAAGCGGGTCGGCCAGGGCCTCCTGGAGTCGTTCTCCGAGACCTGTGTCCACTGCAACGGCCGCGGCGTGATCGTGCACATGGAGCAGCCGACCGCGCCGGGTGGCGGCGGTGGCGGCAAGCGCGCGAAGAAGCGCGGCCGCGGCGGCGTCGAGCACGAGCACGACCACGTCGAGGGTGCGGCGGCGGAGACCGAGGCGGAGGGTGTCGAGACCGAGGCCGAGCTGGCCGCGGAGGTCGCCGCTCCGATCGCCGTGGAGGAGCCCTTCCGCCCGGACGAGGAGCTGTACAGCAGCATTGCCGAGGCCGAGGCCGCCGCGACGCGCGGCCGTGGCCGTCGCCGGGCGACCCGCAAGGCCTCCGCGCCCGCCGGCCCGCCGGTCGTCGAGCGGCAGCCCGTCGTGGAGCCCGAGCCGGTCGTCGAGGCCGCGCCCGAGCCCGTCGTGGAGCCGGAGCCGGAGCCGGTCGTCGAGGAGGCCCCGGTGGCCGCCCCGCCGAAGGCCCGCCGCCGTGCCACCCGTAAGGCGACGGCCCCGGCGGGTTCGCCCGCCCCGGCGCCCGCCGTGGAGCCCGAGCCGGTCGTCGAGGCCGCGCCCGAGCCCGTCGTGGAGCCGGAGCCGGAGCCGGTCGTCGAGGAGGCCCCCGTGGCCGCCCCGCCGAAGGCCCGCCGCCGGGTGGTCCGCAAGGTCACCGCTCCCGCCGGATCCCCGGCCGGTGCCGCCGAGGAGGCCGCCGTCGTGGTGGTCGAGACCCCGGTCGCCGCCGAGCCCGCGAGCGAGGTGTCCGAGGCGGTGTCCGAGGCGGCGTCCGAGGCCGAGGCAGCCGCCCCGGCCAAGAAGACGGCGCGCAAGACGGCCAAGAAGGCCACCGCCAAGAAGGCCGCCACCAAGAAGACGGCGACCGCCAAGAAGACGGCGGCGAAGAAGACGACGACCGCCAAGAAGGCTGCCAAGAAGACCGCGGCCCCCGCGCAGGACTGACGGGGCACCGACGCAGCCGGCCCGTGTGGGCCGTCCTCGCCCGAGGACGGCCCACACGGCTTTGACACGAGATTCGGAAAACAGGGACCAGCCCGTGAACAACATCCCCACCACGCGTGTCCGCAAGGCGGTCATCCCCGCCGCCGGTCTGGGCACGAGGTTCTTGCCGGCGACGAAGGCCACTCCCAAGGAGATGCTGCCCGTCGTCGACAAGCCCGCCATCCAGTACGTGGTGGAGGAGGCGGTGTCGGCGGGCCTGCCGGACGTCCTCATGGTGACGGGGCGCAACAAGCGCCCCCTCGAGGACCACTTCGACCGGAACCACGAGCTGGAGTCCGCCCTCACCCGCAAGGGCGACGAGGAGCGGCTGGCGAAGGTGCAGGAGTCGAGCGAGCTCGCCACCATGCACTACGTCCGGCAGGGCGACCCGCGCGGCCTCGGGCACGCGGTGCTCTGCGCGGCCCCGCACGTCGGCGACGAGCCGTTCGCCGTCCTTCTGGGCGACGACCTGATCGACCCGCGCGACCCGCTGCTCGCCCGGATGCTGGAGGTCCTGACCCGGCGCGGCGGCAGCGTCATCGCCCTGATGGAGGTGGACCCGGCGCAGATCCATCTGTACGGGTGCGCCGCCGTCGAGCCGACCGAGGACGCCGACGTCGTACGGGTCACCGGTCTGGTGGAGAAGCCGGACCCGGCCGAGGCGCCGAGCGGCTACGCCGTCATCGGCCGCTACGTCCTCGACCCGGCCGTCTTCGGCGTGCTGCGCGAGACCGAGCCGGGCCGGGGCGGGGAGATCCAGCTCACCGACGCCCTGCAGACGCTGGCGCGGGACGAGGCCGTGGGCGGGCCGGTCCACGGTGTCGTCTTCAAGGGGCGCCGCTACGACACGGGCGACCGCGGCGACTATCTGCGGGCGATCGTGCGTCTCGCGTGCGAGCGGGAGGACCTGGGCCCCGAGTTCCGCGCCTGGCTGCGCGGTTTCGTCGCGGAGACCGCCGAAGCGTGACGGTCACCTGAATTTGACCCCCTGCCGCACCGGCCCGTAACCTTGACCGTCGGCGTGTCGTATGGCACGCCACCCCCCTGAGCACCCTCCTCCCGGTCCGCCGGGAGAGGCCGCTCGTCCACTTCCGGATCACCACGGGCTTCGGCCCGTGTGAGCGGCTGGCATCAGGGGACCGTTCCCGAGTGAGAGAGAGATCCGCGTGTACGCCATCGTGCGCAGCGGTGGTCGCCAGCACAAGGTTGCTGTCGGCGACATCGTTGAGGTTGACAAGATTTCCACTGCCAAGGTTGGCGACACGGTCGAGCTCTCGACCCTGCTCGTTGTCGACGGCGACGCCGTGACCAGCGACCCGTGGGTCCTGGCCGGTATCAAGGTCACGGCCGAGGTCGTGGACCACCACAAGGGCGCGAAGATCGACATCCTTCGCTACAAGAACAAGACCGGCTACCGCCGTCGCCAGGGCCACCGCCAGCAGTACACGGCGATCAAGGTCACCGGCATCCCCACGGCTGCGAAGTAAGGGACTGAGGAGAGATGGCACACAAGAAGGGCGCATCGTCCACTCGGAACGGTCGCGACTCCAACGCTCAGCGGCTCGGCGTGAAGCGCTTCGGCGGTCAGGTCGTCAGCGCCGGTGAGATCCTGGTCCGCCAGCGTGGCACGCACTTCCACCCGGGTTCGGGTGTCGGCCGTGGCGGCGACGACACGCTGTTCGCGCTCGACGCCGGTGCGGTGCAGTTCGGCACCCACCGTGGCCGCAAGGTCGTGAACATCGTTCCGGTCGCCTGATCGGTTCTTTTGCGGAGGCGGACCTCACTTCCCGTAAGGGGAAGCGGGTCCGCCTTTCGCGTGTTACTAGATAGACATTCCGCACGTAAGTAGATGGAGGCACACCCATGACCACCTTCGTGGACCGCGTCGAACTGCATGTCGCCGCGGGTAACGGAGGCCACGGCTGCGCCTCCGTCCACCGGGAGAAGTTCAAGCCGCTCGGCGGCCCGGACGGGGGCAACGGCGGCCGTGGCGGCGATGTGATCCTGGTCGTCGACCAGGCCGTCACCACGCTCCTCGAGTACCACCACTCGCCGCACCGCAAGGCGACCAACGGTCAGCCCGGCGCCGGCGACCACCGCTCCGGCAAGGACGGCCAGGACCTCGTCCTGACCGTGCCCGACGGCACCGTCGTCCTCGACAAGCAGGGCAACGTGCTGGCCGACCTCGTCGGGCAGGGCACCACCTTCATCGCGGGCCAGGGCGGCCGCGGCGGCCTCGGCAACGCCGCGCTGTCCTCCGCCCGCCGCAAGGCCCCCGGCTTCGCGCTCCTCGGCGAGCCCGGCGAGGCGCGGGACATCGTCCTGGAGCTGAAGACCGTCGCCGACGTGGCGCTGGTGGGCTACCCGAGCGCGGGCAAGTCCTCGCTCATCTCCGTCCTGTCGGCCGCCAAGCCGAAGATCGCGGACTACCCCTTCACCACCCTCGTCCCGAACCTGGGCGTGGTCACCGCCGGCTCGACCGTGTACACGATCGCCGACGTACCGGGCCTGATCCCGGGCGCCAGCCAGGGCCGTGGCCTGGGCCTGGAGTTCCTGCGCCATGTGGAGCGCTGCTCGGTCCTCGTACACGTCCTGGACACGGCGACCCTGGAGTCCGACCGCGACCCGGTCACCGACCTCGATGTGATCGAGGAGGAGCTCAAGCAGTACGGCGGGCTCGACGACCGTCCCCGGATCGTCGTCCTCAACAAGATCGACATCCCGGACGGCCAGGACCTCGCGGACATGATCCGCCCGGACCTGGAGGCGCGCGGATACAAGGTCTTCGAGGTGTCCGCCGTGGCGCGTACGGGCCTGAAGGAGCTGTCCTTCGCCCTCGCCGAGATCGTGGCGCAGGCGCGCGCGGCCAAGCCGAAGGAGGAGGCGACCCGGATCGTCATCCGCCCGAAGGCGGTCGACGACACGGGCTTCACCGTCACGTACGACGCGGACGAGGACGTCTACCGCGTGCGCGGTGAGAAGCCGGAGCGCTGGGTCCGCCAGACCGACTTCAACAACGACGAGGCCGTCGGCTACCTGGCCGACCGCCTCAACCGCCTCGGCGTCGAGGACGCCCTGATGAAGGCGGGCGCCCGCGCGGGCGACGGCGTCGCGATCGGCTCCGAGGACAACGCGGTCGTCTTCGACTGGGAGCCCACGATGATGGCCGGCGCCGAGATGCTCGGCCGCCGCGGCGAGGACCACCGCCTCGAAGCCCCGCGCCCGGCGGCCCAGCGCCGCCGCGACCGCGATGCGGAGCGGGACGAGGCACAGCAGGAGTTCGACGAGTTCAACCCGTTCTAGGACGACACCCGTCCTGAACGGGAGTGACGAAGGGCCCGGCCCGACCCCTGAGGGGGTCGGGCCGGGCCCTTCGCTGTGTGCCGCCGACGTCAGGCGACCGGTGCCGGAACCGCTTCGGGTTCCGGCTCGCTCTCCCGGTTCGGGGTGTTCCCGGGCTTCGGGTCCGTCTGCTTGCCGAAGCGGGGCTTCGCGCCCAGCAGCGGCAGGAGCAGGATGCCGATGAAGATCGGGCCGATCATGTAGCGCCACAGCGGCGCCGGGTTGGCCGCGAGCACCGTCAGCTGGAGGCCCAGCGACACCGACAGCAGCGCGAACGTTCCGGGCAGCTTCGTACGGCGCCGGAACAGCAGCACGATCGCGTACGTGGCGTAGCACCAGATCGCCCCGCGGAAGAGCAGCCACTGCAACTGCGGGACCTTGCTCGCCCGCCACGAGAAGTCGGCGACCTTGTGGAGCGGCTCCGACAGCGGACGGATCTTCAGGATCGGGCGGTACTCGCTGTTCTTGATCTCCTCGTTCCACTTGAGGTAGCTGAACAGCGTCTTCGACGTCTGCGGGTCGCTCAGCAGCGTGTTCGCCCGCAGCTCCTTGGGGCCGGGGAAGACCGCCCACGCGATGTGCGCCCGGCACACCCGCGCGCCGATGACGAGGTCCGGCGTCCGCTTCATGACGCGCTGCCACAGGGCCATCAGCTCGTCGTTGCGCTTCGCGGCCAGCGGCCGGTCCATCGGCGGCGACTCCATCGCCCAGTCGGCGTTGTAGCAGTTGCCGGCCCGGCCGCCCCAGTGGGACAGCGGAGCGATGTCCGACATCAGCGCCTTGTCCTCCTTGGTGAAGAAGCCGGGACGCTGCTTGTAGGCGACCGCGATGTCCGCGTAGAAGAACGCGTACACGGCGTCCTTCGGCGGGGTCTTCACACCGGCCGCCGGGTAGATCACGGTGGTCAGGGTGAGCATGATCATCACCGGTACCGCCGTCGCGGCCACCACCCACCGGCGCATCTTCGGCAGCGCGAGCAGCAGGATCGGCGCCGCGACCACGGCGACCAGCAGGCCGTTGTTCCGGAACACGGCCAGGGCCAGGAAGCCCAGGAAGAGCAGCGCGACGTCGCGGTAGAACACGCGGTCCCGCTCTGCCTGCTCGCCACGGGCGCGGCGCGCCGCGAGGCGGCCCGCCGCACCGAAGGCGAGGATCGCGCCGATGACGAACGGCACGTCCTTCCACACGAAGATGATGAAGACGGCCGTCGGGGGAGCCAGCGCGGGAACCACCGCGGCGATGGCCGCCCACCGCTGGCGCACCCCGAACTCCCGCAGGGTGCCGGCGCAGTAGGCGAGGGTCGCCGATATGGCGATCGTCTGAGCCAGCGTCAGGACCGCCAGATCACCCGTGACGTTGAGCGACAGCCACACCAGGCCGTCGTAGGCCACGGAGTGGTTGGACATCCAGTTGTCGGTGGTGACGTGCCAGACGTAGGTGATCGAGTCGTAGCTCAGGGCGCCGGGATAGAACGCGGCCCACCACAGCAGGAACAGCGCCTGGGTCGTCGCGTAGACGGCGAGGGGCAGTCGGCGCTGTTGCGGGACCCTCTCCCATTGCTTGCTGAGGTAGGGGATGCGCGGGAGTTTCAACTCGGCTCCGCAGGGCTGATCGAGGGCGGACGGATGGACCAGTCGAACAGGTTAATCGGTCTAGACGGTCTCTCGGTCCCGGGGCTCCGGCTGCGCCGGCCGCTCCTGGCCCGGGCGCGGCGGCACCGGACGCTCACCCAGGGGCAGCATCGGCGGAACACCGTCCTGGCCGAGGAACACCTTGCGCACGACGCGCTCGGCCGCTCGTCCGTCGTCGAACTCGCAGAACTTCTTGCGGAACTCGGCGCGGGCCTTGTCGGACTCCTCGCTGTTCCAGCGGCCCGAGGTGAAGGCCTCGGTGAGCTCCTCCTCGGTCCGCAGCGTCAGACCGGGGGACTCGACGGTGATGTCGAAGTAGCTGCCGCGGGTGGTGCGGTACACCTCCCAGTCGTTCGCGTAGATCACGATCGGCCGGTCGAGGTTGGCGTAGTCGAACATCACCGAGGAGTAGTCGGTCAGCAGGCAGTCGGCCGCGAGGTACAGCTCCTCGACGGACGGGTACGCGCTGACGTCCACCAGCCGGGCACTGCCGCTGGTGCCCCCGGCGAGCAGGCTCTGCTGGGAGTAGAAGTAGTGCGCCCGGACCAGGACGGTCCACTCCTCGCCCAGGGCCTCGGCGAACCGGTCCAGGTCCAGCATCTGCTGGGGGCCGTCGTGGTAGTCGCGGTGCGTCGGCGTGTAGAGGACCGCCTTGGTGCCCTCGGCGAGGCCGAGCTTCGCGCGGGCCGCGGCCACGTCCTTGGCGGTGGCGTTCACCAGGATGTCGTTGCGCGGGTAACCGTAGCCGAGCGGCTCGTAGTACGAGGGGTACGCGCGGTCCCAGATGGCGGTGGAGAAGCTGTTGGACGTCAGGCTGTAGTCCCAGCGGTCCACGCGGTCCATCAGGCGCTGGAGGTTCATGCCGCGCCGGCCGACCGGGTACTCCGCCAGGTCGACGCCCATCCGCTTGAGCGGGGTGCCGTGGTGCGTCTGGAGGTGGATCTGACCGGGGCGCTTGACCACGGAGGGCGCGAAGTTGACGTTGTTGACGAAGTACTTGCCGCGGGCCATCGCCTTCCAGAAGCCGAGCGAGCCCGGGTGGACGGTGACGGTGCCCTTCGGCGGGAGGGCGTCGGAGCCGTCCTTGATGACCCACACGGCACGCATGCCCGGGGCGAGCTCGCGCATCTTCTCGTCGATGGCCGCCGGGTTGCAGGCGTAGCGGGCGCCCCAGTACGCGGAGAAGACCGCGACGTCCTTCTGGATCGGCAGCATCCGCTGGGCGCGGTAGTAGGCGGAGAGCACCCGCTTGCGGAGCTTCCGCTTCAGCCGTGCGCCCAGGGACTTCTGCTTGCGCAGCGCGTGGACGGTCTTGCGGGCCTTCGCCCGGTGCTTGGCCGGGATCAGCGCGCCCTTGGGCTTGATCTCGGGCAGCCCCTCGGGGCGGTGGGTGCGGTCCGCGAGCTGCCAGCGCTCGCGGAACTCCGCGCGGGCGTCGTCCGGGAGACGGCCGGGGGAGGACTCGACCGCCCGGAAGTGGTTGATCATCCGCTCGTACATCGTCGCCCGCCACTCGTCGAACCGGGGGTTCTGGGCGAGGAACTCGAAGACGAGGTCGTACTGGTCGAACACGTCGAAGTGCTTGCGGCTGGTGGAGTGCAGGATGCTGCCCTGGCGCCGCTGGCGGTAGTAGACGCAGACCCGGTCGAGGACGGAGATCGACTCCGCCGCGATCATCACCGGGTAGGTCCAGGGGGTGTCCTCGTAGTAACCGCTCGGGTACTGGAAGCCCCACTGCTCGATGAACTCGCGGCGGTACGCCTTGTTCCAGGCCACCTGGAGCAGCATCAGCAGCTCCGGCTGCTCCTTCAGGGTGAAGGAGCCGTGCTTCGCGGCCTCGGCCAGCACGTGGGCCAGGCTGTTGGGCGCGACGCGGCCGTCCCAGTGGGTGCGGGAGTAGTCGAAGACGACCAGGTCCGGGTCGCCGGTCTCCTCGATGCGCTGGGCGATGGCGGCCAGCGAGCCGGGCAGCATCGTGTCGTCGCTGTCGAGGAAGAGCAGGTACGCGCCCTTCGCCTGGGCCATGCCGGCGTTGCGGGCCTTGCCGAGACCGACGTTCTTCTCCAGGTGCATCGCGACCACGCGGGAGTCCGCCCGTGCGTACTCGTCGATGATCTCCCCGCACCCGTCCGGAGAGCAGTCGTTGACGACGATCAGCTCGTAGTCCCGGAACGACTGCTCCAACACCGAGTCCAGGCAGTCCCGGAGGAACGCCTCGACCTTGAAGGTGGGCACGATGATGCTGAACCGCGGCGTCGCGGAGCTGAAGGAAGAATGCGTCTGTGTCATCTCAATACCGTGGAATCTGACGTGGGAGACAGGGCGTTGACAACCTGATCAGCGCTGACTCGAGGACAGGGCATAGCCGAGGAGGGTGCGTATCGTGTCGGTCCGGCGCTGTCGCAGCGCTCCGGGCAGCAGGGTCAGCGCGTGGAGCCGCATCGACAGGTGCCGGCGCGCGGCCCGTGCGGCCTTCGGCCAACCGTGCCGCTCGAGCTCCACGGCCACCTCGTCGAAGAACCGCACGGCCTCGCCGAAGCGGGCGCCGGTCACGGCCTCGGCCGAGGAGAGGCTGCCGGAGTGGCGCCGGTAGCGGAACGCCGTCACCGGCTCCACCACCAGCTTCTCCCCGCGCCGGATCAACTCGATGATCAGAGCCAGGTCCTGGATGACCGAGAGGTCCTCGCGGAAGCTGATCTCCTTGACGGCGTCGGCACGCCAGGCGATCGAGGGAAAGTACAGCCAGTTGCCGCCGAGCAGGTTCGCGGCCAGCGGCTCGCCGGACAGGACCAGTCGGCGGCCCTTGTCCTTCGGCGCGTACAGCCGCTTCTTGACCTCGTCGCCCAGCGTGGTGGACGGGTTGCCGTGCTCGTCGATGACCTCGACGCCCGGTTGGTAGATCGCCGCGTCGGGGACCGCCTCGATCGCGGCGCGGATCGTCGCCACATAGTCGGGCAGCAGCAGGTCGTCGCTGCCGAGCATGGTGAAGTGGGTGGACTCCACCAGCTCCACGCACTTGCGGAAGTTCTTGGTGATGCCGAGGTTCCGCTCGTTGCGCATGTAGCGCACCCGGCTGTCGCCGAGGGAGGCGAACCACTCGGGTACGCCCTCCTCGCGGCCGTCGTCGACGACGGTCAGCCGCCAGTCCTTGTCGGTCTGGTCGAGCACGCTGCGTACGGCGGCCTGGAGCAGACCGGTGTCGCCGTAGTGCGGCAGCATGATGTCGAGCGTCTCCACCGCGGTCACTTGCCCTTCCGCGCCGGGCCGAGGGCGGACCGGCGGCTCAGGGCGAGCAGCAGGATCATGCCGATGCGTCCGAGGTAGAGCGTGGCCTTCCAGGGCGACTGGCTGGGCGTGCCGGTCGCGCGGGGGCGCATGGCCACCGGGACCTGCTCGATGCGGTAGCCCGCCCGGACGACGGCGATGGTGCTCTCCACGGTGTCGCCGAGGTACTCGACGGGGTACCAGTGCGCGAACACGTCGATCAGGTCGCGGTTGCAGGCGCGGAAGCCGGAGGTCACGTCGGTGAGCTTGGACTTGGCCATGCGCGAGAGCCAGAAGGCGAGGACGAGCATGGCCCACTTGCGCGGGCCGCGGGTCTCGTAGTCGCCGGTGCCGGCGAAGCGCGCGCCGATGACCAGGTCCGAGTGGCCCAGGCGGGCCAGGAGTTCGGGAACGTTGCGCGGGTCGTGCTGCCCGTCCGCGTCGACCTGGATGGCGACGTCGTAGCCGCGGTCGTGGGCGTAGCGGTAACCGGCCCGCATCGCGCCGCCGACGCCGAGGTTGTACGGGAGGGTCATCACGGTCGCGCCGGCGGCCTTGGCCACCCGGGACGTGCCGTCGGCCGAGCCGTCGTCGACCACGAGGACGTCGACACCCGGCAGCGTGGTGTGGACCTCCTTGATGACGTCGGCGACGCCGTCGGCCTCGTTCCACGCGGGCATGATGATCAGTACGCGCTTGCCGTCGATCACTTGCCGCCCCCCTGTTCGGCCGAGTCGGCCATCTCCCCGGCCGGTTCCTGCTGGGCGGCCGATGCCTGTGCCCGCAGTTCCTGTACGTCTATCCGCAGCAGCGCGACCTCCTCCGACAGCGTCCGGCCCTCCTCCTCGAGGTGGCCGACCTCCCAGCTCAGCTGGAGGCAGACGATGAACAGGAACGCCACACTGAGGAACAGGATGAGGCTGACGCCCGAGGCGACCCCCACCGCACGCGCGACCGAGTCGAGCAGGGACGGGAAGAACCCGAGCGGAATGATCACCAGGCCGGTGATCACCCAGAGGAACGCGTACTTCTCCTTGAGCTTGCGCCGACGCAGGAGCTCGACGATGCACGCGACCAGAATGACTCCGGTGACCGAAGTCAGCATCCACAACTTCATGCCGGACTCCGGTGTATCGGACGACTCATGGAAAGGGCCTGTCTACTCTTCCGGGCTGAGCGGCTGGGAGAAATGAGCCGCTTGAATTGCAGTCCACTGTCCGCCGCGATGGTTACGGAGAGTGAGGGAATGGTGATCATTCCTATGAGTGCACCGAACGGTAGCCTACACGAGAGCGAAGGGCGAGAATCATGCTGGTGACGACCGCGAGCGACCCCACGGCGTAGGCGATCTCCACCCTGGTACGCAGTTCGAGCGGACTGAGAGTAACCGCCACCAGCACGACCGTACCCACGATCCACGCCAGCAACTGCTGCCTCGAGCCACCGCTCGTGAGCAGTGCCTGCCCCAGAACCATGGCCAGCATGTACAGCGTCGTTCCGAGCGAGAGCCACGCGAAATCGACCGGTCCGAGCACGTCCGGGGCGCCGAAGAAGACGGGCAGCAGGAGCGGCCCCAGCGCCACCGCGCAGAGCCCCCCGGCCACCCCCAGGCCACCCGTCACCGTCGCCGCCCGCAGGAGCAGCCTCCGGTAACCCTGTGTGTCGCCCTCGGCCGCGGCCGAGGAGAGGCCGGCGAGCAGCGACACCTGGAACGCCCCGAAGACGAACAGCGGGACACGGGCGAGCACCAGCGCCGCCAGCAGGGCCGTGACCAGCTCGTTGTCGTCCGTCGCGATCAGCTTCGTACTGATCACCGCGATGTTGACCAGGAGTTGGGCGAGCAGCGTCGAACCCACAAGGAGGCCCAGGTGCTCTATCAGCTCACGCCAGTGCGCCGCCGAGCCCTGACGGGCCCCCCGGAACACCGGCCGCAGCGTGACGAGCACCGCGATCAGCGGAGCCACCGTCAGCACCGCCGCGAACGCGAACGAGGAACGGACACCCGCCAGCGCCAGCGCCAGCGACATCACGATCCGCAGACCGCCGTCGAGCCCGAGCTGCAGCCCGTACGCCTGGAACCGGCCCAGACCCGCGAGCACCCCCCGGGTCACATGCGCCAGCGCCAGCGCCGCGAAGGCGCCGCCCATCGCGACCACCAGACCGACATCACCGTGGAAGAAGAGGTCCGCCAGCTCTCGCCCGAACAGCGACATCGGCAGCAGCACCACCGCGAGCAGCCCGAAGGAGAGCGCCGCACCGCGGCGCAGTACCGGCAGCGCCCCGTCACCGGCCACGACCCGCGAGGCCACGACCCGGGTGATCTCCTGCTCGACCGGGAAGAAGAGGCCCAGACCGATGGAGAACACCACGGTCCACAGGACGGAGAAGCTCGCCATGTCGTCCACGGCGAGCGTGTGGCCCGCCGCGGCGAGATGGACATAGCTGGCCACGCCCAGGACCGCGGTGCCGGCGCCGACGAACGCCGTGCCCTGCGGCAACGCGGTGGTGATGCGATCGAGCAGACTCACGCGTCCGGCCGCCCGCCGGAGGTCATCGACCGCAGCGCCTCGGTGAGCTGGTCGCGCCAGTGCGGCTGCTCGGCGACGCCCGCCTCGGCCCACCGCTCGTGCGCCAGAACGCTGTACGAGGGGCGGCGCGCCGGACGGACGAACTTCTCCGACGTGGTCGGCCGCACCCGCTCCGGGTCGAGCCCGGACAGCTCGAAGGCGGCCCGCGCCAGGTCGAACCAGGTCGCCGTGGACGTCGCCGTGCCGTGGTAGACGCCGGCCGGGGCCTTGCCCGCCACCGCCGCCTCACCGAGATCGCGCAGCTGACGGGCGAGCGCGCCGGTCCAGGTCGGCTGGCCGCGCTGGTCGTCGACGACGTCGACGGTCTCGCGCTGCTCGGCGAGCTTCAGCATCGTGGAGACGAAGTTGCGGCCGTGCGCGCCGTACAGCCAGGCCGTGCGCACCACATAGCCGCGCTCGGGCAGCAGCTCGGCCACCGCCCGCTCACCGGCCAGCTTGCTGCGGCCGTAGGCGTTCACCGGCGCGGTGGGGGCGTCGTGCGGGTACGGCCGGTCGGCGTCGCCCGGGAAGACATAGTCCGTGGAGACCTGGAGCAGGACCGCGCCCTGCTCGGCGCAGGCCCCGGCCAGGACGCGCACGCCCTCGCCGTTGATCCGGGTCGCCGCGGCCTCGTCGGCCTCCGCGCCGTCGACATCGGTCCACGCGGCCGCGTTGACCACGACCTCATGGCCGGCGACCGCCGCGCGGACCGCCTCCGGGTCGGTGATGTCCAGTTCCTGGCGCGTCAGCGCCGTGACGGACGCCCCGCTCTCCCGCAGGACCTCGGTCAGGTCGCGGCCGAGCATGCCGGCCGCACCCGTGATCAGCCAGCGCGTCATGCGGACAGCGCCGCCTTCGCCTTGAGCGGCTCCCACCAGTCGCGGTTGTCGCGGTACCAGGCGACCGTGTCGGCCAGGCCCTGCTCGAAGGAGACGAGCGGGGTGTAACCGAGCTCCTCCTGGATCTTGGCGATCGACAGGGAGTAGCGCAGGTCGTGGCCCTTGCGGTCGGCGACGTGCTCGACCATGTCCCACCCGGCGCCGCAGGCTTCGAGCAGCATGCCGGTGAGCTCCTTGTTGGTCACCTCGGTGCCGCCGCCGATGTGGTAGACCTCACCGGCCCGGCCGCCGCGCAGCACCATCTCGATGCCGCGGCAGTGGTCGGAGACGTGCAGCCAGTCGCGGATGTTCAGGCCCTCGCCGTACAGCGGCACCTTCTTCCCGTCCAGCAGGTTCGTGGTGAACAGCGGGATCATCTTCTCGGGGAAGTGGTACTGCCCGTAGTTGTTGGAGCAGCGCGTGACGACGACGTCCATGCCGTGCGTGCGGTGGTACGAGAGCGCCAGCAGGTCCGAGCCGGCCTTCGAGGCCGAGTACGGGGAGTTCGGGGCGAGGGGCCAGTCCTCGGTCCACGAGCCCTCGGCGATGGAGCCGTAGACCTCGTCCGTGGAGACGTGCACGAAGCGGCCGACGCCGTGGCGCTTCGCGGCGTCGAGGAGGACCTGGGTGCCCAGCACGTTCGTGGTCACGAACGGGGAGGCGTCCATGATCGAGCGGTCCACGTGGGACTCGGCGGCGAAGTGCACGACGGCGTCCTGGCCGCGCATCACGTCGTCGACCGTCGCGAAGTCGCGGATATCGCCGTGGACGAAGGTGTAACCCGCCTTGTCGGCCACCGGCAGGAGGTTCGCCTCGTTGCCCGAATAGGTCAGGTTGTCCAGGACCGTGACGTGGGCGTCTTGGCCCGAGGGCAGTTCTCCCAGAAGGAGTGCCCGCACGAATTGAGAACCGATGAAGCCGGCGCCGCCGGTGACGAGAATCTTCATAAGGGGCGCCATTCTATGGTCTCCCCGTTGCCCGCCGTTCAGTGGCGGGTGTCACCCGTGCGGTGGCGGCGGGCACCCCGGGGCTGTCGTAGGGTGCAGGACCATGCGTGGAATTTTGCTTGCCGGTGGTACCGGCTCCCGGCTCTGGCCGATCACCCGTGCCGTGTCCAAGCAGCTGATGCCGGTCTTCGACAAGCCGATGATCTACTACCCGCTGTCGACCCTCGTGATGGCCGGCCTGCGGGACATCCTGGTCATCACCGGCCCGGAGGAGCGCCCCCAGTTCGAGCGGCTGCTCGGCGACGGCTCGGACTTCGGGCTGAACATCCAGTTCGCCACGCAGGAGCGCCCCGCGGGCATCGCCGAGGCGTTCGTCATCGGTGAGGAGTTCATCGGCGACGAGCCCGTCGCGCTGATCCTCGGCGACAACATCTTCCACGGCGTCGGCCTCGGCCGGCAGCTGGCCGACTTCCAGCGCCCGGACGGCGGTGTGGTCTTCGCCCACGCGGTCTCCGACCCGACGGCGTACGGCGTGGTCGACTTCGACGAGCAGGGCCGCGCCCGCTCCATCGAGGAGAAGCCGAAGAACCCCAAGTCCCGTTACGCCGTCCCCGGCCTCTACTTCTACGACAGCCGTGTCGTGGAGATCGCCAAGGGCCTCAAGCCGAGCGACCGGGGCGAGCTGGAGATCACCGACGTCAACAAGTACTACCTCGACCGCGGGGAGCTCCAGGTCTCCGTCCTGGACCGCGGCACCGTCTGGCTGGACACCGGGACCTTCCAGTCCCTCGTCCAGGCGTCCGAGTACGTGCGGGTCGTCGAGGAGCGCCAGGGCATGAAGATCGGCTGCCTGGAAGAGGCCGCCTGGCGGGCCGGATTCATCGACGACGACCAGCTGCGCGCCCTCGCGGAACCGCTGACGAAGAGCGGTTACGGCGACTATCTGCTGGACCTCCTCAAGCACGAGGCATAGCAGCTCCGTATTCGAGGCGTCACCGCACTGATATCGCACCGATATAAGGACTCCGTAATGAAGGTCAATCCCCTTGGTATCGAGGGTGCCTGGGAATTCGTCCCGCAGCAGCACGGGGACGCCCGTGGTCTCTTCCTCGAGTGGTACAAGGCGGACAGCCTCGCCGAGGCCGTCGGCCACCCGCTCGCTCTGAAGCAGGCCAACATGTCGGTCTCCGCGGCGGGCGTCCTGCGCGGCATCCACTTCGCCGACGTCCCGCCCGGGCAGGCCAAGTACGTGACCTGTGTGCGCGGTGCCGTGCTCGACGTGATCGTCGACGTCCGGGTCGGCTCGCCGACCTTCGGGCAGTGGGAGGCGGTGCGCCTCGACGAGAAGGAGCGCAACGCCGTCTACCTCTCCGAGGGGCTCGGCCACGGCTTCTGCGCGCTCACCGACGACGCGACCGTCGCCTACCTCTGCTCCGAGGGGTACGCCCCCGAGCGCGAGCGGACCGTGTACCCGCTCGACCCGGAGATCGGCATCGAGTGGCCGGTGACGGGCGAGCCCGAGCTGTCCGCCAAGGACGCCCAGGGGCCCACGCTGGCCGAGGCCCGCGAGGCCGGCATCCTGCCCGTCTACGAGGACTGCCTGGCGTTCCGCCGCTCGCTCGGCACCACCGCCGGCTGAGCTCGGTACCGCTGATCACGCACGTGTACGCCGACGGCCCGGAGGCCCCCGCGAGGGACCGCCGGGCCGTCGGCGTACGGGTTAGGCTGCCCGGATGACGTGGCTCATCACCGGCGGTGCCGGATACATCGGTTCCCATGTCGTCACGTCCATGACGGACGCCGGCGAGCGGGTCGTCGTCGTGGACGACCTCAGCGGCGGCGACGCCGCCCGGGTGCCCGAGGGTGTGCCGCTGGAGCGGGGCACCGTCCTCGACCGCCCCTTCCTCGACCGCGTCCTGCGCGAGCACGGCGTCCGCGGCATCGTCCACCTCGCCGCGAAGAAGGCCGTCGGCGAGTCCGTCGAACGCCCGCTCTTCTACTACGAGCAGAACGTGACCGGTCTTCAGGTCCTGCTCGACGCCGCCGTCGACGCGGACGTCCGCCGCTTCGTCTTCTCCTCCTCGGCCTCCGTCTACGGCACGCCCGGCGTCGAACTCGTCACCGAGGAGACGCCGTGCCTGCCGCTGAGCCCGTACGGCGAGACCAAGCTCGCCGGCGAATGGCTGGTCCGCGCGGCGGGCCGCGCCCACGGCATCGCCACCGCCTGCCTGCGCTACTTCAACGTGGCGGGCACGGCCGCGCCCGAACTCGCCGACACCGGCGTCCACAACCTGGTCCCGATGGTCTTCCAGCGGCTCGACGCCGGTCTGCCGCCGCTGGTCTTCGGCGACGACTACGCGACGCCCGACGGCACCTGCGTCCGCGACTACATCCATGTCGCCGACATCGCCGACGCGCACCTGGCCGTCGCCCGCAGGCTCGACGAGCGCGCCGCGGCCGGCGAGGCCGGCGACCTCACCTTCAACGTCGGCCGCGGCGAAGGGGTTTCGGTACGGGAGATGATCGACCTCATCGGCGAGGTCACCGGACTCGACGTCACCCCCGACGTCGTCGAGCGCCGCCCCGGCGACCCGGCCAAGGTCGTCGCCTCCAGCGAGCGGATCTCCGCCGAGCTGGGCTGGAAGGCCCGTCACGACGTCCGTTCCATGATCGCCTCGGCCTGGCGAAGCCGCGTCCACCCAGCGGAATAGCCGGGCGGAGGCCGTCGCCGCTCGCGTAGATTGCCTGGCAGTCGCGGCAGGTGGGCGCGGCAGGCGTGCGGGGCCGGACGCGCCCGGCGACGCGGGGAGAGACGAGTGAGGACGACGCAGGTGACAGTGGCCAGGCAGTACGTGACGGAAGCCCGCAGGATCGTCGTCAAGGTCGGTTCGTCCTCGCTGACCACCGCGTCCGGCGGTCTCGACGCCGACCGGGTCGACGCCCTCGTCGACGTCCTCGCCAAGGTCCGCAGCGGTGGCGAGAAGGAGATCGTGCTCGTCTCCTCCGGTGCCATCGCCGCCGGTCTCGCCCCGCTCGGCCTCACCCGCCGCCCGAAGGACCTCGCCCGCCAGCAGGCCGCCGCCAGCGTCGGCCAGGGCCTCCTCGTCGCCCGCTACACCGCCTCCTTCGCCCGCTACGGCGTCCGCGTCGGACAGGTGCTGCTCACCACCGACGACACCAGCCGCCGCGCCCACTACCGCAACGCCTACCGCACCCTCGACCAGCTGCTCGCCATGGGCGCCCTGCCGATCGTCAACGAGAACGACACCGTCGCCACGGACGAGATCCGCTTCGGCGACAACGACCGGCTCGCCGCCCTCGTCGCCCACCTCGTCCGGGCCGACCTGCTGGTGCTGCTCTCCGACGTCGACGGGCTGTACGACGGGGACCCGTCCAAGCCCGGCACGTCGCGGATCGCCGAGGTCACCGGGCCCGCCGACATCGCCCACGTCGAGATCGGCTCGGCCGGCAAGGCCGGGGTCGGCACCGGCGGCATGGTCACCAAGGTCGAGGCGGCCCGGATCGCGGCCGCCGCCGGCATCCCGGTCGTCCTCACCTCCGCCAGCCGCGCCGCCGACGCCCTGAACGGCCGGGACACCGGCACGTACTTCCACCGCACCGGCCGCCGCTCGGCCGACCGGCTGCTCTGGCTCGCCCACGCCTCCACCCCGCAGGGGTCCCTGACCCTGGACGACGGAGCCGTACGGGCCGTAGTCGAGGGCAAGAAGTCGCTGCTGGCCGCGGGAATCGCCGCCGTCGAGGGCGAGTTCGTCGCCGGTGACCCGGTGGAGCTGCGGGACACCGAAGGCCGGCCCGTCGCCCGCGGGCTGGTCAACTTCGACGCCAAGGAGATCCCCCGGATGCTCGGCCGCTCCACTCCCGAACTCGCCAAGGAGCTCGGACCGGAGTACGAGCGGGAGGTCGTCCACCGCGACGACCTCGTGGTGGTCCGCCCCTGATTCCGTGGGGATCCCGCGAGGAAACGGCCGAAACTCCGGTCATCCGGTAGAGACCTTCACCAAAACCGCCCCATGTGCCGCCTCGGGCTGGTCAACTTTGTCTCGGGGGCAAGACAAGTCGGGGTACAGCACCACACGCATCAAACAGGAGGCCGCCGGTGAGACGAGCGCGCCCAGGGGCAGTGCCCCGCGGGACGGCCGAACGCGCCCTGACGAGTGTCGAGGCCGGAGCCGACTTCGACGTCGAGGAGAACGCGACCGGCGTCGAGGGACGGGTCGCCTCGGCCCGTGAGGCACGCGCCGAGGAGCGGGAGGTGGTCGTGTCGAAGCTCTGGCACATCACCCTCAGCGTCTCCGGGGCAGAGGCCCCGCTGACGGAGGTCAGGAGAGGCCTCGAGCAGCTGGCCCACGACCACCCCTTCCTGCTGACCAGCCGCTACGCCAATGATCACGCGGAGATCCGGTACTGGGAAGAGGCCCGCGACCTCCACGACGCCGCCGCGGTCGCGCTCCGGCTGTGGGGCGAGCACCGGCAGAGCGCCAAGCTGCCGCCCTGGGAGATCGTCGGCCTGGAGGTCATCGACCGCGAGACCTACCACCAGCGGATCGCCGAGGGCTACGGCCCGCCGCCCGCCGCCCCGGTGGGGGTGCACCCCTACTGAGCCCTTCCGGGGCGTCCGGGGTCGTCCGGGAGATGTCTCGGAGTGCGGGATACGGACGGGAAACGTGAGGGATGTCCGCAGCGGTGCCAGTACCCTGCGGACATGACCTCGCTCACGCCCCTCGACAATCTGTCCCCGGTCGCCCAGGCCGCCTACCGTGCCCGCTCCGCCGCCGCCGAAATCGCGCCACTTCCGCGCGCGGCCAAGGACGACGCCCTGCTGGCGATCGCGGACGCGCTCGAGGTCCGCACCGCCGAGATCGTCGAGGCCAACGCCGAGGACGTCGAGCGCGCCCGCCAGGCCGGCACCAGCGAGTCCGTCATCGACCGGCTCACCCTCACCCCCGAGCGCGTACGGGCCATCGCCGCCGACGTCCGCGACGTCGCGGCCCTGCCCGACCCGGTCGGCGAGGTCGTCCGCGGCTCGACCCTGCCCAACGGCATCGACCTGCGTCAGGTCCGCGTGCCGCTCGGCGTCGTCGGCATCATCTACGAGGCCCGCCCGAACGTGACCGTCGACGCGGCCGCCCTCTGCCTGAAGTCCGGCAACGCCGTCCTGCTGCGCGGCTCGTCCTCCGCGTACTCCTCCAACACCGCCCTGGTGAAGGTCCTGCGCGACGCCGTCGGAGGGGCGGGCCTGCCCGCCGACGCCATCCAGCTCGTCCCCGGCGAGTCCCGCGACTCGGTACGCGAGCTGATGCGCGCCCGCGGCCTGGTCGACGTCCTGATCCCGCGCGGCGGCGCCTCCCTCATCCGTACGGTCGTCGAGGAGTCCACCGTCCCGGTCATCGAGACCGGCACCGGAAACTGCCACGTCTACGTCGACGCCCAGGCCGACCTCGACATGGCCGTCGACATCCTGGTCAACTCCAAGGCCCAGCGGGTCAGCGTCTGCAACGCCGCCGAGACGCTCCTGGTCCACCAGGACATCGCCGAAGCGTTCCTGCCCCGGGCGCTCGCCGCCCTCGCCGAGGCCGGGGTCACCGTCCACGCCGACGAGCGGGTCCTCTCCCACGCCGAGGGCTCCAAGGCCACCGTCGTCCCCGCGACCACCGAGGACTGGGAGGCCGAGTACCTCTCGTACGACATCGCCGCCGCCGTCGTCGACTCGCTGGACGCGGCCGTCTCCCACATCCGGCTCTGGTCCTCCGGCCACACCGAGGCGATCGTCACCACCTCGCAGGCGGCGGCCCGCCGCTTCACCCAGCTGGTCGACTCCACCACCGTCGCCGTCAACGCCTCCACCCGTTTCACCGACGGCGGCCAGTTCGGCTTCGGCGCCGAGATCGGGATCTCGACCCAGAAGCTCCACGCGCGCGGGCCGATGGGCCTGCCGGAGCTGACCTCGACGAAGTACATCGTCACCGGCGACGGTCACACGCGGTAACCCCGATTTCACCCGTTCGGCTCCATCCTCGCGGCGCCGAACGAGGCCGGAAAGAGGGCCGGACGGGCGGGGACGGTTCGCACTCTCCCTGCCCAGAACCACCTCCCAGGTCTACTCTGAAAAGCGTGCCGGACGACGTGGGGGGCAAGCCGTTCCCGGACGGCGTGGACCCTGACGATGCTGACGACCGCGGGGGCGCGGACGAGGACTACGCCACCGTGGTCTTCGACGAGGACTTCGTCCGAGCCGCCGAGATCCATGAACCGACCGCCGTGGAGCGGCTGCTCGCGGCCGCGCAGGCGCGTGCCGAGGCCGAGGCCGCCCGCGCCAGGACGGCCGGCGTCCCGGACGAGCTCCGCGGTGACGACCCCGACGACCCCTACGGCGGCCGCTACGCCGACAGCTGGAACTCCGACGACGCCGACGACGCCGACGACTGCGGGCCGTACGGCCCGCACGGCGGCGCCCTGCGCCCCTATCGGGGCAGCGCCCGCTGGCACCGTCCGGTCGCCTGGGTGCTCGCCCTCGTGATGGGCGTCGGCATGGTCGCCCTCGCCTTCACCGCCGTCTACCGCGGAGCCTCGGCCAACCGGCAGGACCGGATCCCCGCCCCGGCCACCACCGGCATCGACAAGCCGCGCGCCGTGCCTCCCGCCGTCACGGCGCCCTCCGCCTCCGCCGCCTACTCCCCGCCCCCGGTCCCGGCCGCTCCCCGGACGCCGTGATCGTTGGAACTGTCGTGTACCTGGGCGTTTACCGGAGCTCCGGCGGACCTACCCTGAAGGTATGGCAGGGCGTGGCGACCCGCCTGAGGGGACGGCACCCGACCCCGGCGGTGGTGAGGACGAGTACCGATCCGTCGTCTTCGACGAATCGTTCGTCCGCGCTGCCCGGCTGCAGGAGTTCTCCGCCGCCGAGCGGATGGGCGAGCACGCCCAGCCCGTCCGCACCCTCTCCGGCGTCCGGGAGACCAGGAGCGGCTCCCGCCAGGCCGTCCTGCTGGTGCTGCTGATCCTCCTCGCCTTCGGAACCGCCATCTACCTCGGCGTCCGCAACCCCTACATGCCCCCCGGCGACCAGCGGGCCGAACCGCTGCGGATCACCGTGGTCCCACTGGCCCCGCAGGGCCCCGTGGCCGGGGGCGAACCGGCCCAGCTGTTCGCCCGCAGCCCCGCCGCCGAGTACCGCGGCGGCGCCGCCGGCATCAACCTCCCGGACGCCGGGCGCACCGGCCACTTCTCGGAGAGCCAGGTGGTCACGGCCCTCAGCATCGCCAAGGACTATCTCGTCGCCTCCTCGCTCGAGCCCGACGTGCTGACCGGGGTGACGGTGCGGCCCGTCCGGCTGCTGCTCGACCCGGACCAGCTGGAGCAGTTCGACCGGAGCGTCGAGTCGTCGAAGGACGACGGCCGGCACGCCGTCTCCGGCTGGCTCGTGCGCTTCGACCCGGGGAAGGTCGAGCTGGCCGACCCGACCCCCCGCGTCCAGGGCACCCTCCGCTTCGCGGAGACGGCGACGGACATGCTGGAGGTGACCGCCGACCACACCTTCACCTACGCCGTGCGCCCCGCCACCTCCGGCGCCGGCCCCACGGCCCGGGCCTCCCTCTTCACGGTCCATCGCGAGCTGCACTTCCGCTTCGACCGCGAGGATCTGCGGATGCACCGCGCCGAGCTGCTGACCAGCGTCGTCCAGGCCGGCCCGCAGGCATGCGGCGGCGCGGCCGCCGGAGCCCTGAAGCCGCTCCTGGCCGGCGAGCGGGTCTCCGCCTCCGGCGGTCCGGCGGTCACCGACCCGTACGCCACGGGCCGGCCCGCCGTCGCGTCGCTCTGCGGGGCGCTGGCGCCGGGCGCTCAGCCCTCGCTCTGACCGCCCTTCGCGGTGCCGCTCTCCCCGCCGCCTTCCTCGGTGCCGCCCTCGCTCCCGCGAGTCCCGCCGGGCGTCGCGCCCTCCCCGTCCGCTCCGCCGCGCGAGGCTCCGCCGCCGAACCGGCTGCGCAGCTTTCCGCCCAGATCACCGGCCAGGTCCCCCGCGCCGCCCGCGATGTCGCCGACCAGCTTCATCAGCGGATCCTTGCTGGTGCGGACCGAGTCGGCGTAGTGCCCGGCGGACTCGCGGAAGGAGTCGCTCACCGAGGTGTCCTTGTCCTCGGAGCGCCGCGGGTAGTGCCCGTCCATGATCCGCTGGTAGTCACGGGACTCGGACCACTTCTTCAGCTCGGCGGCCCGGACGGTGGCGAAGGGGTGCGAGCGCGGCAGCACGTTCAGGATCTTCAGCACGGAGTCGCGCAGATCGCCGCCCTTCTCGTACTCGTCCGCCTGGGCGAGGAACGCGTCCACGTTCATCTCGTGCAGATGGTTGCCGCCGGCGATCTTCATCAGACCGCGCATCGAGGCCTGCAGGTCCTGGCCGACCAGCAGCCCCGCCCGGTCCGCCGACAGCTCCGACTTGCGGAACCACTCCCGCAGCGCGGTCACGATCGCCATGATCGCGACGTTCCCCAGCGGGATCCAGGCCACCTTCAGCGCCAGGCTGGTGAGGAACAGCAGGATCGTGCGGTACACCGAGTGCCCGGAGAGCGCGTGGCCCACCTCATGGCCCACGACCGCCCGCATCTCCTCCTCGTCGAGGAGCTCCACGAGCCCGGTGGTGACCACGATGATCGGCTCGTCCAGGCCGATGCACATCGCGTTCGGCTGCGGGTCCTGCGTGACGTACATCGGCGGGACCTTCTCCAGGTCCAGGATGTAACAGGCGTCCCTCAGCATGTCGTTGAGATGCGTGAACTGGGCGTCGCTCACCCGTACGGAGTCGGAGAGGAAGAGCAGCCGCAGGCTGCGCTCCGGCAGCAGTCCGCTGAGGGCCTTGAAGACCGTGTCGAAGCCGGTCAGCCTGCGCAGGGCGACGAGGGCGGAGCGGTCGGCGGGATGCTCGTAGGCGCGCGAGGAGATGCCGGGGAAGCGTTTGCGCTGCCTGCTCGGCACGTTCGCCTGCTGGTTGTCGGACTTCTCGGTCATGGTGTGCCCCCTGCTCGTACGAGACCTTGCTCGTCCCCCTGACGCACCACAGCCTAGGCGCTGGGCCCGCGGTGCGCCCGGGCCTGTGGATATCGCCGGGCCTGTGGATATCGTCGGGGACGACACCGTCGCCAACGACTGAGTCGGCGTGAGCGTGCCCGAATGCCCCGCATACGATGTGGGCGAAGTCTCCGCTCCCATTCCCGATCGATAGGTCCTGCCGAAGATGAGCCTCCACAGCACCGCCGCCAACCTGGTCACGCTCGCCCAGGGCGAGCACGGCGGCAACCACGAAAGCCTCAGCCCTTACCTCACCGGTTTCGGCGCGCTCGGTGCGCTCCTCCTCCTGCTGTGGATCACCACCCGCTTCAACCGCGACCGCTGAGCCGGGGACCGCGGATCCGGCGGCCGACGCCGTGCCAGTAGGCTCTGCACGCATGGGAGAGCAGGAAGTGCCTACTGGCAGTCGCGGCAAGCGCCGACTCGGCGTGATGGGCGGGACGTTCGACCCGATCCACCACGGACACCTGGTGGCCGCCAGTGAGGTGGCCGCCCTGTTCCACCTCGACGAGGTGGTGTTCGTACCGACCGGGCAGCCGTGGCAGAAGAGCGACAAGGCCGTCTCGGCGGCCGAGGACCGCTATCTGATGACGGTCATCGCCACCGCGTCCAACCCGCAGTTCTCGGTCAGCCGGATCGAGATCGACCGCGGCGGCCCGACGTACACCATCGACACCCTGCGGGACCTGCGCTCCCTCAACAGCGACTCGGACCTCTTCTTCATCACCGGGGCCGACGCGCTGTCGCAGATCCTCACCTGGCGTGACGCCGAGGAACTCTTCTCGCTCGCCCACTTCATCGGCGTCACCCGCCCGGGCCACGACCTGACGGACGACGGCCTGCCCAAGGGCGGGGTCTCGCTGGTCGAGGTGCCGGCGCTCGCGATCTCCTCCACCGACTGCCGGGCCAGGGTCGCGCAGGGCGACCCGGTCTGGTACCTGGTGCCGGACGGCGTGGTGCGCTACATCGACAAGCGCCAGTTGTACCGCGGCGAGTGAGCCTCGGAGAGGGGCACCGGTGAACGATCAGCACAACCCGTACGACCCGTACTACCCACAGGCGCAGCCGCAGATCGTCGGCTACGACGAGTACGGGCAGCCGGTCTACCAGCAGGTTCCGTCGCAGGCGCAGCAGCAGTACGACCCGTACGCCCAGCAGCAGGCGCCGCAGCCGGGCTACGCCTACGACGGCTATGACGCCTACGGCCGGCCGCTCCAGGCGCAGGAGCAGCAGTACGACCCGTACGCGCAGCAGCCGCAGGAAACCCAGCAGCCCCAGCAGTCGCAGGAGCCCCAGGGCTACGGCTACACCCCCTACGACTACGACACCGGCCCGCAGCAGACCGGCCAGTGGGCCGCCCAGGCGGAGCCCGCCCCGGCCCCGGTGACGACCCCCGTCGCCGCGCCCGCCGGGGTCCCCGGCCAGCGCCCGGCGCCCCAGGACGACCGCGACCGCGACGGCGGCGACGAGCGCGCCTACCGCACCGAGCAGTTCTCGTTCATCGAGGAGCCCGACGAGGACTCCGAGGACGTCATCGACTGGCTGAAGTTCACCGAGAGCCGCTCCGAGCGGCGCGAGGAGGCCAGGCGCCGCGGCCGCAACCGGGTCGTCGCCCTGGTCGTCGTCCTCGTCCTCGCCGCCGTCGGCGGTGTCGGCTACCTCTGGTCCGCCGGCATGCTCCCCGGCACGTCCGACGACGGTCAGCCGCAGAGCACCGCCACCGGCCCGCAGAAGCGCGACACGATCGTCGTCCACCTCCACGACACCAAGGGCGGCGGCACCTCCACCGCCCTGCTGGTGGACAACACCACGACCAAGCAGGGCACCACCGTCCTGCTCCCCAATGCCCTCTCCGTCGCCGACGCCGAGGGCACCACCACCACGCTCGGCAAATCCGTCGAGGACGACGGCTCCAGCGGCACCCGCGAGGCGATCGGCAACCTCCTCGGCACCCGGATCACCGGAACATGGCGGCTCGACACCCCGTACCTGGAGAACCTCGTCGAGCTGGTCAGCAACATCGAGGTCACCACCGACACCGAGGTGCCCGGCGAGAAGAAGGGCGACGCCCCGCTCGTCCCCAAGGGTGAGAACCAGACACTCAACGGCCGTGCCGCCGTCGCCTACGCCACCTACCGCGCGCCCGGCGAGGCCGAGGCCAAGCAGCTGCAGCGGTTCGGCCAGGTCATGTACGGCGTGCTGCGGAAGCTCTCCGACGACCCGGAGGCCGCCACGGTCACCATCGAGACGCTCGCCCAGATCCTCGACCCCTCGCTGCCGGAGAAGGACCTCGGCGCCTCGCTGGCCAAGCTGGCCGAGCACGCCAAGGTCGGCGACCACAAGACGGCGCTGCTCCCGGTGGAGCAGGACGGCTCGCTGAGCGAGGACGCCGCCGACAGCGTGGTCAAGGACATCCTCGGCGGCAAGGTCAGCGCCCCCGAGAAGGGAGCGGCGGCCCGCGTCTCGATCCGCAACGCGACCGGTGACGACGGCGCCACCGAGGCCGCCCGGATCGTCCTGATCAATGGCGGCTTCGCCTTCGCCGGCGGTTCCGGGACGGACACCGAGAACAAGTCCGAGGTCCTCTACGCCGACGACGCCCAGAAGGCGACGGCGAGCGAGGTCGCCAAGACGCTCGGGCTGCCGGCCGGCTCGGTGAAGAAGGGCAAGGCCGCCGGAAACGCGGAGGTCACCGTGGTGCTGGGCGAGGACTACAGGATCCCCGGCAGCAAGGGCTGACCAGCGGGTGACCTTCCCCTCGCCGTACCGCCCCGTAAAGGTTTACGGGGCGGTCGGCGGTACGTGAGACCCTTGAGGTGTCTCTGACCGCCGACGAAAGCCTGCTTGTGACCGCCACGGATCGCTCCATCGAGCTCGTCAACGCCGCCGCCCAGGCGGCGGCCGACCGGCTCGCGCACGACATCATCGCGTACGACGTCAGTGATGTGCTGTCGATCACCGACGCCTTCCTGCTCGCCTCCGCTCCCAACGACCGCCAGGTCAAGTCGATCGTCGACGAGATCGAGGAGCGCCTGAACAAGGAGCTCGGCGCCAAGCCGGTGCGCCGGGAGGGCGACCGCGACGCCCGCTGGATCCTCCTGGACTACGTCGACATCGTCGTCCACGTCCAGCACAGCGAGGAGCGGGTCTTCTACGCCCTGGAGCGGCTCTGGAAGGACTGCCCCGAGCTGTCCCTGCCCGAGGACGCCCTGAAGACGCGCGGCAAGGCGGCGGAGCACGCCCGCCTCACCGGCGCCGACGGAGCGGACGGTGAGCTGAGCTGAACGGCACCAAGGGCGGCAAGGGCCGCCGCATCGTCCTGTGGCGCCACGGCCAGACCTCCTGGAACCTGGAGCGCCGTTTCCAGGGCTCCACGGACATCGAGCTGACCGAGACCGGTGTCGCCCAGGCGCGCCGGGCCGCCCGGCTCCTCGCCTCGCTGAAGCCGGACGCGATCATCGCCTCCGACCTGAAGCGGGCGGCGGCCACCGCGAGCGAGCTGGCCTCCCTCACCGGCCACCCCGTCGCGTACGACTCCGCCCTGCGCGAGACGTACGCGGGGGAGTGGCAGGGCCTGACCCACGACGAGATCGTCGCGCGGTACGGCGAGCAGTACGCCGCCTGGAAGCGCGGCGAGCCCGTGCGCCGGGGCGGCGGCGAACTGGAGACCGAGGTGGCCGACCGGGCCGCCCCGGTGGTCCTGGAGCACGTCGACAAGCTGCCCGAGGACGGCACGCTGGTCGTCGTCAGCCACGGCGGCACCATCCGCACCACCATCGGCCGTCTCCTCGACCTGGAGGCGCGTCACTGGGAGAGCCTGGGCGGGCTCTCCAACTGCTGCTGGTCGGTCCTCGGCGAGGGGGCCCGCGGCTGGCGTCTGCTCGAGCACAACGCCGGCACGCTGCCCGAACCGGTCCTCGGCGACGACGACTGACCGGCCGCGGCACCGCCCGAAGCCCCGGATTTCACTTTCCGGCAGGTCACAGGCTAAAGTTCTTCTTGTTCGCAGCGCGGAGCGCGAAGAACACGAGGGGCTATAGCTCAGTTGGTAGAGCGCCTGCATGGCATGCAGGAGGTCAGGAGTTCAATTCTCCTTAGCTCCACAGTCACCGAATCCCGTCCCCAGTAGGGGGCGGGATTCGTCGTTTCCCTCCCCTGCGCGCCCTCCTCCTCCGTATCGGCCCAAGCGCGCTGCCCTCTCTTGCGGCGCCATGGCAGAATCGGCACGGCCGGAGGGGACGAGGGTCCGGACGGGAGGGAGTGTGCGCATGGCCGCGAGCGGTTCCGATGGTGCCGAGTGTGCCGAGGTCGATACCGTCGCGGAGCCCGTCGAGGACCACCCCGGGGCCGAGGGCGGCGCCCGGGCCCGGCTCGACTGCCCCTCGTGCGGCTCTGCCCAGGTCGCCCAAGTGCTCGGCGACAACGGGGGAGTGTCCTATGTGTGCACGTCCTGCGGCCACAGCTGGAGCTGAGTGATGGGTGCACACAGGCGGAAGTGCGACTGGTGCGGCAGCGGTACGCCCATCGTCCGCGACATGGACCCGGTCAACACCGAGTACCAGTACTGGTGCGAGGAGTGCGCGCGGGCGCTGATCATAAAAGGCGACCCCATCGAGACCTACCGCGAGCTCGAGGGCGAGCCGATCTACGGACGGCTCCTCGACGAGCACTGCACCCTCAAGCGGTTCTACTCCTTCGCCACCGCCTGACGCCGTACCCGGCGAACAGCACCGTCACCGTCAGCGGATAGATGGCGGAGAGCACCATCTGACCGGCGTTCTGGTCGAGTTCGGGCCGCCCCGGGTCGTGCGGCACCCACCACAGCGCGAACGAGGCGAACGCCAGCGCCACCGGCACCAGCACCGGCCACACCGGCTTCACCCGGTCCGCTATCAGGAGCAGCAGCGGTACGCACCACACCCAGTGGTGGGACCAGGAGATGGGGCTGATCATCAGCGCCGTGACCGCGGAGACCACCACCGCCAGGGCTTTGTCCCCGCGCAGCGCGGCCCGTACCGCGAACACCATCGCCGCACCGCCGCAGACGGCCGCGGTGACCGCCCACCACATGCCCGGATCGTCGGTGTGCATCAGCCGGGCGAGCACCCCGCGCAGGGACTGGTTGGCGGTCTCCTCGGCGAAGCCCACCCGGCCGCTCTCGAAGAGCGTCCCGGTCCAGAAACGCCGGGAGTCGTACGGCAGGACCAGCGCGCTGAGCAGGGTCGCGGTGAGGAACGTCGCGGTCGCCGTGGCGGCCGCGCGCAGCCACGGGTTCCAGCCCTTGTCGCGCCGGAGGACCAACAGACCGGCGGCGAGGAGGAGGACGACGAAGAGCCCGGGTGTGAGCTTCACCGCAGTGGCGAGACCGATGCCGACCCCGGCCCAGCGGTGTCCCGTGCGCCGGGTGAGGTCCCAGAGCACCGCGACGGCGATGAGCAGATTGATCTGGCCGTACCGCAGCGTCGTCCACACCGGCTCGCACCAGACCACGGCGGCGGCCACCCAGAACGTCCTGCGCCACAGCTCCTCGCGCGGCAGGGCCGGGCGGACCAGTTGGAGCGAGAGCTGGACCAGCGCGATCACCAGGAGGAGGTTCCCCGCGGTGGCCAGCGTCCGCATCAGCGGGACGCCGACCAGCGTCAGCGGGACGAACAGCAGCCCGGCGAACGGCGGGTAGGTCATGGCGAGGTTCGCCGAGGTGGCGCGCATCGCGTAGAGATCGCCGCCGGCCCGGACCGTCTCGCCCTCGGCCCGGTAGACCATCACGTCGAGCATGTTCACGTGGGCCAGGCGCTGGGCCACCCAGAAGGCGATGAAGGAGAGCAGGCACACCGCCGCGGCGGTGGCGAGGGGCCACTGGCGGGCGCGGGCTCGGGAGAGGACGGACACGGTCACAGAGGGGGACCCTACCTGCCGTCCTCCGGCCCCCAGGGAAACGATTTGGTGATCCCCCGGAGAGCCGGTTAATGTTCTGTCTGTCGCCGCGGGGGAAACCCCGGAAACGGGGCGGACAGCACGGGGCTATAGCTCAGTTGGTAGAGCGCCTGCATGGCATGCAGGAGGTCAGGAGTTCAATTCTCCTTAGCTCCACAGAAGAGAAGCGGGTCATCCGGATCGGATGACCCGCTTCTTCGTGTGCTGGCATGTGCCGGCATGTGCCGGCATGTGCGGACGTGCGCCGCGTGTGCCGACGTGCGTGCCAGCGTCAACCCAGGCCGGTTCCCAGCGCCTTGCGGCCCGTGACCGGCGGCAGGACGGACCGCTCCGCGGGCGGCGCCTCCACCCGGAGCGCCAGCGCGGGACAGCGGCGTACGGCCCGCTGCGCGCGTCCTCGCAGATGCACCGGTACGGAAGTGTCGGCCAGGGCCGGATAGCCGTCCGGGCCCAGCCTGATCAGCTCCGGCACGATGTCGGCGCACAGTCCGTGCCCCTGGCACAGGGTCCAGTCCACGGCCAGTTTCTCGCCGCTCGGGATGGACTCCTCCAGGTCCTGGTAGCCGGGACCGGGCAGCGGCAGCACCCCCGTCGTGGGGCGGCCGCAGCCGCCGTCGAGGACATGGGCGGCCAGATCGTCCGTGAACGCCGACAGCGTGGAGGCGAAGAAGCGGGCCGAGCCGTCGGGATGCTTGCACGCGCCGCGGCCCTTCACCGCCTGCGTCACCTCCCGCAGCGCCTCCAGCGCGGCCGGGCCGCCGCCGTTCAGCACGTCCGACAGACCGCCGGCCGCCGCGGGCAGACCGAGCCGGCAGGGCCCGCACTGGCCGGCCGTCTCCGCCGCCAGCCAGTTCGCCACCCGCAGTGATTCGCCGAGCGGACACGTCTCGGGGCCGATGGGCAGGATCGCCCCGGCGCCCAGGGCGCCACCGACGGCCGCCAGGGAGGCGCGCGAGACGACGGCGTTGTGGACGGCGGTCGAGTCGATCCAGTTGCCGTGGTAGCCGCCGGTGAGGACGCCCTGCGGCAGCGCCGGGGCACCTGCCAGCTGGAGCACGTACCGCAGGGGGACGCCCGTCGGGACCTCGACCACCATGGGGCGCGCGACCGCCCCCGAGATCGTCAGGAGGACCGTGCCGGGCTCGGAGTCCAGGCCGGTGTGGCCGAAGCGGCGCGGGCCGATCCGGGCGGCGACGGCCAGCTGGGCGAACGTCTCGGCGTTGGAGAGCAGGGTCGGCGCGCCGCCCACCCCCGACTCCGCCGCGCGCTCACGGCGGCCCATGGGCAGAGCGGGGCCCCCGCCCGCCGCGCGGACGACCGCCGACGCCTCGCCGGAGACCATCCGCTCGGGAGTACGGACGACACGCGCGCGTAGTGCCTGCCCCCGCCGGTCGGAGAGGCCGCGTTCGGCCAGGGCGGCCCGGACGGAGATCTCCGTGGAGTTGCGGGTGACGGCGACGACCAGGGTCCGGGCGCCGAGCGCCTCGGCCGCCAGCAGGGCGCCGTCCAGAATCAGGTGCGGCGCGCGGTTGAGGAGCACCGTGTCCTTGCGGCAGGCCGGCTCGCCCTCGCTGCCGTTGATCACCACGACGGGGCGCACACCGCGGCGGATCGCCGCCTGCGCGACCGCCCTCAGCTTGCGGCCGAAGGGAAAACCGGCGCCACCGCGCCCGTGCAGGGATATCTCGTCCGTGAGCTGGGCGAGCCGCTCGCCACTCATCGGCTCCAGCGGTCCGTGCACCTTCAGGTGCATGGCGAGGCCGAGCCGCTCGACCAGGTCGAAGCCCTGGGTGAGCTGCGGCAGACCGACCACGCGGACCTCGGGGACGTCGGGGAGGGGTCGGTTCACGGGCGGTCCCCTCCGGGCGCGGTCCAGGGCTCACCCGCGGGCGGCGGGCTCGCGTGGGTCGGTGTCGGCATCGTGGGCGAGGGCGTGGGCCAGTAGCCCGGTCGGGAGGAAGGCGGGCGGGGAGAGGGGTCGGGGACGACGGGAAGCTCCTCGGTCATGGGGACGCGCTCGGCGAGCGGGGCGCCGGGGTCGACGGGTGCGGGCGGGTTCGGGGCGGGAAACGGGCTGCGGGAGACGGCGCGATAGGCGGCGGAGAAACCCGCGCCGGCGCGCGGGGGCGGTGGCGCCGTCTCGTACAACTGGGGTACGGGCGGAGGCGGCGGCGCGTTCACCGGGGGCCGGGCGACGGGGCGGTCCAGCCACTCGGCGGACAGCGTGGGGGGCTCGTCGGGGGGCGGCTCCCCCTCGTCGCGCCGCTGGGTCCCGGGGGGCCGCCCGGCGGCCGGTCGACCGCGGCGACCGCGGCGGCCGCGGCCCTCCAGGGAGGTCAGGAACGCGGCCAGCCGGTCGGCGAGCTCGCGCTGCGCCGGGGCGGGCAACTGGCGCAGCGCGACGGCCGCGGCGACCGCCGCGAGGGCCAGGCAGTACACGACCACGACCCAGCCGGCGGCCGGCCGGCCCGCGTACAGGCCGTGGACCAGGGCGAAGCACCACGCGGGGTAGGCCAGCATGTGCAGCGGCCGCCAGTGGGCGGCGAACCGGCTCCGGCAGGCCAGGGTGCTGCGCAGAGCGCCGGTCGCGGCGGCGATCACCATCAGCAGACCGGCGAGGGAGCCGAAGCCGATCAGACCGGCCGCGCCGGTGATGCCGAGGCCGAAGGGGATCAGCGCGCCGATCGGCTCGACATGACCGAGGGAGACCTTGATCGTGCCGTGCAGCAGCAGAAAGCCGAGGGAGGCGACGGCGGTGGCGCGGTGGACGCCCTGCGCGAGCAGCCGGTGACGCGCGGAGAGTAGCAGGCGGTCGGTGGCGACGAGGCCCCACGCGACCGAGGCGGTCAGCGCCACCAGCGACAGCACACCGGTGGTGAAGTCGAGCGCGGCCCGGAAACCGTCACTGCCGCCTATCGCGAGCAGCGGAATGATCACCAGTCCCGCGACCGAAAGCCCGCCCCGGACCGGCCGGCTCAAACCGGTTCGCAGGGCGGGAGAAGAACGGATCTTGCGATGAGGGTTCATGGGGGCGACTCCGGAATGGTGCGGATAAGCGGTCCCGTTGCCGCATGCTAAGTCGCTGCATACCGACCGGTAGGTGGTTTGCTCGTTTACGCGGGGCGCGACGCGCAACTGACTCTGGGGTTGCCCTGGATAGGGGCGATACGCGGAGTAACCCGGGCGCCTCGGGCGCCCTGCGGCCCAGCGGACGGAACGTCGGTGCGGGTCGCTCGGGCCCTGCGGTACCCTGACGCCATGCGTGCCGTACGCCTTCTGCTTAGCGAGCCGCGCTGATCAGTCCCGACGGATGAAAGATCCGGTCGGAATCGGCGCGGCGTCCCCTCCTGTGCGAGGGGATTTTTCATTTCGTGGCATTTCGTGGCAGTGGGCAGAGACGATCGATGGAGCTTCAAGGATCATGAGCGAGATGAATTCGGCTGCCGAGACGGCGGCCCCGCATCGTTATACGGCGGCCATGGCCGCCGACATCGAGGCACGCTGGCAGGACTTCTGGGACGCCGAAGGCACGTACGAGGCGCCGAACCCCACCGGCGACCTGGCGGGCGACCCCGATATCGCCGCCCGGCCCAAGAAGTTCATCATGGACATGTTCCCGTACCCGTCGGGCGCGGGCCTGCACGTCGGCCACCCGCTGGGCTACATCGCCACCGACGTCTTCGCCCGCCACCAGCGCATGACCGGGCACAACGTGCTGCACACCCTGGGCTTCGACGCCTTCGGCCTGCCGGCCGAGCAGTACGCCGTGCAGACGGGCACGCACCCGCGCGTGTCGACCGAGGCCAACATGGAGAACATGAAGGTCCAGCTGCGCCGGCTGGGCCTGGGCCACGACAAGCGCCGGTCGTTCGCCACGATCGACCCGGAGTACTACAAGTGGACCCAGTGGATCTTCCTGCAGATCTTCAACTCCTGGTACGACGACGAGGCCGGTAGGGCCCGGCCGATCGCCGAACTGGTCGAGCAGTTCGAGAACGGCACGCGCGAGGTCCCCGGCACGCGCGCGTGGAGCGAGCTGACCGCCGCCGAGCGCGCCGACGTCCTGGGCGACTTCCGCCTGGCGTACGCCTCCGACGCCCCCGTCAACTGGTGCCCCGGCCTGGGCACGGTCCTGGCCAACGAGGAGGTCACCGCCGACGGACGCTCCGAGCGCGGCAACTTCCCCGTCTTCAAGGCCAAGCTGCGCCAGTGGAACATGCGCATCACCGCCTACGCGGACCGCCTGCTGGACGACCTGGACGCGCTGGACTGGCCCGAGGCCATCAAACTGCAGCAGCGGAACTGGATCGGCCGCTCCGAGGGCGCCCGCGTCGACTTCCAGGTCGGCGACTCCGACGCCATCACCGTCTTCACCACCCGCCAGGACACCCTGTTCGGCGCCACCTACATGGTCCTGGCCCCCGAGCACCCCCTGGTCGACGGCGCCGCGAAGATCATCCCGGCCGCCTGGCCCGAGGGCACCCACGACGTGTGGACCGGCGGCCACGCCACCCCCGCCGAGGCCGTCGACGCCTACCGCAAGCAGGCCGCCTCCAAGTCCGACGTCGAGCGGCAGGCCGAGGCCAAGGACAAGACCGGCGTCTTCACCGGCGTGTACGCCACCAACCCGGTCAGCGGCGAGCAGGTCCCCGTCTTCATCGCCGACTACGTCCTGATGGGCTACGGCACCGGCGCGATCATGGCCGTCCCGGCGCACGACTCCCGGGACTTCGCCTTCGCGCGCGCCTTCGAGCTGCCGATGCGCTGCGTCGTCGAGCCGAGCGACGGCCGCGGCACCGACCCGTCCACCTGGGACGACGCCTTCTCCTCGTACGAGGCGAAGCTGATCAACTCGTCGAACGGCGACGTCACGCTGGACGGCCTGGGCGTCGTCGAGGCCAAGGCGAGGATCACCGCCTGGCTGGCCGACCGGGGCATCGGCGAGGGCACCGTCAACTTCCGGCTGCGCGACTGGCTGTTCAGCCGCCAGCGCTACTGGGGCGAGCCCTTCCCGATCGTGTACGACGAGGACGGCATCGCGCACCCGCTGCCCGAGTCGATGCTGCCGCTGGAGCTGCCGGAGGTCGACGACTACTCGCCGCGCACCTTCGACCCGGACGACGCCGACACCCAGCCGGAGACGCCGCTGTCGCGCAACGAGGACTGGGTCAACGTCACCCTGGACCTGGGCGACGGGCCGAGGAAGTACCGCCGCGAGACCAACACCATGCCCAACTGGGCCGGTTCCTGCTGGTACGAGCTGCGCTATCTGGACCCGCACAACGACCAGAAGCTGGTCGACCCGGCCATCGAGCAGTACTGGATGGGCCCGCGCGAGGGCATGCCGACCGGTGGCGTCGACCTGTACGTCGGCGGTGCCGAGCACGCCGTACTGCACCTGCTGTACGCGCGGTTCTGGTCCAAGGTGCTGTTCGACCTGGGCCACATCTCCTCCGCCGAGCCGTTCCACAAGCTGTACAACCAGGGCATGATCCAGGCCTTCGTCTACCGCGACGCGCGCGGGATCGCGGTGCCGGCGGCCGAGGTCGAGGAGCGCGACGGCGGCTTCTGGTACCAGGGCGAGAAGGTCAGCCGTGTTCTGGGCAAGATGGGCAAGTCCCTGAAGAACGCGGTCACCCCGGACGAGATCTGCGCCGAGTACGGCGCCGACACCCTGCGCCTGTACGAGATGGCGATGGGCCCGCTGGACGTCTCGCGCCCCTGGGACACGCGCGCGGTGGTCGGCCAGTACCGGCTGCTGCAGCGGCTGTGGCGCAACATCGTCGACGAGTCGACCGGCGAGGTCACGGTCGTCGACACCGCGCCCGACGAGGACACGCTGCGCGCCCTGCACAAGGCGATCGACGGCGTCTCGCAGGACATGGCGGCCATGCGGTTCAACACCGCCATCGCCAAGGTCACGGAGCTGAACAACCACCTGACCAAGGCGGGCGGAGCGGTGTCGCGGCCGGTCGCCGAGCAGCTGGTGCTGCTGGTCGCCCCGCTGGCCCCGCACATCGCCGAGGAGCTGTGGCGCAAGCTCGGCCACACCGACTCGGTCGTCCACCAGGACTTCCCCGTCGCCGACCCGGCGTACGTCGTCGACGAGACGGTGACCTGCGTCGTGCAGATCAAGGGCAAGGTCAAGGCGCGTCTGGAGGTCTCGCCGTCGATCAGCGACGCGGAGCTGGAGGCGCTGGCCCTCGGTGACGCGAACGTGGTCGCGGCGCTGGGCGGCGCGCAGATCCGCAAGGTGATCGTGCGCGCGCCGAAGCTGGTCAACATCGTGGCCGGCTGACGACGAGGCATGGGGGCTTTCCCCTACGGGCAGGTTGGGGGTTCCGATGGAACCCTCATCCTGCCCGCTGCGTTTACCGTGGAGAACGACAGCTGAGGAGACCCGACGCGCGAGGCGACTCGCGAGCCGGGGAACTCGACCGACGCCGGAGGGGCGCACATGGAAGCCGCGATTGTGATCATGGCGCTGCTCTTCTTCGCCTTCGTGGCGCTGGGGGTGTACGCCACCGTGAAGGTCGCCAAGGCCGCCAAGCGCGGTGTCGACCGCACGATCACACAGGCCCGGCGCACGGTCGAGGACACCACACTGCGCGCCAAGAGCTACGGCCAGATCGGGGTCGCCGGTGAACTGGCCCAGCTGAGGCTCTCGCTGCGCACCTCGATGCGGGCCACGCAGGAGGCCCTGCGGGCAGGTGCCGCCGAGGACGCGTCGCTGAAGGAGACCCTGGACCTCTTCCACCGGCTGAGCGCCCACGGTCAGGAGCTCGACGAGGAGCTCAAGCGCCTGGAGCGGGAGCCGGACCGCACGAGGGTGGCCGGTCAGCTCCCCGAGCTGCGGCAGCGTACGGAACAGATCACACAGTCGGCGGACTCACTGCGCTGGGCCGCCCGGGACCGGGCGCGCAGGTTCGCGGAGGACGACCTGTCCTCGCTGAGTGCGCAGATCGACCTGGAGGCGGGCGCGCTGCGCCACTGGACGGTGACCGACGCCCAGGGACGTGACACGGCCGACTTCTCGTGGCCCGAGGCAGGCGTCGCCGCGCCCGGTGCCGACCCGGGGCAGGTGTGGCCGGCGGAAGCCGAGGCGGAGCCGGGGAGGGCCTCGGGTGCTTCCGGTGCCACCGCCCCCAAGGGCGGCGAGGGTCAGCGGACCCCGCCCGCGATCACGCCCCGCGATCCTCGGCAGACGGCCTATCCCTGGGAGAAGTCCGCCCGGCCCGAGACCACCAACTGAGGCGGCGCTGACACCGGTTGACCGCGCGCCAGGACGGGAGACCCCTCCTGCGCGGTGACATGGCCCGTTTCCGTGCGAGGGCCGGGCTGCCGCGGGGCGGCCTTGGCGGGTAACCTCCCGCTCATGTCCCGGCATGTCGCGATCGTCACCGATTCCACGGCCTACCTGCCACCGCAGACGATGGAGCGGCACGGCATCACAGCGGTACCGCTGACCGTCGTCATCGGCGACCGGGCCCTTGAGGAGGGCACCGAGATCTCGGCGCGGTCCCTGGCCCAGGCGCTCCAGAAACGGCGGCCGGTGACCACCTCGCGTCCCAGCCCCGAGGTCTTCGCGGCGACCTATCGCGCCGCGGCCGAGGCCGGCGCGCGGAGCATCGTCTCGCTCCACCTCTCCGCCGAGGTCTCCGGCACGTACGACGCCGCCGTGCTGGCGGCGAAGGACGCACCCGTGCCCGTACGGGTGGTGGACACCCGGATGATGGGGATGGCGCTCGGGTTCTGCGCACTGGCGGCGGCCGAGGTCGCGGAGGCGGGCGGATCGCTCGACGAGGCGGTCGCCGCGGCCGAGAAGCGGGCCGCGGGCACCTCCGCCTTCTTCTACGTCGACACGCTCGAATACCTGCGCAGGGGTGGGCGCATCGGGGCAGCGCAGGCGCTGCTGGGCTCCGCGCTCGCCGTGAAGCCGCTCCTCGAACTCGAGGGGGGCCGGATCGAACTGCGCGAGAAGGTACGCACGGCGTCGAGGGCCATCGCCCGGCTGGAGGAGATCGCCGTGGAGCGGGCGGGCTCCGGCCCGGTGGATGTCGCCGTGCACCACCTCTCCGCGCCCGAGCGGGCCGCCGTGCTGGCCGAGCGCCTGCGTGAGCGACTGACAGGCGTGGAGGCGTTGCAGGTCAGTGAGGTGGGAGCGGTGATCGGCGCGCACACGGGCCCGGGCCTGCTCGCGGTCGTCGTCTCACCCCGCTGAGGTGTTCCGTCACCCGTGGGAGTGACGCGTTTTTCCACAACCGGTCAGTAATGCACCGGAATCGAGGCGTCTCAGCGGGTTCCCGCCGATGTGCCTACCGTCTCGTGCATGGCTCTTCGCACTGGTTTCACGGCACGTCAGGCACTTCACTCATCTCCCTCCGAGGCGACCGCGTCCCCGGTGAGGGCACCGAGGGCGACCAGCGGCCCCGGTCGCGCCCCGGGATCGGACGGCCGCGCCCGGCGGCGGTCCCGGGGGCGACACGCGGTCGCGGCGACCCGCGCGACCGTCAGGCACCGGGGCGACGCCCTCTTCCCACCCGCCGGCGCCGGCGTCACCTCCGGTACGTCCGCTGCTCACGGCACGCCTGTCTCTTCCGGCACGTCCGCCGCCGGGCCCGAACCACCGGACGACCGGGTACGGCAGGAGAGGCTCGGGCCCCGGCGGCGGGAGCGGCTGGGGCTCGCGCTCAGGGAACGGCTGCCGATGTGGGTGCAGTCGAGATGCGGTCTCGAACCGAGGACGCTGGCCGCGCTGGCCGTGATCCTGGTGGTGGCGGCGGGCTTCGCCGGACGCTACTTCTGGACCGGGCGGCCGGAAGCGGTGCGGGCACCGGAGATCGTGCGCGCCGCGCCGCTTCCGGAGAGCGGGGCCTCTCCGCCGGCCCCGGAACCGCTCACCCCGGCCACGGGAACGCCGCCACCGGCGGTGGTGGTCGACGTGAGCGGCAAGGTACGACGGCCCGGGGTGCTGACGCTGCCGTCGGGATCGAGGGTGGCGGACGCCCTGCGGGCGGCCGGAGGGGTCCGGCCGGGTACGGACGTCACCGGCCTCAACCGGGCCAGGATCCTCATGGACGGCGAACAGGTGGTCGTCGGCCTGCCGATGCCGGCTGCGGCCGTCGGCGCGTCCGGCAGCGGTTCGGGCATCGGCGCAGGTGCGGCGGCCGGCCGGCGGGCGATGCCGCTCAGCCTCAACGCGGCGACCGTGGAGCAGCTCGACACCCTGCCCGGCGTCGGGCCGGTCCTGGCCCAGCACATCGTGGACCATCGCACCGAGCACGGCGGGTTCCGGTCGGTCGCCGAGCTGCGTGAGGTCAACGGCATCGGCGAACGCAGGTTCGCGGATCTCGAACCGCTGGTCCGGCCATGAGCCCGAGCGACGAGGGGCCGGTCGATCTCCGGCTGGTACCACCGGCGTTGGCCGCCTGGGGAGCGGCGGCGATCGCCGTGGGCGTCCCCGGGTGGTGGACGTTCACGGGGGTGCTGCTGTGTGCCGCGGGGGCGGCGCTGCTGTTGCTTCCCGTGGTGGCTCGGGCGGGGCGGGGGAGGGCGTGGCGGCTCAGGGCCACGGCGGGGGCGGCGGCGCTGCTCTGCGCCGGGGCCGGTGCGGCGTCGGGCGGGCTGCACGCGGCGGACCTGGGCCGGGGGCCGGTACCGGGACTCGCCGGGGAGTACGCCCGGGTGAGCGCCGAGGTGACGGTCACCTCCGATCCACGGCTCACCCGGCCGCGGATCCGGGGCGACCACGCGGCCCCGGTCTCCGTCGTCCTGCACGGGGAGGTCACTCGCGTCGAGGCGACCGACGGTTCGGCGCACCGGACCAGGACGCCGGTGCTCGTGATCGTGCCGGCGGGCGGCTCCCAGGGGCGGTGGCTCGGTCTGCTGCCCTCCACCCGGCTGCGGGTCGACGGACGGCTCGCTCCGACCACCCGTGAGGGCGAACCGCTGGCGGCGGTGCTCCGGGTCGACCGGGAGCTGCCACCGCGGATCACCGGTCCGCCGAGTGGCTTGCAGCGGACGGCGGGCGAGCTCCGCGCCGGACTACGGCGCGCGACCGAGGATCTCGGGCCGGACGCTCGGGCGCTGCTGCCGGGGCTGGTCGTCGGGGACACCTCCCGGATCGACCCCGAGTTGAGCGACGCCTTCCGGGCCACCGATCTCACCCACCTTCTCGCGGTGTCCGGGTCCAACCTCACCATCGTCCTGCTGCTCCTGGTCGGCAGACCGGGCACCGCGCTGCGCGCGGAGCGCGGTGGGCTCGCTCCTCGCCTCGGTATTCCGCTGCGGTCCACCGCGCTGATCGGCGGCGGTCTCACCCTTGCCTTCGTCATCGTCTGCCGGCCCGACCCGAGCGTGCTGCGAGCGGCGGCCTGCGGCCTGGTCGCCCTCCTCGCCATCGGCACCGGGCGGCGCAGATCGCTGCTGCCCGCGCTCGCCGCGGCGGTGCTGCTGCTGGTGCTGTACGACCCGTGGCTGGCGCGAAGCCATGGCTTCCTGCTCTCCGTGCTCGCGACCGGGGCGCTGCTCACGATCGCGCCGCGCTGGAGCGAGGCGCTGCGGCGGCGCCGCGTGCCGGAGAGGCCGGCGGAGGCGCTGGCCGCCGCCCTGGCGGCCCAGGCGGTGTGCGCGCCGGTGGTGGCGGTCTTCGCGGCCCGGGTGAGCCTGGTCGCGATCCCGTGCAATCTTCTCGCCGAGCCGGCGGTCGCCCCCGCGACGGTTCTCGGGTTCGCCGTCCTCGCCCTGGCACCGGTGTCTCCCCGGGCCGCCGAACTGGTCGCGCGGCTCGCGGCCTGGCCCGCCGAGTGGGTCGCCGAAGTCGCCCGCGCCGGGGCCGCGCTGCCGGGGGCGGAGGCGGTGTGGCCGGGCGGCTGGCGGGGCGGGCTGTTCCTGGCGGTCCTCTTCGGTCTGCTGGTGCTCGGCGCGCGGAAGCTGCCCGGTCGGCGGGTGATCGGAGCCGGGTGCGCCGTCCTGCTGCTTGTTGTGGTGGTGCGGCCGGTGCCGCTGACCCGGCTGGTCACCGGATGGCCGCCGCCGGGCTGGGCGTTCGCCATGTGCCAGGTCGGGCAGGGGGACGCGACCGTGCTCGCGGCCGGAGGGGATGCGGCCGTCGTGGTGGACGCCGGGCCCGATCCGGCGTTGGTGGACCGCTGCCTGCGCGACCTCGGGGTCCGACGGGTCCCCCTGGTGGTGCTCACGCATTTCCACGCGGACCATGTCGCCGGTCTCGCGGGAGTGCTGCGGGGGCGGGCCGTCGGCGCGATCCAGACGACAGGGCTGGAAGAGCCGCCCGGGCAGGCGGCGTTCGTGCGGCGGCAGGCGGCGGCGGCCGGGGTCCCCGTCGTCCGGGCGTGGCCCGGGGAGCGACGGAGCCTGGGGCCGCTGGAGTGGCAGGTGCTGTGGCCCCGGGCGGCACCCGGGGCGGTGGAGGAAGGTGAGTCCGGGCCGAACGACGCCAGCGTCACCCTGCTCGTCCGGACGGCGGCCGGGATGACCCTGCTCCTCCTCGGGGACCTGGAGCCTCCCGCCCAGCAGGCCCTGGCGCGTGCCTACCCCGCCCTGCGACCGGTGGACGTGCTCAAGGTCGCCCACCACGGCTCCGCCCATCAGGATCCCGGGCTGATACGGGCCGTGCGACCGAGGCTGGCGCTGGTGTCGACCGGTCGCGACAACCCGTACGGGCACCCGTCGGCCCGAACGGTCGAGGCACTGCGGGCCGGGGGAGCGGAGGTGCTCAGGACGGACCAGGACGGAGCGATCGCGGTGACGGGTGCGGGCCCGGGCCTCCGGGCACTGCCGAGAGGAGACGGCTGGTGAGCGCTCGGCCCGCCGAGGAACCCGTACCGGCTCCGTAGGCCCTCGCCCGCCGAGGAACCCGTGCCGGCTCCGTAGGCGACCAGGCGACCAGGCGACCGTCGAGTCATCCGTACCGGCGCCGCGGCCACCCGCGACCCGCAGCTCCTACGGTGCTTCCAGCCAGCCCTCGTACTCGGCGGCGAGCGCGTCCAGCGCCGCGGAGTCGAGCCGGCCCTCCGGGTCCTCCACGACGACCAGCCACTGGGCGTCCTCCGCGTCGTCCTCGCCCGCCAGGGCGTCCCTGACGAGCTTCGGCTCCTCGGCGACACCGAAGCGGGCGGGCAGTTCCTCGGCGACCTCCTCGGCGGCGTCGCGGTCCGGCAGTACGAGTACGTGTCGTTCGCTCACCAGGACATTCTCCGGTACGGGAGGGAGTGTCGGTGGCCCGTGGGATGCTGGGACGCGATGGCCACCAGAAAGACTTCGACCGACGACCTGCTCGCCCCCGTCACGCTCGCCGTGGGCCAGGAGGACCTGCTCCTCGACCGCGTGGTCCAGGAGGTGGTGGCGGCCGCCCGCGCCGCCGACGCCGACACGGACGTGCGTGATCTCACCCCCGAGCAGCTCCAGCCCGGCACGCTGGCGGAGCTGACCAGTCCGTCGCTCTTCGCCGAGCGCAAGGTCCTCGTCGTGCGCAACGCCCAGGACCTGTCCGCGGACACGATCAAGGACATCAAGGCGTACGTCGACGCGCCCATCGAGGACATCTCGCTCGTCCTGCTCCACGCGGGCGGCGCCAAGGGCAAGGGCCTGCTCGACGCGGCGCGCAAGGCGGGCGCGCGCGAGGTGGCCTGCCCGAAGACGACCAAGCCGGCGGAGCGTCTGACGTTCGTACGGCAGGAGTTCCGTTCGCTGGGGCGGTCGGCCACGCCCGAGGCGTGCCAAGCGCTGGTCGACTCGATCGGCAGCGATCTGCGGGAGCTCGCCTCGGCGGTGTCGCAGCTGACCGCGGACGTGGAGGGCACGATCGACGAGGCGATCGTCGGGCGGTACTACACGGGCCGCGCGGAGGCGTCCTCGTTCAACGTCGCGGACCGCGCGGTGGAGGGGCGGGCCGCGGAGGCGCTGGAGGCCCTGCGCTGGTCGCTCTCGACCGGCGTCCCCGCGGTCCTGATCACCAGCGCGCTGGCGCAGGGTGTCCGGGCGATCGGCAAGCTGTCGGCGGCGCGGGGCGGACGGCCGGCGGACCTCGCGCGGGAGCTGGGGATGCCGCCGTGGAAGATCGACCGGGTCCGTCAGCAGATGCGGGGCTGGACACCGGACGGGGTGTCGCTGGCGCTGCGGGCGGTAGCGGAGGCGGACGCGGGCGTGAAGGGCGGCGGGGACGACCCGGAGTACGCCCTGGAGAAGGCGGTGGTCGCGGTGGCGAGGGCGGCGCGGCTGCGACGGTAGGCGCGGCGTGCGCTGCGCGGGCGCGCTGAGCTGGGGGCGGGACCCGTGCCGGTCACCGCACCTCCCCCGGCGCGTCGCAGTCGCGTGGCGGACGGCGTCCGGAGAACGGCGAAGGCCCCGCCGTTCTCCTGGGGAAGGAGAGTGGCGGGGCCTTCGGCGTGAGACTGGTGGGCTCGCGCACGCGTGGCGAACGCGTGTCGCGCGCGAGTCCGGGGTGCCGGGTGGGAGCGGAAGAGAGGGCCCGCTGGGTCCCGTCCGGCGTCACATCAGAGCTCAGCCCTGCAGAGCGGCAACCTTGGTGGCCAGCGCCGACTTCTTGTTGGCGGCGGCGTTCTTGTGGATGACACCCTTCGAGACAGCCTTGTCGAGCGCACGGGAGGCGGCGCGAGAAGCCACGACGGCCTTCTCGACGTCACCCGCGGCGACGGCCTCGCGGGCCTTGCGGATCGCGGTCTTGAGCGAGGACTTGACGGCCTTGTTGCGCAGGCGCGCCTTCTCGTTCGTCTTGTTCCGCTTGATCTGGGACTTGATGTTCGCCACGAAAAGAGCCTTTTCAGGTTCGATGATGTTTCAGAGAGTGCGTCCCGTAGCTGAGAGGGCACACGAGACACAGCTGTCCACGGTATCAGGCGCTCTCAGTGCCGCCCAAACCGAGCACAGCGCCGCGGTCGTGGGACCATGGAGCCTACGTATCGATCCGACATCGCCCCGAGACGAGACCCTGCGTGCCCGCGACTCCTACCCACGTGCCCGAGCCGAGCCGTACCGACCCGGCGCTGATCCGCAATTTCTGCATCATCGCGCACATCGACCACGGCAAGTCGACCCTTGCCGACCGGATGCTCCAGCTGACCGGTGTCGTCGACCAACGGCAGATGCGCGCCCAGTACCTCGACCGGATGGACATCGAGCGCGAGCGCGGCATCACGATCAAGTCCCAGGCGGTCCGGCTGCCCTGGGCGCCCACCGAGGGCACGGGCCAGGGCAAGACCCACATCCTGAACATGATCGACACCCCCGGGCACGTCGACTTCACGTACGAGGTGTCGCGCTCCCTCGCCGCCTGTGAAGGCACGATCCTGCTCGTGGACGCGGCCCAGGGCATCGAGGCGCAGACCCTGGCGAACCTCTACCTGGCGATGGAGAACGACCTCACCATCGTTCCCGTACTGAACAAGATCGACCTGCCGGCCGCTCAGCCGGAGAAGTTCTCCGAGGAGCTCGCCAACCTGATCGGCTGCCAGCCCGAGGACGTGCTCAAGGTCTCCGCCAAGACGGGCATCGGCGTCGGGGCGCTGCTCGACCGGGTCGTGGAGAACGTGCCGGCTCCCGTCGGTGTGGCCGACGCGCCCGCCCGCGCGATGATCTTCGACTCGGTCTATGACTCCTACCGCGGCGTCGTGACGTACGTACGAGTCGTCGACGGCCAGCTCAACAAGCGCGAGCGCATCAAGATGATGTCGACCGGCGCCACCCACGAGCTGCTCGAGATCGGTGTCTCGTCCCCGGAGATGACCCCCGCCGACGGCATCGGCGTCGGCGAGGTCGGCTACATCATCACCGGCGTGAAGGACGTCCGTCAGTCCAAGGTCGGTGACACGATCACGTCGCTGCACAAGGGCGCCACCGAGGCCCTCGGCGGTTACAAGGACCCCAAGCCGATGGTGTTCTCGGGCCTCTACCCGCTGGACGGGTCGGAGTACCCGGACCTCCGCGAGGCCCTCGACAAGCTGCAGCTCAACGACGCCGCGCTGGTCTACGAGCCGGAGACCTCCGCCGCGCTCGGCTTCGGCTTCCGCGTCGGCTTCCTCGGTCTGCTCCACCTGGACGTGATCCGGGAGCGCCTGGAGCGCGAGTTCGGTCTCGACCTGATCGCCACCGCCCCCAACGTGGTCTACCGCGTGGTCATGGAGGACGGCAGCGAGCACACGGTCACCAACCCGAGCGAGTTCCCCGAGGGCAAGATCAGCGACGTGTACGAGCCCGTCGTACGGGCCACGATCCTCGCCCCCAGCGAGTTCATCGGCGCGATCATGGAGCTGTGCCAGACCCGCCGCGGCACCCTGCTCGGCATGGACTACCTCTCCGAGGACCGGGTGGAGATCCGCTACACCCTGCCCCTCGCCGAGATCGTCTTCGACTTCTTCGACCAGCTGAAGTCCAAGACGCGCGGTTACGCCTCCCTCGACTACGAGCCCACCGGCGAGCAGGCCTCCAGCCTGGTCAAGGTCGACATCCTGCTGCACGGCGACAAGGTCGACGCGTTCTCCGCCGTCACCCACAAGGACGCGGCGTACGCGTACGGCGTGCGGCTCGTGGCCAAGCTGCGGGAGCTGATCCCGCGGCAGGCGTTCGAGGTCCCGATCCAGGCCGCCATCGGCTCGCGGGTCATCGCCCGTGAGACCATCCGCGCCATCCGCAAGGACGTCCTCGCCAAGTGCTACGGCGGTGACATCTCCCGTAAGCGGAAGCTGCTGGAGAAGCAGAAGGAAGGCAAGAAGCGGATGAAGATGGTCGGCTCCGTGGAGGTGCCCCAGGAGGCCTTCATCGCCGTCCTGTCGAGTGACGACTCCGCCGGCGGCAAGAGCAAGAAGTGATCGGCCAGTCGGCGGACGCGTAGCTGACAGATACACCGAACGGGCCCACGCACGGACTGTGCGCGGGCCCGTTCGGCGTTCGTTCTGTTATCAACCGGGTATCAAGCGGCGGCCCACAGGGCCTTACGCGGCGGACTTCGGCCATCTACTCTGATCCCGGCTCGAAGGTTACTCGCCAGTTAGAAACGCACGCCGGTTAGAAACGCACGCCAGATCGCACCACCAGCAGGCACCGCCGCCGCCCGGAGGACGTCGTGAGCGACACACAGACCCTGATCGAGAACCGGCCGCCCTCCGTGGCAGCCCTCTTCCTTGAGCGCGTGGCGCGGACTCCCGACGCGGAGGCCTATCGCTACCCGGTCCCGGCCGCGTCCGGCCAGGGCCCAGACGACTGGAAGTCGCTCAGCTGGGGGCAGGCGGCCGAACGGGTCTACGCCATCGCCGCCGGCCTGATCGACCTCGGGGTCCAGCCCGAGGAGCGGGTCGCCCTGGCCTCCTCCACCCGGGTCGAATGGATCCTCGCCGACCTCGGTGTGATGTGCGCGGGCGCCGCGACCACCACCGTCTACCCGCAGACCAACGCCGAGGAGTCGGCGTTCATCCTCTCCGACTCCGAGTCGAAGGTCCTGATCGCGGAGGACGCGGCCCAGCTGGCCAAGGCCCGCGAGCGCCGCGCCGACCTGCCCGGGCTCCACCACGTCGTCGTCATCGACCCCACGGGCGTCGAGACCGACGAGTGGGTGCTGACCCTCGCCGACCTGGAGGCGCGCGGCAAGGCGTACCTGGAGAAGAACCCCGACGCGGTCAAGGAGCGCGTCGCGGCCATCACCTCCGGCCAGCTCGCCACCCTCATCTACACCTCGGGCACCACCGGCCGCCCCAAGGGCGTCCGCCTCCCGCACGACAACTGGTCGTACATGGCCAAGGCCATCGCCGCGACCGGCCTGGTCACCGAGGACGACGTCCAGTACCTGTGGCTGCCGCTCGCCCACGTCTTCGGCAAGGTGCTGACTTCCGGCCAGATCGAGGTCGGCCACGTCACCGCCGTCGACGGCCGCGTCGACAAGATCATCGAGAACCTTCCGGTGGTCCAGCCGACCTACATGGCAGCCGTGCCCCGCATCTTCGAGAAGGTCTACAACGGAGTCGCCGCCAAGGCCCGGGCCGGCGGCGGCGCCAAGTACAAGATCTTCCAGTGGGCGGCGGGCGTCGCCCGTGAGTACGCCAAGGTCACCCAGGACAACTTCCGGCGCACCGGCACCGCCTCGGCCCCCTTCGGCCTCACCGCCAAGCACAAGGTCGCCGACGCGCTCGTCTACTCCAAGCTCCGCGAGGCGTTCGGCGGCCGGCTGCGCGCCGCCGTCTCCGGCTCCGCCGCCCTCTCGCCCGAGATCGGCTACTTCTTCGCCGGTGCCGGCATCCACATCCTGGAGGGGTACGGCCTGACGGAGACCAGCGCGGCCTCCTTCGTCAACCCGGGCGAGGCGTACCGCACCGGCACCGTCGGCAAGCCGCTCCCCGGCTGCGAGGTCCGCATCGCCGACGACGGCGAGATCCTGCTGCGCGGCCCCGGTGTCATGGAGGGCTACCACGGCCTGCCCGAGAAGACGGCCGAGGTCCTGGAGTCCGACGGCTGGTTCCACACCGGCGACATCGGCGAGCTCTCGGCCGACGGCTACCTCCGCATCACCGACCGCAAGAAGGACCTGATCAAGACCTCGGGCGGCAAGTACATCGCCCCCGCCGAGGTCGAGGGGCAGTTCAAGGCCGTCTGCCCGTTCGTCTCCAACATCCTCGTGCACGGCGCCGACCGGAACTACTGCACGGCGCTGATCGCGCTCGACGAGCCCACCATCCTCGGCTGGGCCGCCGACAACGGCCTGGCGGGCAGGTCCTACGCCGAGGTCGTCGCCTCCCCGCAGGTCGAGAAGTTGATCCAGGGGTACGTCGACCGCCTCAACGAGGGGCTCCAGCGCTGGCAGACGATCAAGAAGTTCCGTCTCCTGCCGCGCGACCTCGACATCGAGCACGGCGAGCTGACCCCGTCCCTGAAGCTCAAGCGGCCGGTGGTCGAGCGGACGTACAAGCACCTGATCGACGAGATGTACGCCGGCGCGCGCGAGGCGTGACGGACGCGGGCGCGCGGGGCGTGCGGCGCCGCGCGGCCGGGTTTTCCACAGGCAGGACGGTCACCTCGGGCGGTACGGGACAATGGGCTCATGCCTTCCGTACTGCCCGATGGTGAGCCCATGCCCGAGACCGGGGCGCTGCCCGCGCACGCCCTGGAAGGGGCGGCCGAGCGGCCCCTCGGGTTCTATCTGCACGTGCCGTACTGCGCGACGCGCTGCGGCTACTGCGACTTCAACACGTACACCGCCAGCGAGCTGCGCGGCAGCGGAGGCGTGCTCGCCTCCCGGGACAACTACGCCGAGCAGGTGGCCGAGGAGATCCGGCTCGCCCGGAAGGTGCTCGGCGACGACCCCAGGCCGGTGCGGACCGTGTTCGTGGGCGGCGGGACACCGACCCTGCTCGCCGCCGGGGATCTCGTACGGATGCTGGCGGCGGTGCGGGACGAGTTCGGGCTCGCGGACGACGCCGAGGTGACGACGGAGGCGAACCCGGAGTCGGTGGACCCGGCGTACCTGGCGGAGCTGCGGGCGGGCGGGTTCAACCGGATCTCGTTCGGGATGCAGAGCGCGCGGCAGCACGTCCTGAAGGTCCTGGACCGCACGCACACGCCGGGGCGCCCCGAGGCCTGCGTGGCGGAGGCCCGGGCTGCGGGCTTCGAACACGTCAACCTCGACCTGATCTACGGCACGCCGGGGGAGTCCGACGACGACTGGCGGGCCTCGCTCGACGCGGCGATCGGCGCCGGCCCCGACCATGTCAGCGCGTACGCGCTGATCGTGGAGGAGGGGACGCAGCTGGCACGGCGGATCAGGCGGGGCGAGGTGCCGATGACCGACGACGACGTGCACGCGGACCGGTATCTGATCGCCGACTCGGTCTTCGCGGAGGCCGGCTTCGAGTGGTACGAGGTGTCGAACTGGGCCACCACGGAGGCCGGGCGCTGCCTGCACAACGAGCTGTACTGGCGCGGCGCCGACTGGTGGGGCGCCGGGCCGGGGGCACACAGCCACGTGGGTGGTGTGCGCTGGTGGAACGTGAAGCATCCGGGGGCGTACGCGGCGGCGCTGGCGTCGGGGAGGTCGCCGGGCGCGGGGCGGGAGATCCTCTCGGCGGAGGACCGGCGCGTGGAGCGGGTGCTCCTCGAACTCCGGCTCCGCGAGGGCTGCCCGCTGGACCTCCTGCGCCCGGAGGGCCTCTCCGCGTCGCTGCGCGCCCGCGACGAGGGGCTCCTCGACCCGGCCGCGTACGCGTCGGGGCGCGCGGTCCTGACGCTCCGGGGGCGTCTGCTGGCGGACGCGGTGGTGAGGGACCTGGTGGACTAGCGGACGCCTGCCCGGGGTCGCCGGGAGCGCGTGGACTCCTACGGGGCCGTGACGAAGTCGATCAGCTCCTCCACCCGGCCCAGCAGGGCCGGCTCCAGGTCCTTGTAGGAGTGCACCTTCGACAGGATGTGCTGCCAGGCCGCGCCCGTGTTCTCCGGCCAGCCCAGTGCGCGGCAGACGCCCGTCTTCCAGTCCTGGCCGCGCGGGACGGCCGGCCAGGCCGGGATGCCCACGGAGGACGGCTTCACCGCCTCCCACACGTCGATGTAGGGATGGCCGACGATCAGGACGTCCGGAGAGGAGATCCGGGACGCGATGCGGGACTCCTTCGACCCCTCCACCAGGTGGTCCACCAGCACACCGAGCCGCGCGTCCGGCGCCGGGGCGAAGTCGGCCACGATGGACGGCAGGTCGTCGATGCCCTCCAGGTACTCCACCACGACACCCTCGATGCGCAGGTCGTCGCCCCAGACCCGCTCCACCAGCTCGGCGTCGTGGCGGCCCTCCACATAGATGCGGCCCGCTCGGGCGACCCGGGCCCGCGCGCCCGGGACCGCGATCGAGCCCGAGGCCGTACGGGCGGGGCGGGAGGGCGCCGCCGCCACCGGACGGACCAGGGTCACCACACGGCCCTCCAGGAGGAAGCCACGCGGCTCCATCGGGAAGACCCGGTGCTTGCCGAATCGGTCCTCCAGGGTCACCGTGCCCGCCTCACAGCGGATCACCGCCCCGCAGAAGCCCGTCGAGACCTCCTCCACCACGAGGTCGGCGTCCGCCGGGACCTCCGGCACCGGGGCCGGCTTCTTCCAAGGGGGCGTCAGGTCCGGGTTGTAGCTGCGCATTCGCGCGAGGTTATGACACTCCGAAGCGCCGTGCCAGCTCTTCCCGCTGCGCCCGTACGAACGTGGCGTCGACGACCGCCCCGTGACCCGGCACGTACACCGCGTCCTCGCCGCCCAGGGCCACCAGCCGGTCGAGCGCCGCCGGCCAGTGCGTGCCGATCGCCTCCGGACCGGCCTGCGGCTCCCCGGACTCCTCGACCAGGTCGCCGCAGAAGACGACCTCCGGGGCGCCGGGTACGAGAAGCACCAGGTCGTGCCCCGTGTGACCGGGACCCACATTGGCGAGGAGCACCTGCCGGCCGCCCAGCTCCAGCGTCCACTCGCCGGACACCGTGTGGCGCGGCGCCACCAGCACGTCGGTCGCCTCCGTCGCGGCGGCCTCGTCGACCCCGTGCTGTACTGCGTCCGTCCGCAGCGCGTGCCGCTCCCGGCGCATCAGCTCGTCGACGCCCACCGCGCCGTACACCTCCGCAGCCGAGAACGCCGCCGTACCCAGCACATGGTCGAAGTGCGGATGGCTCAGTGCGATGTGCGTCACCTTGCGGCCGGTCATCGCCTCCACCTGCGTCCGCAGCTCGGCGCCCTCGCGGAGCGTGGAGCCCGTGTCGTACAAGAGCACCGCCCTCTCCCCGAGCACCAGTCCCACCGTGGCGTCCCAGCCGGGCAGTCGCCGCCGCCCGACCCCGTCCGCGAGCCGCTCCCAGCCGAACTCTTCCCAACCGACATCCATGCGGCGACGCTATCCGCTGAGGCGGGGGGCAGGAGTGCGTCGCCGCCGCCTTGCCAGGAACGACGACCACCGCCGTACACTGGCCGGGGGTTTCCTGGCACTCGAACAGGGCGAGTGCCAAACACGGAGCAACCGGAACGACAGCTGGAGGTGTGCGCCCATGCTCAGCGAACGCAGACTCGAGGTGCTGCGCGCCATCGTCCAGGACTATGTGGGGACGGAGGAGCCCGTGGGCTCCAAGGCGCTCACGGAGCGTCACAAGCTCGGCGTCTCGCCCGCCACCGTTCGCAACGACATGGCCGTCCTCGAGGACGAGGGCTACATCGCCCAGCCCCACACCAGCGCCGGACGTATCCCGACCGACAAGGGCTACCGCCTCTTCGTCGACCGGCTGGCCGGTGTCAAGCCGCTGTCGACGCCCGAGCGGCGGGCCATCCACAACTTCCTCGACGGTGCCGTGGACCTCGACGATGTCGTCGGGCGTACGGTCCGGCTGCTCGCGCAGCTGACCCGCCAGGTCGCCGTCGTGCAGTACCCGTCGCTGACCCGCTCGACGGTCCGCCACGTGGAGCTGCTCTCGCTGGCCCCCGCCCGGCTGATGCTCGTCCTGATCACGGACACCGGCCGGGTCGAACAGCGGATGATCGACTGCCCGGCGCCGTTCGGCGAGACCTCGCTGGCGGATCTGCGGGCCCGGCTGAACAGCCGGGTCGTCGGCCGCCGTTTCGCGGACGTGCCCCAGCTGGTGCAGGATCTGCCGGAGTCCTTCGAGGCGGAGGACCGCGGCACGGTCTCGACGGTTCTCGCGACCCTGCTGGAAACCCTGGTGGAAGAGCACGAGGAACGGCTGATGATCGGCGGCACCGCCAATCTCACCCGCTTCGGGCACGACTTCCCCCTCACGATCAGGCCCGTCCTGGAGGCTCTGGAGGAGCAGGTCGTGCTCCTCAAGCTGCTCGGCGAGGCCAAGGACTCGGGCATGACCGTACGGATCGGGCACGAGAACGCCCACGAGGGACTCACCTCCACGTCCGTCGTCGCGGTCGGCTACGGTTCGGGCGACGAGGCAGTCGCCAAACTCGGCGTGGTCGGACCGACCCGCATGGACTACCCCGGAACGATGGGAGCGGTACGCGCAGTGGCACGTTACGTCGGACAGATCCTGGCGGAGTCGTAAGTGGCCACGGACTACTACGCCGTACTCGGCGTGCGCCGCGACGCGTCCCAGGACGAGATCAAGAAGGCATTCCGGCGGCTCGCCCGCGAGCTGCACCCGGATGTGAATCCCGATCCGAAGACGCAGGAGCGGTTCAAGGAGATCAACGCCGCCTACGAGGTGTTGTCGGACCCGCAGAAGAAGCAGGTCTACGACCTCGGCGGCGACCCGCTCTCGGCCTCCGGCGGTGCCGGCGGTGCCGGTGGCTTCGGCCAGGGCGGCTTCGGGAACTTCTCGGACATCATGGACGCGTTCTTCGGTACGGCCTCGCAGCGCGGGCCGCGCTCGCGGACGCGCCGCGGCCAGGACGCGATGATCCGGCTGGAGATCGACCTCAACGAGGCCGCGTTCGGTACGACGAAGGACATCCAGGTCGACACGGCGGTCGTCTGCACGACCTGCTCCGGCGAGGGCGCCGCGCCCGGCACCTCCGCGCAGACCTGTGACATGTGCCGCGGCCGCGGTGAGGTGTCGCAGGTGACGCGGTCCTTCCTGGGCCAGGTCATGACCTCCCGTCCCTGCCCCCAGTGCCAGGGCTTCGGAACCGTCGTCCCGACCCCGTGCCCCGAGTGCGCGGGCGACGGCCGGGTCCGCTCGCGTCGCACGCTGACCGTGAAGATCCCGGCCGGTGTCGACAACGGCACCCGCATCCAGCTCGCCGGCGAGGGCGAGGTCGGCCCGGGCGGAGGCCCGGCGGGCGACCTGTACGTCGAGATCCACGAAGTCCCGCACGAGACCTTCCAGCGACGGGGCGACGACCTGCACTGCACGGTCACGATCCCGATGACCGCGGGCGCGCTCGGCACCAAGGTGCCGTTGCAGACGCTCGACGGCATCGAGGAGGTCGACATCCGTCCGGGCACGCAGTCGGGCCAGTCGATCCCGCTGCACGGGCGCGGCATCACGCATCTGCGCGGTGGCGGGCGCGGCGACCTGATCGTGCACGTCGAGGTCATGACGCCGTCGAAGCTGGACCCCGAGCAGGAGCGCCTGCTGCGGGAGCTGGCGAAGCTGCGCGGCGAGGAGCGGCCGACGGGCCAGTTCCAGCCGGGTCAGCAGGGCCTGTTCTCCCGCCTCAAGGACGCGTTCAACGGGCGGTAGACACCGGCCCGCCGAAGCCCGTACGGGGGCGCCCTCCGCCGAGCGCGGAGGGCGCCCTCCGGCGTTTCGGGCGCGGTACCCGCTCATGACACGATGCCTGCATGTCCACCGCACTGAACGATCTCTCCCGGTACCCGATCGTGCAGGCCCCCATGGCGGGTGGCGCCTCCTGTCCGCAGCTGGTCGGAGCCGTCTGCGAGGCCGGAGGCCTCGGCTTCCTGGCCGGCGGCTACAAGACCGCCGGCGGCATGTACCAGGAGATCAAACAGGTCCGCGGGCTGACCGGGCAGCCCTTCGGCGTCAACCTCTTCATGCCGCAGAGCGGGCAGCCCGCCGACCCCGCCGCCGTCGAGATGTACGGTCACCAGCTCGCCGGCGAGGCCACCTGGTACGACACCGCCCTCGGCGACGCCGACAGCGGACGCGACGACGCCTTCGACGCCAAGGTCGCCATCCTGCTGGAGGACCCGGTCCCCGTCGTCTCCTTCACCTTCGGCTGCCCCGGCCGCGACACCCTCGAAGCCTTCGCCCGCGCCGGTACGTTCACCGTCGTCACCGTCAATTCCGCCGAGGAGGCCCGGGCCGCCCAGCGGGCCGGGGCCGACGCCGTCTGCGCCCAGGGCGTGGAGGCGGGCGGGCACCAGGGGACCCATCGCGACGACCCGGAGGCCGGCGACGGGACCGGGCTCCTGACGCTGGTCACCCAGGTCCGGGAGGCCGTGCGGCTGCCGATCGTCGCGACCGGCGGACTCATGCGCGGGGCGCAGATCGCCGCCGTGCTCGCCGCGGGGGCCGACGCCGCCCAGCTCGGCACCGCGTTCCTCGTGTGCCCCGAATCGGGCGCGCACGCGCTGCACAAGCGGGCCATGACCGACCCCCTCTTCGTCCGCACCGAGCTCACCCGGGCCTTCTCCGGGCGCCCGGCGCGCGGCCTCGTCAACCGCTTCATGCGCGAGCACGGCCCCTACGCCCCCGCCGGATATCCCGAGATCCACCACCTCACGGCCCCCCTGCGCAAGGCCGCCGCCGCCGCGGGCGACGCGCAGGGCATGGCCCTGTGGGCCGGCCAGGGCCACCGGCTCGCCCGCGAACTCCCGGCGGGACAGCTCGTCGAGGTGCTGGCCGCCGAACTCGACACCGCGCTCTCCGCGCTCGCCCAGAGGAACCTGACATGACCGCACCCGTCTTCGTCGTCGACGCCGTCCCCGGCACCGGAAGCTTCGTCCTGGACGGCTCCGAGGGCCGCCACGCCGTCTCCGTGAAGCGCCTGCGCGCGGGGGAGGAGCTCGTCCTCACGGACGGGCGCGGCACCTGGGCCGACTGCGTCGTCCTGGCCGCCGAGGGCAAGGACCGGCTGACCGTCGAGGTCTCGGGCACGTACGAGGAGCCGGAGCCCACGCCCCGTATCACCGTCGTCCAGGCGCTGCCCAAGGGCGACCGGGGCGAACTCGCCGTCGAGATCATGACCGAGACCGGTGTCGACGCGATCGTGCCGTGGGCCGCGTCCCGCTGCATCACCCAGTGGAAGGGTGACCGGGGCCTGAAGGCCCTCGCCAAATGGCGGGCCACCGCGCGCGAGGCCGGCAAGCAGTCGCGTCGTACACGCTTCCCCGAGGTCGCCGACGCGATGACCACCAAGCAGGTGGCGGCGCTCCTCGCGGGCGCGGACTTCGCGGCCGTCCTGCACGAGGACCGGGCCCACCCCAGCGGCGCGCTCGCCGACGCGCCTCTCCCGGCCGAGGGCGAGATCGTGCTGGTCGTCGGGCCGGAAGGGGGAGTGTCGCCGGAGGAGTTGGCCCTCTTCGAGGAGGCGGGCGCCCAGCCGTACCGGCTGGGCCACAGCGTCCTGCGCACCTCCACGGCCGGCACGGCGGCGACCGCGCTGCTGCTCGGCCGTACGGGCCGCTGGTCCTGAGCCCCCGCCGGGGTCCCGCGAGCGCGGGCGCCGCGCCCGTACCACCGCGACTCCCGGCCCGGACGTGGCCGATACGATGCCCGTGTACTGATCATCGAAGGCGAGGAGGCCCGGGCCATGGCCGGAGAGCCGCAGAGCGACTGCCTGTTCTGCAAGATCGCGGAGGGGGAGGTCCCGGCGACGATCGTCCGGGAGACGGAGACGACCCTCGCCTTCCGGGACATCAACCCGCAGGCGCCCACGCACGTCCTCGTCATCCCGCGCCTCCACTACCCGGACGCCTCCTCCCTCGCCGCCGCCGCGCCGACCGTCGCCGCCGACGTGCTGCGCGAGGCCGGCGAGATCGCCGCGCAGGAGAAGGTCGACGGCAGCGGCTTCCGCATCGTCTTCAACACGGGCGTCGGCGCGGGCCAGACCGTCTTCCACGCCCACGCGCACGTGCTGGGCGGCCGCGGCCTCAACTGGCCCCCCGGATAAGAGGAAAGAACCGGTCGTGTCCGTACGTGAACTGGTCGTCCTCGGCACCGCCAGCCAGGTGCCCACCCGGCACCGCAACCACAACGGCTATCTGCTGCGCTGGGACGGCCAGGGCATCCTCTTCGACCCCGGCGAGGGCACCCAGCGCCAGATGCTGCGGGCCGGTGTCGCGGCCCACGACCTCGACCGGATCTGCGTCACTCACTTCCACGGCGACCACTCGCTCGGCCTGGCCGGGGTGATCCAGCGGATCAACCTCGACCAGGTCCCGCACCCGGTCACCGCGCACTACCCGGCGAGCGGTCAGCGCTTCTTCGAGCGGCTGCGGTACGCGACGGCCTACCGCGAGACCGTACGGCTGACCGAGACGCCGGTCGCCGCCGACGGCCCCCTCGCCGTCACCGACGCGTACACCCTCGACGCGTACCGGCTCTCGCACCCCGTCGAGTCGTTCGGCTACCGGCTGACCGAGCCCGACGGGCGCCGCATCCTGCCCGCGAAGCTCGCCGCGCACGGGATCAAGGGCCCGGACGTCGGCCGGCTCCAGCGCGAGGGCGTCCTCGACGGGGTCACGCTCGACGAGGTCAGCGAGATCCGGCGCGGGCAGCGGTTCGCGTTCGTCATGGACACCCGGCTCTGCGACGGCGTGCACGCGCTCGCCGACGGCGCCGACATGCTCGTCATCGAGTCGACCTTCCTCGACGAGGACGTCAGGCTCGCCGAGGACCACGGCCATCTGACGGCCGGACAGGCGGCGTCGGTGGCGCGCGAGGCGGGCGTACGGCATCTCGTGCTGACCCACTTCTCGCAGCGCTACAGCGACCCGGCGGAGTTCGAGCGCCAGGCACGGGCGGCCGGGTTCGAGGGCGAGCTGAGCATCGCCCAGGACCTCATGAGGGTCCCCCTACCGAAAAGATAGAGCCATGCCCCAGCCTCTCCCCAAGGCCGAACTCCACCTCCACATCGAGGGCACCCTCGAGCCCGAGCTCGCCTTCGCGCTCGCCGCCCGCAACGGCGTCACCCTGCCGTTCGCGGACACCGAGGAGCTGCGCAAGGCGTACCTCTTCAGCGATCTGCGGTCCTTCCTCGACCTGTACTACGGCCTCATGGCCGTCCTGCGCACGGCGGAGGACTTCACCGAGCTCACCGACGCGTATCTGGCGCGCGCCGCCGAACAGGGCGTCCGGCACGCGGAGATCTTCTTCGACCCGCAGGCGCACACGGCACGCGGGGTGGCCATCGGCACCGTGATCGAGGGCCTGGCCCGTTCGCTGGACGGGGCCGAGGAGCGGTACGGCGTCTCCACCCGGCTGATCATGTGCTTCCTGCGCGACGAGTCCGCCGAGTCGGCGATGGCGACCCTGGAGGCGGCGAAGCCGTATCTGCACCGGATCACGGGCGTCGGCCTGGACTCGGCGGAGGTGGGGCACCCGCCGTCGAAGTTCCGCGAGGTGTACGCGGCGGCCGAGGCGCTCGGCCTGCGCAAGGTCGCCCACGCGGGCGAGGAGGGTCCGGCGGCCTACATCCGCGAGGCCCTGGACGTCCTCGGCGTGGAGCGGATCGACCACGGCCTGCGCGCGATGGAGGATCCGGAGCTGGTGGAGCGGCTGGCCCGCGAGCGGGTACCGCTCACGCTGTGCCCGCTGTCGAACGTACGGCTGAGGGCGATCGACGTCCTGGAGGACCATCCGCTGGTCTCGATGATGGACGCGGGGCTGATGGTGACCGTCAACTCCGACGATCCCGCCTACTTCGGCGGGTACGTCGGCGACACGTTCGCGGCGGTGCGCGGCGCGCTCGGGCTGAGCCGCGACCGGCTGCGGACGCTGGCGCGCAACTCCTTCGAGGCGTCGTTCCTCGACGACGACGAGGCGCGCAGGGCGCGGTACCTCGCCGAGGTCGAGGCGTACGACTTCGACGCGGAGTAGCCCGGGCGAGTTCGTCCGACGGGCGTACGGGGCTGGGCGGGGCGCGGCCCCTCCCGGCCCCGTCGGTTTTCGCGACGCGGCCGGACCGGCCCGCCCCCGAGCCTGACCCCGAGGTACCGTCCTCGCCGCGGCCGCCACCGCCGTGGTCACGCTGACCGTCACCGCCTGCGGCGGGGATGGCTCCGGCGACAGGTCCGCGGGCCCCGCGGCCGACGGCTCCGCACCGGCTCCCGCCTCGTCGGCGCCCCCGGCGGAGTCGGCGTCACCGTCGCCGTCGCTCCGGCGAAGTGGGCGACCGGCTACTGGACGCCCCAGCCGCGCAACGGCGCCGACGACTTCCGAGCGGCCGGCCCGCGTCCGCGGCGGATCGACCGGAACCGGATCAGACGATCCGGGTGATCCACCGCTGGAGCGCGATGTGGGTGGCGTCGTCCAGCCTGCACAGCGCCTCGATGGCGGCGAGGTCGCCCGGCAGGGGCGCGATGCCCGCCGTGGTGAGCGCGGCGTGCAGGTCCAGGCGCCGGCGGTCCTCCGGCTCCAGCGGCAGCGGCAGCCGGCTGGCCGGCGCCGGTGCGGGCAGCGTGTGGTCGCCGGAGTCCATGTCCCTGACCCCGTGGGCCGTGCGGGGCTCCTCGGGAAGGTCGTGGTCGAACATGGCGGGGAAGCGGTACGGGTCGAGGTCCGACAGCGCGGTCGGGACCGTGGTGAACGTCTGGAGCGCGGTCATGGGTGCCTCCTCAGTTGTCGTGCGACTGAACAGGAAGAGGGCGCGGCACCCGACGGAGGTTCCGGTACGTCCCGTTCACCACCCGAACGTCCCCTATCCCATCTCGTCACACAAAGACCGGGCCCGGTCCAGGAGACGGGCCCTAGCCCCGGTCGTTCGGGCGGGCGAGGCGGAAGGAGCGCTGCGCGACGCGGGGGTTGGCGGGCACCGGGACCTCGGTGACCTCCTGTTCCGGGGCGCCCATCTGGGGGAGCAGGCCCGTGGAGGCGGTCGTCGTGCCCGCGACCACCGCCGCCGGGGCGCCGCCGCGGCGGCGGACGGAGCCCGGGACCAGGGGGCGGCCGGAGGTGTGCAGGGCGACCGCGGTCATCGGGAACGCGAGCACCAGAAGCACGGCGCACAGGACGAGACCCATGCCCGGGTACCCGGCCGCCTCCGACAGGACGCTGCCGACGACCGGGCCGCAGGCCACGCCGAGGGAGGACGCCGAGCCGACCAGGACCGCCCAGCGGCCGCGCGGGTCGAGGGAGGCGGCCAGGCCCAGCAGGTAGGACAGCACCACCGGGTAGCAGAGGTTCCAGAGGATCTCGCCGGTCGCGAAGGCGGCCAGGCTCCCGGCCGCGGAACTCAGCAGCACGCAGCAGGCGATGACCGCCGTGCCGGCCCCGATCGGCACGGCCCGTCCCAGGCGTGCGCCGAGCGCGCCCGCCGCGGTGACCCCGAGGAGACCGGCGCCGAGCGCCGCGGCGAAGACGGCGCCGACGGTGACCTCGGTCAGCCCGGCCTGGGTCAGACCGATCCGGCCGCTCACGCCCCACAGGGCGTTCTGGGCCATCGACCAGAGGAGGATCGCCGCGGCGAGCACGATGCCCGAGCGCCGGTGGGGCATCGGGGCCGACCCGGGAGCCGGCCCGTCCGGCAGCGGGAAGGAGCCGACGTCCGGCGTGCGCGCCGCCGAGGCGCCGGTGACCCGGCGGATGCGGCCGGTCCGGCCCTGGCGGTTCGTCGGGCCGGATCGGTGTCCGCCCCGCCCGTCCGGCAGGCCGGCCGTCAGCGGCCACACCAGCGCCGCGGTCAGGGCGATCGCGGCGAACGGCAGCGCGTGACCCCCGCCCAGGTGCGGCAGCGTCAGATACAGCGCGCCCGCGGCCGCCGAGACCGACAGGAGGCCGAGCGTCGAGGCCCGGTGCGGATCCCGCTGCGCGGCGATGCCGGTCGCGGCCACCGCCGTCGCGGTACCGGAGCCGAAACCGCCGACGACGGCGCCGCCGACGACCAGCGGGACCGCCGCGGCCAGCGCCGCCGTGCCGTAACCGGTACACATGGCCAGCAGGCCGATCCGGGCGACCCGGCGCGGGCCGAGCCGCTCCACGCGCGCGGCCAGCGTGAAACCGGCGGAGGCGGAGGCGAGCAGCAGGACCGAGCCCACCAGGCCCGCCTGGGCGGGGGTGAGACCGAGTCCGGCGGAGAGCCGGCCGACGACGGTCGGCAACAGGTACGGGGCGACATAACCGGCCGTGAACAGGGCGACGAGAGGCCCCAGGGCGCGCGGGCGCGACGACATGGGCGTTCCAGGGAAGGAAGAGAAGAGGGGGTGGAGCGCCCGGTGTTGCACGGGATCGCGGTCATATGTAATCAAGGCATCAAGCCCTCGGAGAAGCCGCTACCCTCCTCCGCTCATGTGATCTAGGACACTTTCCGTTTGGGATCGGAACCGCCGGGTAGGGACGCCCGCCTCCCGGCTGCGCCAACCCCGTCACGCCACCCCCATCAGGCACACTGAGCTGATCCGCACCACGTTCGGGGAGGCCGCCGTGACCACAGCAAAGGGAGACCAGCAACACGACGCCGGGGTCGACCCGTTGCTGCGCCTCCGGGAGCCGACCGACCCCCGCTGCGACGTCTTCCTCACCGGCACGGTCTTCCTCGACATCATCTTCACCGGGCTCGACAGCGCCCCCGTACGCGGCACCGAGTCGTGGGCCCGGGGCATGGGTTCCAGCCCCGGCGGCGTCGCCAACATGGCCACCGCGCTCGCCCGCCTCGGGCTGCGCACCTCGCTCGCCGCCGCCTTCGGCGACGACCACTACGGCGAGTACTGCTGGGACGCCCTCGAACAGGGCGAGGGCATCGACCTCTCGCTCTCCCGGACCGTACCCGGCTGGCACTCCCCGGTCACCGTCTCCATGGCGTACGAGGGGGAGCGCACCATGGTCTCCCACGGCCACGAGGCCCCGCCCCTGGACAGCGCCCTGCCCGCCTACCCGCCGCACGCGCGTGCCGCCGTCGCCTCCCTCGTACCCGGGCGCCGCGAGGAGTGGGTGGCCCGGGCCGCCCGGGGCGGGGCCAAGGTCTTCGCCGACGTCGGCTGGGACGACACCGGACGCTGGGACCTGGCCGGGCTGACCGACCTCGAACACTGCGAGGCGTTCCTGCCCAACGCGCAGGAGGCGATGCGCTACACCCGTACCGACTGCCCCCGCGCCGCCGCCCGCGCCCTCGCCGACAAGGTCCGTTACGCCGTGGTCACGCTGGGTCCCGAGGGGGCCTACGCGGTCGACGGCGGCACCGGCGAGACCGCCGAGGTCCCGGCCATCCAGGTCTCCGCCCTCGACCCCACCGGCGCCGGGGACGTGTTCGTGGCCGGCTTCGTCACCGGAACGCTCGCCGACTGGCCGCTCGCCGACCGGCTGGCCTTCGCCGGGCTGACGGCCGCGCTGTCGGTGCAGGAGTTCGGCGGCTCGCTCTCCGCCCCCGGCTGGGGCGAGGTCGCCGCCTGGTGGCAGCACGTCCAGGGGCACGTCTGCCAGGACCCCGAGGCCCTGCGCGGCCGCTACGCCTTCCTGGAGCCGCTGCTCCCGGCCGAGGCCCGCCCCTGGCCGCTGCGCCGGGCCGTGCCCACGATCGGCTTCGGGGCACCGCGCTCGTAAAAGGCTTCGGCCTTGTCACCGCCAGGTCGTAGGCTTGTATCCAGAGGTTGTCGAGCGGCGAGAACCCTGCAACGGGAGGTATGTGCAGGCCACAGTGCCGGCCCATGACTCACACACCCACAGCCCCCAATGGCGCACCGGGCGAGACCCGCGCCCACTTCACCGTCCCCGCCAAGCACCCGATGGTGACCGTTCTCGGTTCCGGTGACGCGTTGCTGCGCGTGATCGAGAAGGCGTTCCCGGCGACCGACATCCATGTCCGGGGGAACCAGGTCAGCGCGGTGGGCGAGGCGACGGAAGTCGCACTGATCCAGCGCTTGTTCGACGAGATGATGCTGGTGCTCCGCACCGGGCAGCCGATGACGGAGGACGCAGTGGAACGCTCGATCGCCATGCTCAGGGCGAGCGAGAACGGCAAGGCGGAGGCAGGCCAGGAGACCCCGGCCGAGGTGCTCACCCAGAACATCCTCTCCAGCCGGGGCCGCACCATCCGCCCCAAGACCCTCAACCAGAAGCGCTATGTCGACGCGATCGACAAGCACACGGTCGTCTTCGGCATCGGCCCCGCCGGTACGGGCAAGACGTATCTGGCCATGGCCAAGGCGGTCCAGGCCCTGCAGTCCAAGCAGGTCACCCGGATCATCCTGACCCGGCCGGCCGTCGAGGCGGGTGAGCGGCTCGGCTTCCTGCCGGGCACGCTGTACGAGAAGATCGACCCGTATCTGCGGCCGCTGTACGACGCGCTGCACGACATGCTCGACCCGGACTCGATCCCGAAGCTGATGGCCTCGGGCACGATCGAGGTCGCGCCGCTCGCGTACATGCGAGGACGGACCCTGAACGACGCGTTCATCATCCTCGACGAGGCGCAGAACACCAGCCCGGAGCAGATGAAGATGTTCCTGACGAGGCTCGGCTTCGACTCGAAGATCGTCATCACCGGTGACATCACCCAGGTCGACCTTCCCGGCGGCACGAAGAGCGGCCTGCGTCAGGTCCAGGAGATCCTGGAGGGCCTGGACGACGTCCACTTCTCCCGGCTCACGTCCCACGATGTCGTACGGCACAAGCTCGTCGGCCGTATCGTCGACGCGTACGAGAAGTACGACAGCCGCAACGGGAAGTAGACCAGCCGCACCATGTCGATCGACGTCAACAACGAGTCCGGAACCGAGGTCGACGAGCAGGCGATCCTCGACATCGCCCGCTACGCCCTCGCGCGGATGCGCATCCACCCGCTCTCCGAGCTGTCGGTGATCGTCGTGGACGAGGAGGCCATGGAGCAGCTGCACATCCAGTGGATGGACCTGCCCGGCCCGACGGACGTCATGTCCTTCCCGATGGACGAGCTGCGCCCGCCGACGAAGGACACCGAGGAGCCCCCGCAGGGGCTCCTCGGCGACATCGTGCTCTGCCCCGAGGTCGCCAAGAAGCAGGGCGAGGACGCGCCCACGCAGCACTCCATGGACGAGGAGCTCCAGCTGCTGACCGTCCACGGCGTGCTGCACCTCCTCGGCTACGACCACGAGGAGCCGGACGAGAAGGCCGAGATGTTCGGCCTTCAGGCGGCCATCGTCGACGGCTGGCGCGCGGAGAAGGGCCTGACCGGCCCCTCCCCGGCGCCGACCGTCTCCTGAACCCCCGAAGCAGCCGATGAACGCATCGCTGATCTTCGGCGTGGTCGCCCTGGTCGTCGTCGCCTGGCTCGGCGCCTGCGCCGAGGCCGGCATCGCCCGCGTCTCCAGCTTCCGCGCCGCCGAGGCCGTACGGTCGGGGCGGCGCGGCGCCGACAGGCTGGTCCAGGTCGCCTCCGACCCGACCCGCTACCTCAACCTGGCGCTGCTCGTGCGCGTCTCGTGCGAGACGGCGGCCGGGGTCCTCGTCACCTACGCCTGCCTGGAGGAGTTCCCGGAGACCTGGGAGGCCCTCCTCATCGCCATCGCGGTGATGGTGCTCGTCAGCTACGTCGCCGTCGGCGTCTCACCGCGCACCATCGGCCGCCAGCACCCGCTGAACACGGCCACCGTCGCCGCGTACGTCCTGCTGCCGCTGGCCCGGGTCATGGGCCCGATCCCGCAGCTGCTGATCCTCATCGGCAACGCGCTCACCCCCGGCAAGGGCTTCCGCAAGGGCCCCTTCGCCTCCGAGGCCGAACTGCGCGCGATGGTCGACCTCGCCGAGCAGGAGTCGCTGATCGAGGACGAGGAGCGCCGCATGGTGCACTCCGTCTTCGAGCTCGGTGACACGCTGGTACGGGAGGTGATGGTGCCCCGGACCGACCTGGTCTGCATCGAGCGGTTCAAGACCGTCCGGCAGGCCCTCACCCTGGCGCTGCGCTCCGGTTTCTCGCGCATCCCGGTCACGGGCGAGAACGAGGACGACATCGTCGGCATCGTCTATCTGAAGGACCTGGTCCGCAAGACGCACATCAACCGGGACGCCGAGAACGACCTGGTCTCGACGGCGATGCGGGCGGCCGCGTTCGTACCGGACACCAAGAACGCCGGCGACCTGCTGCGGGAGATGCAGCGGGAGCGCAACCACGTCGCCGTCGTCATCGACGAGTACGGCGGCACGGCCGGGATCGTCACCATCGAGGACATCCTGGAGGAGATCGTCGGCGAGATCACCGACGAGTACGACCGCGAGCTGCCGCCGGTCCACGATCTGGGCGAGGACCGCTACCGCGTCACGGCCCGCCTGGACATCGGCGACCTCGGCGAGCTGTACGGCCTCGGCGCCGACGAGTACGACGACGAGGACGTCGAGACCGTCGGCGGACTGCTCGCCAAGGCGCTGGGCCGGGTGCCGATCGCGGGCGCCGAGGCGGTCGTGGAGCTCCCGGACGGGCGCGCGCTGCGCCTGACGGCCGAGTCCCCGGCCGGCCGCCGGAACAAGATCGTCACCGTCCTCGTGGAACCGGTCGCGCGACCGCAGGAGGCACCGGCATGACCCCCGACGAGCTGCGCGCCTTCTGCCTGGAGTTCAACGACGCGACGGAGGAGTACCCGTTCGGCCCGGAGACCTCCGTCTTCAAGGTCGCCGGGAAGGTGTTCGCGCTCTCGGCGCTGGACGCCGAGCCGCTGCGGATCAACCTCAAGTGCGAACCGGAGGAGGCGGTACGGCTCCGGGAGGAACACCCGGCCGTCGCCCCCGGCTACCACATGAACAAGCGCCACTGGAACACCGTGACGGTCGCCGGGCTCCCGGACCGGACGGTCCGGGAGCTCATCGAGGACTCGTACGACCTGGTGGTCGCCGGCCTCCCGCGCGCCGTACGCCTCAGGCTCGACCGCCCTTAGGGGTGCGCCCGGCGCGCTCGCGCAGGCCGACGGCGATAAGCAGGGCCGTCGCCAGCACGACCGCCGCGTCGACGGCGAGAACGGTGCGCACACCGCCGTACAGATCCCCGCCGGTGGTCGCGAGGACCCCGAGCAGCGGGATGCCGACGGTGAGACCGACCTGCTGGGTCGTCGTCACCAGACCGGTGGCCAGGCCCTGTTCCGAGTCCGGGACGCCGGACGTGACGGTCAGGCCGTACGAGATGATCGCGCCCAGGTGGCACATGGACGCCAGCGAGACGGCGACCCCCGCGAGGAGCGCGCCCGAGTCCTCGCCGATGCCGAGCAGCGCGGCGACGAACAGGCCCTGCCCGGCCAGCGCGTACACCAGCGTGCGGCGGGCGCCGAACCGGCCGATCAGCCTGGGCGCGACCGACCCCGCGAAGACGGACACGACGCCCTGCACACCGAAGACCAGACCGGTGGCGAGCGCGGACAGCCGGAGCGTCTCCTGCAGGTAGAGGGTGAGCACGAAGACGACCGTGGACATCATGGAGAACGTCACGAGCCCGCCCAGGTTGCCGAGGGCGACCGTACGCCGCCGCAGCATCGGCAGGGAGACCAGCGGGGCCCGGTGCCGCGACTCCACGATCGCGAAGGCCACGAGCAGCACCACGCCCGCCACCAGGGACACCAGCACGTCCGCGCCGCCGAAGCCGCGCTCGGCCGCCGTCGACAGGGCGTAGATCACCGCGAGCAGCCCGCCGGTCACGGTCACCGCGCCCGGCACGTCCGGACGGGGCCGGTCCGGGGTCCGGGACTCCGGCAGCAGACCCGGCGCCAGCGGCAGCACGATCAGGCTGAAGACCGCCAGCAGGCCCATGGTCGAGCGCCAGCCGAGCGCGTCCGTCATGACACCGCCGAGCACCATGCCGATGGTGAAGCCCAGGGAGAGCAGGGTGCCGGAGATGCCCAGCGCCCGGTCGCGCTGCGGCCCCTCGGGGAACGTGGTGGTCAGCAGGGACATCCCGGTCGGCACGATCGCCGCCGCGCCGACGCCCTGCAGGGCCCGCGCCGCGAGGAAGGACGCCGGGTCCCAGGCGAAGGTCGCGAGCACGGAGGCCGCTCCGAAGAGCGCCAGGCCGGCCAGGAACAGTTTCTTGCGCCCGTAGAGGTCGCCCATCCGCCCGAAGAGGAGCAGGAAGCCGCCCGAGGGCAGGGCGAAGGCCGTGACCGCCCACTGGAGCGCCGAGTGCCCGAGGCCGAGGTCCGCGCCGAGCACCGGCAGCGCCACGTTCAGGACGGAGAAGTCGAGCGCCACCATGAACTGCGCCGCGCACAGCACGAAGAGGACCAGCCGGGCACGGCCGGTCAGAGCCGGGGGAGCGGCGGGGGTGGTCGGAGGAGAGGTCAGGGTTGCCATGGCCCCACCCTCGGCGCACGGGAACAAGGCTGGGGAGCGGGTACTTATCCTGTTGGTCGTACCACCAGACATCCCCGGGGGAGGAGCGCACGTGGCCACTGCGGTCGAGAACACCGATGCCAAGGCGCATCGACTGGCCGAACTGCGCGAGTTCCTGATGAGCCGTCGGGCCCGGGTCACCCCCGCCGAGGCGGGCCTTCCCGACGGCGGGGCACGCCGCCGCACCCCGGGGCTGCGCCGCGAGGAGGTCGCGGTCCTGGCCGGTGTGGGGGTCTCCTGGTACCAGTGGCTGGAGCAGGGCCGGGACATCACGGTCTCCCCGCAGGTGCTCGACTCCGTGGCGCGGGTGCTGCGGCTGAGCCCGGCCGAGCGGCGCCATCTGTACGTGCTGGCCGGCCTCAACCCGCCCGCCCCCGAAGTCGATCCCGAGGCACGGGACATGTGCGCGGGGCTGCGCCGGCTGATCGACGCCTGGATGCCGTTCCCCGCGCACATCATGGACGCGTACTGGAACACGGTCATGTACAACGAGTCGGCGTCGATCGTGCTGGGCATGCGGCCCGAGGCCCCCCGCAACTGCCTCCTCTCCTTCTTCACCGACCCGCTCTACCGCTCCCGGGCCGGCGACTGGGAGGAGCTCGCGCCCCATGTGGTCGCCCAGTTCCGGGCCGCCTGCTCGGAGTGCCCGGACGACGAGGGGTTCCGCGCGGTGGTCGAGGAGGCGAAGGCGGCCAGCGCGGAGTTCGCCGCGCTGTGGGAGCGACGGGACATCAAGCCGGGCGGCCAGCACCGCAAGACCGTGGAACACCCGGTGGCCGGTCCGCTGGTGCTCGAAGCGACGCAGCTGAGGGTCCCGGCCCGGCCGGACCTGGTGATCGTGCTGCACACGCCCCTGGCGGAGGCGGACACGGCGGCGAAGCTGGAGTGGCTGGTCTCCCCGGAGGGGCGGTGGGGAGCGATGTTCCCGGTGGCCGGATGAACAAGGCTCGAAACCCGTACGACGCCGTCAGTGGGCCCGGATAAGCTCCTCGTGATCGGGCCGTCCCCCACCGGTACCGGGCAGTCTCCCACCCTCGTACCGCAAAGGGCTCATCCATCATGCGTACCCGCGTTCGTCACGGCCTGGCCGCCGTACTCACCGTCTCCGCGCTCTCCCTGACCGCCGCGTGCGGTGGCGGCGACGCCGCCGAGGACAACACGAAGAAGGGCGCGGACAAGCCGGCCGCCCCGGCGCCCGCCACGCCGCTGACGGTGGCTCAGATGAAGGCCGGTGTCCTGGAGCTGAAGGACCTGCCCTCGGGCTGGAAGACCACCAAGCACGAGGACGAGAAGACCGTCTACAAGATCGACAAGCCGGCGTGCGAGCCGCTCTCCGTCATGGTGGCCGGTGACATCGCCGGTGCCACCAAGGGCGCGACCGCCGACTTCGCCGTGGGCAACAACGACTCCGAGATCACCGAGGAGATCGTGACCTTCCCCGGCACCGGTGCGGCCGACTTCACCAAGAAGCTCGCCACCGCACTGGACAGCTGCACCGACTTCACCGTCGAGGCCGAGGGCGAGAAGATGAAGATGTCGGTGGCGAAGCGCACCGCCCCGCAGGGCGCCGAGGAGGCGCTCGCCTTCGGGCTGGCTTTGGAGGTCGCGCCCGGCATGAAGATCGAGCCGCAGATCGTGGTCGCCCGCCAGGGCACCGGCGTGATGCGGATGCTGTACCTCTCGGACCCCGCCACCACCAAGAAGGACTTCGACACCTTCGCCAAGCTCGCCGCCGACAAGTTCGTCAAGGGCGCCAAGAGCTGACCCCCTGCCCCGACCTATGCTCGGGGCATGACACTCAACCGCGAGCACGGCGATCTCGGCGCCGAGGACCTCAAGATCATCACGCTGGCGCGCAGCGCCCGCGCCCGCAACGGTGTGCCCGAGGGCGCGGCGGTACGGGACGAGACCGGGCGGACGTACGTGGCCGGGACCGTGGCCCTGGAGTCGCTCCGGCTGAGCGCGCTGCAGACGGCGGTCGCCATGGCCGTCGCCAGCGGCGCCCGGTCGCTGGAGGCGGCGGCCGTCGTCTCCACCGCCGACGCCGCCTCGGACGCGGACCGCGCCGCGGTACGGGACCTCGGCGGGCCCGAGACCCCGGTCCTGCTCGCCGGCCCCGACGGACAGCTCCGGGCGGCGGTCACGGCGGGCTGACCCCGTCCGAGCAGCGCGAAGGGGGCCCGGCCAGGTGCCGGGCCCCTTCGCGCGCCACCCCCGGCCCGGCGCCGATCGGGCCGCGGGTACGGCGCCGCGGGGCACTGGGTACGTGACGAGGTCCCGCATCGGGGAGAATGGCCCCCATGAGCGCTCGTAACCAAGATTCCGAAGCCGTCCACCGGGCCGGCTTCGCCTGCTTCGTCGGCCGCCCCAACGCGGGCAAGTCCACTCTCACGAACGCTCTGGTCGGCCAGAAGGTGGCGATCACCTCCAACCGGCCGCAGACCACCCGGCACACCGTCCGAGGCATCGTGCACCGCCCGGAGGCGCAGCTGATCCTGGTGGACACGCCGGGTCTCCACAAGCCGCGCACGCTCCTCGGTGAGCGGCTCAACGACGTCGTGCGCACGACGTGGGCCGAGGTCGACGTGATCGGCTTCTGCCTGCCCGCCGACCAGAAGCTCGGCCCCGGCGACCGTTTCATCGCCAAGGAGCTCGCCGGGATCAAGAAGACCCCGAAGGTCGCGATCGTCACCAAGACGGACCTGGTCGACTCCAAGACCCTCGCCGAGCAGCTCATCGCCATCGATCAGCTCGGCAAGGAGCTGGGCTTCGAATGGCAGGAGATCGTCCCGGTCTCGGCCGTCGCCGGCAAGCAGGTCCAGCTCGTCGCGGACCTGCTGATCCCGCTCCTGCCCGAGTCCCCGCCGCTCTACCCGGAGGGCGACCTCACCGACGAGCCGGAGCAGGTCATGGTCGCGGAGCTGATCCGCGAGGCCGCGCTGGAGGGCGTACGCGACGAGCTGCCGCACTCGATCGCCGTGGTGGTCGAGGAGATGCTGCCCCGCGAGGGCCGCCCGGCGGACAAGCCGCTGCTCGACATCCACGCGAACGTCTACATCGAGCGCCCCAGCCAGAAGGGGATCATCATCGGCCCGAAGGGCAGCCGCCTGAAGGAGGTCGGGATGAAGTCCCGCAAGCACATCGAGGCGCTGCTCGGGACCCCGGTCTTCCTCGACCTGCACGTGAAGGTCGCGAAGGACTGGCAGCGGGACCCCAAGCAGCTCCGCAAGCTGGGCTTCTAGCCTCGCGGGAGGGCGCTCAGGCGCCCTCCTTGAGGACCTTTCCGATCAGGGCCCGCTGGACCTGCGTCAGGCGGGGGTCCGCGCAGTGGACCGTCGCGCCGTCGATCGTGATCTCGTACGAGAAGCCGTCCGGCACCTCCGGGCCGTCGTCGTCGCCGTCCCTGAGGACGGCGTCGGCCAGGGTGTGCCATTCCACGGCGTCCTCCTGCTCGGAGGTGTCCACCTCGGCCGACCGTTCGATGCCCGCGAAGCCGCCGGTGCGCCGTACTCGAATACGCATGGGCTCTGTCTATCAGTCCGTCGCCTGTCGGTCCGCCCTCGTCCGTCAGTCCGTCGGTAGGCCCACGGTCGCCCAGGCCTTCACCACGGCCTGGATCTCCGCGCCGTCGCCGTACCGCGCCTTCGCCGCCGCCACCGTGGCCTTGGCGAACTCGCCGAACCGGGTCTGGGGGGTGAGCGTCCCACCGGTCATCACGTCGTACCAGATCTGCCCCGGCCGCTCCCAGGCGTTGCCGCCCAGCTCGGTCGCCGCCAGATAGAAGGCGTGGTTGGGGATGCCGGAGTTGATGTGCACGCCGCCGTTGTCCTGGCTGGTGCGGACGTAGTCGTCCATGTGGCCGGGCTGCGGGTCCTTGCCCAGGACGTCGTCGTCGTACGCCGTGCCCGGAGCCTTCATCGAGCGCAGGGCCGTCCCCTGGACGTTCGGGTGGAACAGGCCCTCGCCGATCAGCCAGTCGGCGTCCGCGGCGCTCTGGCCCAGCGCGTACTGCTTCACCAGTGAGCCGAAGACGTCCGAGACGGACTCGTTGAGGGCACCGGACTGGCTGAAGTACTCCAGGCCGGCGGTGTGCTGCGTGAAGCCGTGTGCCAGCTCGTGGCCGATGACGTCCACGGGCAGGGTGAAGTCGAGGAAGATCTCGTCGTCGCCGTCGCCGAACACCATCTGCTCGCCGTTCCAGAAGGCGTTGCCGTAGTTCTCGTCGTAGTGGACGGTCGCCAGGAGCGGCAGGCCGGCGCCGTCGATCGAGTCGCGGCCGTAGGCGTTCAGGAAGAGGTCGAAGGTGGCGCCGAGCCCGGCGTAGGCGCGGTTGACGGTGGCGTCGCCGGTCGCCTCGCCACCCTCGCCGCGGACCTCGACGCCCGGCAGCTCGGTCCGGCGCTGGGCGTCGTACACGGTGCGCCGCGGGCGGGCCGGGTCGGCGGGCGTCGGGGCCGTGGCGGAGGTGGAGGCGGCGTGCGGAAGCGTGCGGGCCGTCCGGGCGGCGGCGTCCGCGACCAGGGTCCGGCGGGCCACGGCAGCGATCGCCGGGTTCGCGGACCGGGCCAGCTGCTCCAGCAGGTGGGGCGGCACGATCGAGCAGAAGACAGGGTGATGCGCGAGGGAGGTCATCCCAGCAATGTCGCACTGAGTCATCGAACTGTCACGGCATGCGACGAGGATCCGCGAAATGGAGTGATTCGTCACCCTTTCCCATTGACGGCCTGGTCGTCCCGCATACTGAAACAGGACGTCCGGACTCCGCCGTCCTCGGCTAGGCTGCGGCACATCATGCGTTTCGGGCTGCTTCTCCTTAGCTGCCGCGGCGAGGGCCTGTAGTCGTAGGCCGACCCCCTCCCCGCGGGACCTGGTGTTGCGTTCGACAGTCGGCCGTCCCTCCCCAGCTGGACCCGAGGAGCCCTACGCAATGTCTCAGCCCGTTGGCCGCCCCACGCCCGTCACCAACGCCACCCAGATGCAGAAGCCGTCAGGGATGCCGATCCACAAGTACGGCCGGTACGAGGCCGTGCACATCCCCGACCGCACCTGGCCCGAGCAGCGCATCACCAAGGCGCCCCGCTGGCTGTCGACCGACCTGCGCGACGGCAACCAGGCCCTGATCGACCCGATGAGCCCCGCGCGCAAGCGCGAGATGTTCGACCTGCTGGTGCGCATGGGCTACAAGGAGATCGAGGTCGGCTTCCCGTCCTCCGGCGACACCGACTTCAACTTCGTGCGCTCCATCATCGAAGAGGGCGCGATCCCGGACGACGTCACCATCTCCGTGCTGACCCAGGCCCGCGAGGACCTGATCGAGCGGACCGTGGAGTCCCTGGTCGGCGCCAAGCGCGCCACCGTCCACCTGTACAACGCCACCGCGCCCACCTTCCGCCGGGTCGTCTTCCGCGGCACGAAGCAGGACATCAAGCAGATCGCCGTCGACGGCACGCGGCTGGTCATGGAGTACGCGGACAAGCTGCTGGGCGACGAGACGATCTTCGGCTACCAGTACAGCCCGGAGATCTTCACCGACACCGAGCTGGACTTCGCCCTGGAGGTCTGCGAGGCGGTCTGCGACGTCTGGCAGCCCGAGGAGGGCCGCGAGATCATCCTCAACCTGCCCGCCACCGTGGAGCGTTCGACGCCGTCCACGCACGCGGACCGGTTCGAGTGGATGTCCCGCCACCTGACCCGCCGCGAGTACATCTGCCTGTCCGTGCACCCGCACAACGACCGCGGTACGGCCGTGGCGGCGGCCGAGCTGGCCATCATGGCCGGCGCCGACCGCATCGAGGGGTGCCTGTTCGGGCAGGGCGAGCGGACCGGCAACGTCGACCTGGTGACCCTGGGCATGAACCTGTTCTCGCAGGGCGTGGACCCGCAGATCGACTTCTCGCAGATCGACGAGATCCGCCGCACCTCCGAGTACTGCAACCAGATGGAGGTCCACCCGCGCCACCCCTACGCGGGCGACCTGGTCTACACCGCCTTCTCCGGCTCCCACCAGGACGCCATCAAGAAGGGCTTCGACGCCATGGAGGCCGACGCGGCCGCCGCGGGCAAGAGCGTCGACGAGATCGAGTGGGCCGTGCCGTACCTGCCGATCGACCCTAAGGACGTCGGCCGCTCCTACGAGGCCGTGATCCGGGTAAACTCCCAGTCCGGCAAGGGCGGTATCGCCTACGTCCTGAAGAACGACCACAAGCTGGACCTGCCGCGCCGGATGCAGATCGAGTTCTCGAAGATCATCCAGCAGAAGACGGACACCGAGGGCGGCGAGGTCACCCCCGCCGCGATCTGGTCGGTCTTCCAGGACGAGTACCTGCCGAACCCGGAGAACGCCTGGGGACGCATCCAGCTGCGTTCCGGCCAGACCACCTCCGACACGGACGGCACCGACACCCTGACCGTCGAGGCGGTCGTGGACGGTGCCGAGACCGTGCTGAGCGGTACCGGCAACGGTCCGATCTCGGCCTTCTTCGACGCCCTGCAGACCATCGGCGTCGACGCACGGCTGCTGGACTACCAGGAGCACACGATGAGCGAGGGCGCCTCCGCGCAGGCCGCCTCGTACATCGAGTGCGCCATCGACGGCAAGGTCCTGTGGGGCATCGGCATCGACGCCAACACCACCCGCGCCTCGCTGAAGGCCGTCATCTCGGCCGTCAACCGGGCCGCACGCTGACGCTCCGTACGGGCATCGGTTCCGGTCGGTGGCGAACCCGCCACCCACTCGGTTCACCGCCGCCGCGTCCGCCCCTTCCGACGCGGTGACCGCGTCTTTCGGGCACCGGCCGCCTCGATGAGGCGGCCGGTGTTCGTGGCGGGTCTCGGCCATGTCGGTGGCGATCTGTCGACGAGGTGCTGACGCCACATCACAGATGTGGCTAACATCACGCCCACGTCGGCAGTGTTGCCGTGTCGTTAAGGGAGGTGCGACGTGCGGTCTGCCCGAGAGTCACGTTGTCGAAAAGTGGGCGTCTGCGGCATTCGTACTTCCTGGAACACCGTCGGAGACGGTGAGTTCTTCTGCGAGGAGTGCGGTGGCGACCGCAACTACCGGCGCCGCACCGGCCGCCGGCGGTTCGCCGTCCTCGGAGTGCCGGTCCTGCCCCGCGGATGCACCGGGCCGGTCATCGAATGCGCCGCGTGCCACACCCACTTCGGTACGGACGTGCTCGACCACCCGACGACGAGCCGTTTCTCCGCGATGCTGCGGGACGCCGTGCACACCGTCGCCCTCGCCGTCCTCGCGGCGGGCGGCGCCTCCTCCCGTACGGCGGTGGACACCGCGGTCACGGCGGTCCGGGCGGCCGGCTTCGCCGAGTGCACCGCCACCCAGCTGACCGACCTCGTCGAGGCGCTGGCGGCCGACACCGGCCGCTTCCTCCCCGACGTGGGCGGCGGCGGCGCCGCCCTCGCCATCGAGCTGCACGAGGCCCTGGAGCCGCTCACCCCGCACCTGGCAGCCTCCGGACGGGAGTCGATCCTGCTCCAGGGAGCCCGGATCGCCCTCGCCGACGGCCCGTACAGCGCGGCCGAGCGGGACGTGCTGAGCACCGTCGGCAACGCCCTGGCGCTCTGCGCCGACGACACCGCCCGGCTGCTCACCACCGCGAGGACGCTGCTCTGAGCCGTGCCCCCTACGGCGCGATGTTGTGGTTGAGGCGGAAGACGTCGCCGGGATCGTAGCGGCGCTTGACCGCCCGCAAACGGTCTTCGTTCTGCCGGTAGTTGACGCGCACCCGGCTCTGGTCGTCGGTGTCCATGAAATTGACGTAGCCGGCCTCCTGCGTGTGCGGACGCAGCGCGGCGTCGTACGCCCGGGTCCAGGCGATGTTCCGCTCCGTGTCGGCGGGATCGGTGTAGCTGGCGCCGACCTACGCCAGGCCGTGGGCGTAGGCGTACGCCGTGGCGGCGGTGCGGGAGGTCACGTCCAGCTTGGCGAAGACGTTGTTGAGGTGGCGGGCGACCGTGTGCTCGCCGATGGTCAGCGCTCGCGCGATGTCCCGGTTGGAGCCGCCCGCCGCGACCAGCCGCAGCACCTCGGCCTCCCGTGCGGTCAGCCCGCCGGGCAGTGTCCGGCGGTGGCCGGCCAGCAGGGCCGTCGCCCGCCGGGCGTCGGGCAGCGCGCCGAGCCGCTCGAACGTGGAGCGTGCGGCGGCGAGTTCCAGCCGGGCCGCCTCGTCGTCGCCCTCGGCCTGGCCGGCGGCGGCGAGCAGCATCCGTACCCGCGCGGCCTCGTACGGCACGCGCAGCGCCAGCCAGCCGGCCAGTGCCCGGCGCAGGGGACGGAGCGCGGGTTCGTGCCGGGCCAGCGCGAGGGCGCCGCGGGCGGTGTCGGCCATGGCGCCCAGGAGCGGCGCCCCGGGGGACAGCGCCTCCAGCTCCGCGACCGCCGCCGCGGCACCGTCCAGGTCCCCGACGGCCAGGGCCACCTCGGTCTGCGCGGCCAGCAGCCGCGCCCGGCCGAGGAGGTCGTGGCGGTCGCTCTGACAGGCCAGGGCCAGCTTCAGCCCGGCCACGGCGGCGTCGGCCTTCCCCTGGGCCAGCCGTAGCAGCGCGAGGCCCGGCTGCGGGATCCTGCCGAGTTCGTGGGCGTGTCCGTACGAGACGGCGGCGGCGTCGAACCGCCCCTGCCTGCGCCGGATCTCCCCGGCCGCGTAGTGCGCCTCGGCGGCGGCCTCCAGGCCGTCCGGAAGGATCTCCTCGCAGACGCGGGCGGCCTCGGCCTCGGCGAGCTCCCACACCCCGAGCAGATCGAGCACCTCGACGTGGTGGATCCGGCACAGCCCCCGGAACGGGTTGTCGGTGACCGGCGCGGGCACGCCCGCCGGGAGCGGCGACGGGACGCCACCGGGTGCCGGCCCGGCGGAGCGCGCCCCGCCCGTGGTGCCGTCAGGGCCCGGCGTGCCCGGGGCGTCGGGCCGGCGGACGTGCTGCGCCCAGGGGGCCTCGCACCAGGTCATCGCCGCGGAGGTCCATGCGACCGCCCGGCCGAGGTCCGCGGCCTCCATGCACTCGGTGAGCGCCAGGCAGTACAGCCAGCCGGTGAACATGCCGCTCAGTTCGCCGGCGGTCACCGCGCACATCGCGTCGTCGAGGAGGGCGAGCCCCTCCGCCCTGCGCCCGTTCGCCAGCAGGACGGCCGCGTGGGCCTCGCGGCTCAGCGCGATCAGGTCCGGGCTGCCGGAGTGGCGGGCGATGCGGTTCATCCGCAGCACGGCGGTGAGGGCCGCGCCCGGGTCGTGGTGCTCCTGGGCCTCCTCCGCGTCGGTCCAGGCGAGATAGCACTGCTCGGGGCACTCCGGCTCCCCCTCCAGGTGGTGGCGGGCCCGGTGCAGCCAGCCCGCCGCGGCCGCCGGCCGTCCCAGGCAGCGGTACTCGAAGGCCAGCCACCAGGCGGCGTGCCCCGCTCCCCGGTGGTCCCCGGCGGCCGCGTGCGCGGCGTGGGACCGAAGCCGGGCGGCGACCGACTCGTCGATGTGGCCCGCCCACCAGGCGGCGTCGGCGAGGATGTCCAGATCCCCGGGTGTGAGCGGGTGCGAGGGATGCAGGTCGAAGTCGCGCAGCAGGGCGTACGCCTCGGCCCAGGACTCACGCGCAGCCGCGTCCCGTGCCCGTCGCACGGCGGGGGCGGCCTCTTCGACGGGGACGGCCATGGCGGCTCACTTCCCTTCCCGGCCCTTCCAGAGTATGAGCGCGGGAGGCAGCCGTCGAAGCGGTGCGGTGGCGGGAAACGGCCCGGGCCAGACTCGTCGCCGCTTACGAGTCGGGCCCGGGCCGACGGCCGTGGGTGCCAGGGAGTGTCCGGAGACGACCTACCGCGGAGTGACCGCGTTGCTGGCCTTCAGCATCTCGTCACGCTCGACGATCTTCACGCGCTCGCGGCCCTGCGGCTCGCCCAGCGCCTTCTCGGCGGCGTCCAGGGCGTACCAGCCCTCCCAGGTGGTGTACGTGACGCCCTTGGACTCCAGGAAGGAGACGACCGCCTCGGTCTCCGGGGTCTCGGGCGTCAGCAGCCGGCCGTGGGCGAAGTCGTCGAGCAGGTTGGCGACGGTCTCGTTGGCGTCGCCCTTGGTGTGGCCGATGAGGCCGACCGGACCGCGCCGGATCCAGCCGGTGACGTACGTCGAGGCGAGGTGCTCGCCGCTCTCCTCGATCACGCGGCCGCCCTGGTCGGGGACGGTGCCGGAGGCGGTGTCCCAGGGCAGCTTGGGCAGCTCGTCGGAGAGGTAGCCGACGGCGCGGTAGACGGCCTGCACGTCCCAGTCGGTGGTCTTGCCGGTGCCGTTGACGTTGCCGGTGCCGTCGAGTTCGGTGCGCTCGGTGCGCAGACCGACGACCTTGCCGTCCTCGCCGAGGATCTCGGCCGGCGACTCGAAGAAGTGCAGGAAGAGCTTGTGCGGGCGGTCGCCGACGTCGCGGATCGCCCAGTTCTCCAGGGTCTTGGCGACCATGTCGGTCTGCTTGTTCTTGCGGCGCTCGGCGATCGAGCCCTCGTCGTAGTCGATGTCCTCGGGGTTGACGATGACCTCGATGGTCGGCGAGTGGTCCAGCTCGCGCAGCTCCATGGGGCTGAACTTCGCCTGGGCCGGGCCTCGGCGGCCGAAGACGTGGATCTCCACGGCCTTGTTGGCCTTGAGGCCGTCGTAGACGTTCGGCGGGATCTCGGTCGGCAGCAGCTCGTCCGCCGTCTTGGCGAGGATGCGCGCGATGTCGAGGGCCACGTTGCCGACGCCGAGCACGGCGACCTTCTCGGCGTGCAGCGGCCAGGTGCGGGGCACGTCCGGGTGGCCGTCGTACCAGGAGGCGAAGTCGGCGGCGCCGTAGGAGCCGTCGAGCTCGACACCGGGGATGCGCAGTTCGCGGTCGGCCATGGCGCCGGTGGAGAAGACCACGGCGTCGTAGAAGGCGCGCAGATCGTCCAGGTGGATGTCGGCGCCGTACTCGACGTTGCCGAAGAGGCGGACCTGCGGCTTGTCGAGCACCTGGTGCAGGGCGGTGATGATGCCCTTGATCCGGGGATGGTCGGGCGCCACGCCGTACCGGATCAGGCCGAAGGGAGCCGGCATCCGCTCGAAGATGTCGATCGACACGCCCGGCTCGGCGGCGGCCTCGGACTTCAGCAGCGCATCGGCGGCATAGATTCCGGCGGGGCCGGCGCCGACGATCGCGACCCGGAGAGGGCGGGGCATGTCTGGGTTCCCTTCGCAAGCGACGTGACGGCGAGAGGTGCCGTCACTTAGGTCACCCTAATTAACGAACTTCGCGAAGCGGTACCCGCCCCCGGTCTATGACCTCATAAGTCAGGCTTATGAGGTCCATAAGTGTGCCTACACGGACTCCTCGGCCTTGAGCGCGGAGACGAAGGCGGCCCAGGCGGTGGCGGGGAGGACGAGGGCGGGGCCGCCGGGGTTCTTGGAGTCGCGGACGGGGACGACGCCGGGGAGGTTGTCGAGGACTTCGACGCAGTTGCCACCCTCGCCGTTGCTGTAGCTGCTCTTGCGCCAGGCGGCGCCGACGAAGTCGTACGCCACCTCGACGCAGTCGCCGCCCGAAGCGTTGCTGTACGAGCTCTTGAACCAGCGGGCCTTGCTCAGGTCGTACTCGCGCATCGTCTGTAGTCCTCCGCCGCCGACTCGATCAGGGCCAGGGACGCCTCCGGCGACAGCGTGGCGACCCTGAGCAGATCGTAGGCGCGCTGTACTCGCTTGACCACTGCCGGATCGTCGAGCAGCGTTCCCGAAAACGACGTCTCTGTATAGGCGGTTGGTGGCGCGTCCTCGAACTCCATGAGTCGTAGCGAGCCTTCCATGGCGGCGTGTGCTCCGGCCTCGCGCGGGAGCACGATGACCAGCACCACCCGCTCGCGTACCAGCGCCGCCAGGTGCTCCAGCTGCGCCGCCATCACGGCCGGGCCGCCCACCGGCGTGAGGAGCGCGTTCTCGTGCAAGACCACCCAATACTCGGGCCTTGTAGCGTCCTTCAGGACCCGCGCGCGCTCTATCCGCGCCGTGACCTTCTCGTCCACGTACGCCTCGGTGACGAACGGGTTCGCCGCCAGCGTCACCGCCCGCGCGTACTCCGCCGTCTGCAACAACCCCGGCATCACCGTCGGCGCGAACTCGCAGATCTTCGTCGCCAGCGCCTCCAGTTCCACCACCGGCTCGAAATAGGACGCGTACGGCGAGGCGTTGATCAGTCGCCTACACGTCCGTTCGAAAAAACCACCGGTTTGTAGGACGTCGTCGATTCGCCCTGCCACATCCAGCTGCGGCTTTCGAATTCCCTGTTCGAACTGGCCGATGTATCCGCCGGAAACGAACACCCGCTCGCCCAGTTCCCCCTGCGTCATCCCCTTCGCTTCCCGCTGGGCCTTCAGCTCCTGGCCGAAGAAGCGCCACGTGTCCAGCCGTCGAGCTTTGGCCATGGATTAACTCCCCCACGCTACGCCGCAGTTGTAGGACCTGCGCATCTCCCGATTCTACGGATCCGGTACCACCCTGGGTGCGGTAAGCGGGAAATGGATTCGGAAAAGGATGCGTTGGTGAAGGAACACGACATGCGGTCGATCAAGGGATCCGTCGAAGAAGCGAGCGAGGCGGTGACGGAATTGCGCGAGGCGCTCGTGCGGGCGGGAATCGTGCTGCCCTCCCTCGGGCTCGACGCCGTCACCCTCGCCTCCGACAACCCCCGGCCGCTCATCGAATTGGGACGCTGCACGGTGGAAACGGCGCGCCGGCTGGCCGCCGCCGTACTGCCGGGGGAAGAAGGGGACCGGTCATGAAACTGCCCATCGGGTCGTACGTCATCGAGATCCGCACCGGGCGTGTGGGCACGGTCATGGGTCATGAGGGCCCCTACGTCCAGCTGCGGCCGCTCGGCGGCGGGCGGGAGTGGGACGCGGAGCCGGACGGGGTCCGGGAGGCGACCTCGGCGGAGCGCATCAGCGCGGCGACGGCCCACGCGAACGCCCGGAGCCGGGGCGAGGTGCCGTGAGGTGGGCGACCGCATGGCCCGCATGTCTGTAGAACGAGTAGTACGCTCGTGGTATGGGCAGCGACGAGGACAGGAACAGGAACCAGGACGTGCCTCTGCGGGAGCTCAACCAGCAGACCTCGCGTGTCATGGCGCGCGTGGAGGCCGGTGAGACGATCACCATCACCAAGGACGGCGTCCCGATAGGGGACATCGTTCCGAGGGGTGGATCCCTGGGCCGGCCCGCGTACCCGTTCAGGACGGACCCCATGGGGCCGCTGGAGATCCCGGATCTGGGCGGACCCGTGCTCGGCGACGACGAGATCGACGAGACCCTCCGCGGCATGGGCGCGGCCGATGCCTGAACTTCCTGTGGTGATCGCGGACACGAACGCCCTGTATCGCCTCTTCACACCCAAGGACCCCCGCCATCGGGCGCACACGGCAGCGCTCGCCCGAGTCGGCCACCTCGTCATCTCGCCCATGGTTCTCACCGAGCTGGACTACCTGCTGACGGAACGGGTCGGGGCCAGGGCCTCCATGAACGCGCTCGACTTCATCGCCCGCCAAGTGGAGGCCCGGCGCTTCGAGGTGCCGGAGGTCCAGCCGCATCTGCGCGGGGCCATGGCCGTCATGCGGGGCTACGAAGACGCGTCCGGAGGCAAGGGGGTAGGGCTTGCGGACGCCATGAACGTGGCACTCGCGGCCGCCTTCCACACAGCCGACATGTTCACCACCGACACACACTTCCGGATGATGCGGCCGCTCACGGCGCACGGTTCGTTCCGGCTTCTGCCCGACGACCTCTGAGCACTCCCGTCGTACGGGAGAATGGGCCCATGAGCCTGTTCCGCGACGACGGCATCGTGCTGCGCACCCAGAAGCTGGGTGAAGCGGACCGCATCATCACGCTGCTCACGCGCGGTCACGGACGCGTACGCGCCGTGGCGCGCGGGGTGCGGCGGACGAAGTCGAAGTTCGGGGCCAGGCTGGAGCCCTTCTCCCACGTCGACGTGCAGTTCTTCGCCCGGGGCAGCGATCTCGTCGGGCGCGGCCTGCCGCTCTGCACACAGAGCGAGACCATCGCCGCTTACGGGAGCGGGATCGTCACCGACTACGCCCGCTACACCGCCGGTACGGCAATGCTGGAGACCGCCGAGCGGTTCACGGACAACGAGGGCGAGCCGGCCGTGCAGCAGTATCTGCTGCTCGTGGGGGGACTGCGCACCCTCGCGAACGCGGAGCACGCCCCCCACCTCATACTCGACGCCTTCCTGCTCCGCTCCCTGGCCGTCAACGGGTACGCGCCCAGCTTCCAGGACTGCGCGAGGTGCGGCCTCCACGGGCCCAACCGCTTCTTCTCGGTCGCGGCGGGGGGAGTCATCTGCGGCGACTGCCGGGTGCCGGGCAGCGTCGTACCCTCTCCGGAGGCCATCGGCCTGCTCAGCGCGCTGCTGACCGGCGACTGGGCGACGGCGGACGCGTGCGAGCCGCGTCACGTCAGGGAGGGCAGCGGACTGGTGTCCGCCTATCTGCACTGGCACCTGGAGCGCGGCCTGCGCTCGCTGCGGTACGTAGAGAAGAGCTAGGAGAACCCATCGCCATGGCCATCGCACGACGCGGAATCCTCGGACGGAACCGGCGTGAGTACAAGGTCCCCGAGCCGCACCCGTCCGGTGCCCGCCCGCCGAAGCTCCCCGGCGAGCTGGTGCCGAACCACGTCGCGTGCGTGATGGACGGCAACGGCCGCTGGGCGCAGGAGCGGGGGCTGCCGCGCACGGAGGGGCACAAGGTCGGCGAGGGCGTCGTCCTCGACGTGCTGAAGGGCTGCCTGGAGCTCGGGGTGAAGAACCTGTCGCTCTACGCCTTCTCCACGGAGAACTGGAAGCGGTCGCCGGAGGAGGTCCGCTTCCTGATGAACTTCAACCGGGACGTGATCCGTCGCCGGCGTGACGAGATGGACGAGCTGGGCATCCGTATCCGCTGGGTCGGCCGTATGCCGAAGATGTGGAAGTCGGTCGTCCAGGAGCTGCAGATCGCGCAGGAGCAGACGGTCGACAACGACGCGATGACGCTGTACTTCTGCGTGAACTACGGCGGCCGCGCGGAGGTCGCCGACGCGGCGAAGAAGATCGCGGAGGACGTGGCGGCGGGACGGCTTGACCCGTCGAAGGTCAACGAGAAGACCTTCCAGAAGTATCTCTACTACCCGGACATGCCGGACGTCGACCTCTTCCTGCGCCCCAGCGGCGAGCAGCGCACCTCCAACTACCTGATCTGGCAGAGCAGCTACGCGGAGATGGTCTTCCAGGACGTGTTGTGGCCGGACTTCGACCGCCGCGACCTGTGGCGGGCGTGCGTCGAGTACGCCTCCCGCGACCGCCGCTTCGGCGCGATCCCGGCCGAGGACCGCGCGGCGATGGGCAACGGGACCGTCCCGCCGCAGGGCCCGGCGGATGCCGCGGCTTCTCCCAAGGCGTGACGTGAGGGACGTGGGGGCGGACGAGAGAGTCCAGCTGTTCTACGAACCGACGCCCGCCGACGCGAGAGAGGCCGTCCGGTTCCGGCTGCGGGACAGCCCCTCCGGCCGCCGCATGCGAGGGCTGATGTCGGCCACCGCCGTCGTGGCCTTCCTCGTCATCGTGCTGAAGCTGACCGGTTCGGGGGAGCCGGACGGGATAACGGTGTCGTTGCTGGTCGGCCTGGTCGTGTACGCCCTTCTCCTGGGGCCGCTCCAGCCCTGGTGGAGCGGGCGTCGGATGCACCGTGCGACCAAGCCGCACGGGGAGTTGTGGGCCGTCGTGAACGACCGCGGGGTCCGCTGGACCGGCCGGGACCACGAGAGCTTCCGCCCGTGGTCGACGGTGCTCAGGTACGCCGAGACCGGTTCGTTCTTCGCCCTCCTGACGGCCGACTCGGTCGCCCTCCTGCCCAAGCGTGGCCTGGTCGACCCCGCCGACGCCGACCGCCTGCGGGAGCTGCTCGACCGGCACCTCGGCCGCGTCTGACGCACGAGCACGCCAGAAGGGCCCGCCCCCGGCACGGGGGCGGGCCCTTCTGGCGTTTCAGGTCACTTCGCCGCGCAGTCCTCGCACGTGCCGAAGATCTCGACCGTGTGGGCCACGTTCACGAAGCCGTGCTCCGCCGCGATCGTGTCCGCCCACTTCTCCACCGCCGGACCCTCCACCTCGACCGCCTTGCCGCAGACGCGGCAGACGAGGTGATGGTGGTGGTCACCGGTCGAGCAGCGGCGGTAGACCGTCTCGCCGTCGCTGGTGCGCAGCGCGTCGACCTCGCCCGCGTCCGCCAGGGACTGCAGCGTGCGGTAGACCGTGGTCAGGCCGACCGAGTCGCCGCGGTGCTTGAGCATGTCGTGCAGCTCCTGGGCGCTGCGGAACTCGTCCACCTCGTTCAGTGCGGCTGAGACAGCGGCCCGCTGCTTGGTCGAGCGGCCGCGTACGGGGGGTCCTGCCGTCGCCACAGGGGCCTCCTTGGAATCTTCGTTGCCCCCGCCATTCTGCCAGGCCCCCTAGACCGTGACGTCGTCCGTCGGCCGCCGGGTGCCCGGGACGGCCATGTCGCACTCCGCGGACGCCGCCTCCGCCGCCCGGGCCCGCCGTCTCGCCAGGGGCGTCGCGAGGAGCGTGAGGACGATGAAGACGCCGATCGCGAGCAGCACGATCGTCGCGCCCGGCGGCACGTCCTGGTAGTACGTCGTGATGGTGCCGGACAGGGTGACGCCGACGCCGATCACGACCGCGAGCACGAACGTCGTACGGAACGACTTGGACAACTGCTGGGCGGCTGCCACCGGCACCACCATCAGCGCACTGACCAGCAGCAGGCCGACGACGCGCATGGCGACCGTGACGGTCACCGCGGCGGTGACCGCGACGAGCAGGTTCAGGGCGCGCACCGGAAGGCCGGTGACGCGGGCGAACTCCTCGTCCTGGCTGACCGCGAACAGCTGGCGGCGCAGGCCGACGGTGACGAGGATCACGAAGGCGGCGAGGACGGCGATCGCGGTGACGTCCGCGTCCGACACGGTCGACAGCGAGCCGAAGAGGTAGGAGAGCAGGTTGGCGTTGGAGCCGTCGGCGATGCTCATCAGCATGACGCCGCCCGCCATGCCTCCGTAGAAGAGGAGCGCCAGCGCGATGTCGCCGCGGGTCCTGCCGTAGGCGCGGATCAGTTCCATCAGGACGGCGCCGACCACGGCGACCAGGGTCGCCATCCACACCGGGCTCGAGCTCAGCAGGAAGCCGAGGCCCACGCCGGTCATGGCGACATGGCCGATGCCGTCACCCATCAGCGCCTGGCGGCGCTGGACGAGGTAGATGCCGACGGCGGGGGCGGTGATGCCGACGAGGACGGCCGCGAGAAGCGATCGCTGCATGAAGGCGGGCTCGAGGAAATCCATGATCAGGTCAGCAGTCCCGTGCGGAGCGGCTCGTCGGCCGCGTGCGGATGTACGTGGTCGTGGCCGGGCAGCGCGTGCTGGCCGACGGCCTTCGGCGGCGGGCCGTCGTGCACCACGCAGCCGTCACGGAGCACCACGGCCCGGTCGATCAGCGGCTCCAGCGGGCCCAGCTCGTGCAGGACGAGGAGGACGGAGGTGCCGTCGGCGACCTGCTCGCGAAGCGTCGCGGCGAGGATCTCCTGGCTGGCGAGGTCCACGCCGGCCATCGGCTCGTCCATGATCAGCAGTTCGGGCTCCGAGGCGAGCGCCCGGGCGATCAGGACACGCTGGTGCTGGCCGCCGGAGAGGGCGGAGACGGAGTCCTTGGCGCGGTCGGTCAGGCCGACGAGTGCGATGGCCCGGTCGACGGCGGCCCGGTCGGCCTTGGTCAGCCAGCCCAGCCGCTTGCGGGAGAGCCGGCCCGAGGAGACGACCTCGCGGATCGTGGCGGGCACGCCGCTGGCGGCGGTGGTGCGCTGCGGTACGTATCCGACCCGGGACCAGGCGCGGAATCGCTTCTGCTCCGTACCGAACAGGGATATGGAACCGTCGGTCAGCGGCACCTGGCCGATGACGGCGCGGACGGCGGTCGACTTGCCGGAGCCGTTGGCGCCGAGCAGCGCGACGACCTCACCGTGCTGGACGGTGAGGTCGACGCCGCGCAGGACGGGGCGCGAGCCGAGGGCCGCCGTGGCTCCGCGGACGGAAAGAACGGGGTCGATGGCCATGGCTCGTGCCTCCGATACGTGCGTGGGTGTCACTTGGCGCCGAGGGCCTTCTTCAGCGCCGTGAGGTTGGACTGCATGACCTCGATGTAGTCATCGCCCTTGGACCGGTCCGTGATTCCCTCCAGCGGGTCGAGCACGTCGGTCTTCAGACCGGTGTCGGTGGCGAGGGTCTTCGCGGTCTTGTCGCTGGCGAGGGTCTCGAAGAAGACGGTGGAGACCTTCTCCTTCGCCGCGATGTCCTGGAGCTCCTTGATCCGGGCGGGGCTCGGCTCGGACTCGGGGTCCATGCCGGAGATGCCCTCCTGGTCCAGGCCGTAGCGCTCGGCGAGGTAGCCGAAGGCCGAGTGGGTGGTGATGAAGGTCTTGGTGGTGGTGTTCTTCAGGCCGGTCTCGAACGCCGTGTCCAGGTCGCCGAGCTTCTTCACCAGGGCGTCGGTGTTCTCGCGGTAGTCGGTGGCGTGGCCCGGGTCGGCCTTCTCCAGGGAGGCGCCGACACCCTTGGCGACCTCGGCGTACTTCACGGGGTCGAGCCAGATGTGCGGGTCGGCGCCGGCCTCGGACTCGTGGCCCTCGTGGCCGTGCTCGTCGGCGTGCGCCTCGCCCTCGTGGGCGGCGTGCTCCTCGGCGGTCTCTCCGGCGTGGTCGTGGCCGGTCTCGGTACCGTGTTCCTCGAGCTTCGTGAGGGTGGCGGCGTCGACCGTGTTCTTGACGCCGGCCTGCTTGATCGCCTCGTCGACGGCGGGCTGGATGCCCTTGAGGTAGAGGATGTAGTCGGCCTCGCCGAGCTCGGCTATCTGCTTCGGCTTGAGCTCCAGGTCGTGCGGCTCGACGCCCGGCTTGGTGAGCGTGCTGACGGAGACGTGGTCGCCGCCGATCTGCTCGGCCAGGTACTGCATGGGGTAGAACGACGCCACCACGCTCAGCTTGCCGTCGCTCGGCCGGTCGGCGGCGCCGGAAGTGCCGGAGCAGGCGGACAGCGTGACGAGCCCGAGGGAGACGGCTCCGGCGACGGCGGCGGTGGGTATGAGGCGGCGTACGTTCATGACACTCATTTTCAACAAAATTGGAAACGATTGTCAATTGTCCTACTTGTGTTCCCGGCCACGCCCGTACGGGGCCGGGCCCGGCCGGACCGATTTGATACGGGGGGCACGCGCGCCGGTAATCTGAGGCATTCGCACTTCGTCGTCGTAATGAAGAGAGCACCGTGGCCGCCGACAAGATCGACACCATCGTCAGCCTGAGCAAGCGCCGTGGCTTCGTCTACCCGTGCAGTGAGATCTACGGCGGCCAGAAGGCCGCCTGGGACTACGGACCGCTGGGTGTCGAGCTGAAGGAGAACATCAAGCGTCAGTGGTGGCGGTACATGGTCACCTCGCGCGAGGACGTCGTCGGCATCGACTCGTCGGTGATCCTGGCCACCGAGGTCTGGGAGGCCTCCGGTCACGTCGCCACGTTCACGGACCCGCTGACCGAGTGCACCTCCTGCCACAAGCGCTACCGCGCCGACCACCTGGAGGAGGCGTACGAGGAGAAGCACGGCCGCCTCCCCGAGAACGGCCTCGCCGACCTCAACTGCCCCAACTGCGGCAACAAGGGCACCTTCACCGAGCCCAAGCAGTTCTCGGGTCTGCTCTCCACCCACCTCGGCCCGACCCAGGACTCCGGCTCCGTCGCCTACCTGCGTCCCGAGACCGCCCAGGGCATCTTCACCAACTTCGGCCAGGTGCTGCAGACCTCGCGCAAGAAGCCGCCGTTCGGCATCGCGCAGATGGGCAAGTCCTTCCGGAACGAGATCACTCCGGGCAACTTCATCTTCCGCACCCGCGAGTTCGAGCAGATGGAGATGGAGTTCTTCGTCAAGCCGGGCGAGGACGAGCAGTGGCACGAGTACTGGATGGAGCAGCGCTGGAACTGGTACACGGGCCTGGGCCTGCGTGAGGAGAACATGCGCTGGTTCGAGCACCCGAAGGAGAAGCTCTCCCACTACTCCAAGCGCACCGCCGACATCGAGTACCGCTTCCAGTTCGGCGGCAGCGAGTGGGGCGAGCTCGAGGGCGTCGCCAACCGCACCGACTACGACCTGAAGGCCCACTCCAAGGCCTCCGGCAACGAGCTCCACTTCTTCGACCAGGAGGCCAACGAGCGCTGGACTCCGTACGTCATCGAGCCGGCGGCCGGTGTCGGCCGGACGATGCTGGCGTTCATGCTCGACGCGTTCAACGAGGACGAGGCCCCGAACGCCAAGGGCGTCATGGAGAAGCGCACCGTGATGCGCTTCGACCACCGCATCGCGCCCGTCAAGGTCGCCGTCCTGCCGCTGTCGCGCAACCCGCAGCTGTCGCCGAAGGCCAAGGGCCTCGCCGCCGACCTGCGGCAGAACTGGAACATCGACTTCGACGACGCCGGTGCCATCGGCCGCCGCTACCGCCGCCAGGACGAGATCGGTACGCCGTTCTGCGTCACCGTCGACTTCGACACCCTCGACGACAACGCGGTGACCGTGCGCGAGCGCGACACCATGAAGCAGGAGCGCGTCTCCCTCGACCAGATCCAGGGCTACCTCGGAAGCCGCCTGCTGGGCTGCTGACCCCGGATCACCCACACGCCGAAGCCCCCGGCTCCCCCTGCGGAACCGGGGGCTTCGGCGTGCGTCGTCAGGCGCGCAGGCCGCGCAGCAGCAGATCCATCACCGCGTCGAACTCGGCCTCGATCGTGGGGCGCCGCCACTCGGGGGCATAGGCGGGGTCGTGGAAGCGGCACGTCGCGTCGAAGAGCGCGCGGGCCGTCGCGTCGGGCTCGGCGGCGGTGAACTCCCCGCCCCGGACGCCCTCCTCGACGATCGTACGGACCTGGCTGATCAGGACATCGATGTGGTGCTCCACGACGCCGCTGCTCTCGTCGATCAGCACGCCGTAGGTGGCGAAGAGCTCGGGGTCGGCGCCCGCCTTGTGGCGCTTGGCCTCGAACAGACCGGCGAACCAGGCACGCAGCCGCTCCGCCGCCGGCCGGTCCCGCGCCTCGATCAGCTCGGCCAGGGCGACCTCGGCACGGGTCAGCCAGCGGTGGGTGACCGCCTCGCGCAGCGCGGCCTTCGTACGGAAGTGGCGATACACGCTGCCGTGGCTCACGCCGAGCACCCGGGCCACGTCGACGACGGTGGCCTTCGCCGGGCCGTAGCGCCGCAGCACCTCCTCGGTGGCTTCGAGAATGCGCTCTGCGGTGAGGGTCTCGGTGGGCATGGGTTGACAGTACCTGTCAGCCGAACGACAGGTCGCCGGGCAGTCAGCGCTCGCTGTCCAGGTGCGCCATCTGGGCCTCGGGGTAGCGCTCACCGGCCGCCGCGCCCACCGGCACGGCCCGCTCGATCGCGGCGAGGTCGGCCGCGTCCAGCGTCACGTCCAGGGAGCCGAGCGCCTCGGCCAGACGGTCCCGGCGGCGCGCGCCGATCAGCGGGACGATGCCGACGCCGTGCCGGGGGCCCTGGGCGAGCACCCAGGCGATCGCGGTCTGCGCGACCGTCACGCCCTTGGCCCCGGCGATGGCCCGCAGCCGGTCCACCAGGTCCAGGTTGCGGTGGAGGTTGTCGCCCTGGAAGCGCGGGCTCATCCCCCGGAAGTCGCCCGGCGCCAGCTCGCGGTCCCGGGTGAAGTGGCCGCTGATGAGACTGCGGGAGAGCACGCCGTACGCCGTGACGCCGATGCCCAGCTCACGGGCGGCCGGCAGGATCTTCTCCTCGACGCCCCGGGATATGAGGGAGTACTCGATCTGGAGATCGGCGATCGGGGCGACCGCCGCCGCGCGGTGCAGGGTGTCCGCACCGACCTCCGAGAGGCCGATGTGGCGGACGTGCCCGGCCTGGACCAGCTCCGCGATGGCGCCGACGGTCTCCTCGATCGGGACGTCGGGGTCGACACGGGCGATCCGGTAGATGTCGATGTGGTCCGCACCCAGGCGCTGGAGGGAGTACGCCGCGAAGTTCCGCACCGCCGCCGGACGGCCGTCATAGCCGGTGAAGCCGCCCTCGACCGTGCGCAGGGCGCCGAACTTCACGCTGGTCAGCGCCTTCTCGCGGGCGGCGGCGGGAGCGGTGCGCAGGGCTTCGTTGATCAGCAGTTCGTTGTGCCCCATGCCGTAGAAGTCACCGGTGTCCAGGAGCGTGACGCCCGCGTCGAGCGCGGCGTGGATGGTCGCGATCGATTCGGCGCGGTCGCTCTCGCCGTACAGCGCGGACATTCCCATGCAGCCGAGGCCGAGGGCGGAGACCTCGGGGCCGGTGGCGCCGAGGGAGCGGGTGGGGAGGGAGGTCATGAGGGTCTCCTCGGAGAAGGGATGGGAGGGTGACGCATGACAACCATGGCATGACGGCTGACAGATTTCAATGTCTGTCACTCGCGAGGATGGCGCGACCGAAACCCACGTGCCGCCGCGCGGCCGGCCGGGGTAGCGTCTACGCCATGTCTTCGTTCTTCCAGATCTACGAGTGAGAGCGCCGCGGGTCCCACTCCCGCGCAGCGCCAGCCGACTCACCACCGCATTTCTCACTGATGGGAGAACCCCATGGCCAAGGGCCGCAACAACCTTCTCGGTGTCGGCGGACAGCGCAAGAAGCTGTCCCGTGCCGACCAGCAGGGCGCCGTTCAGAGCAGCGACGCCGACCGCAGGAGCGCTGACGACCAGAAGCAGGAGCTGCTGAGGAAGATGCGCGAGCGCGCGGCGGGCGCCGAGGGCACGGAAGGCGCCGAGACCGCCACGGCCGGCCAGGAGTAGCACCGGCGAGCAGGACGAGGGGCCCGGGTCACCACGGTGACCTGGGCCCCTTCTCGTCATCGGGGAGTGAATGAGCGTGCGAACGCGCGGCAGTACGGGCGCCGCCGAGGCACCCTGTGCCACCCGCGCACGACGAGCCGGGCCCGTCTCCGGGCCGCGGCCGGCGACGTACGTGCCCCTGGACCAGGACGGCGGGCCCCGGCCGCCCGCGGGAGCCGGTGGGCGGAGGGGCGACGGGCTGTCGGCGCGGTGCGGGACAATAGCTGAATGACCGCGTTCTCCCCTCTCGCCATCGGGCCGCACATCGTGCAGCCGCCGGTGGTGCTCGCGCCGATGGCCGGCATCACCAACGCCCCCTTCCGCACCCTCTGCCGTGAGTACAGCGGCGGCAAGGGACTGTTCGTCAGTGAGATGATCACGACGCGGGCGCTGGTCGAGCGCAACGAGAAGACCATGCAGCTCATCCGCTTCGACGACAGCGAGAAGCCGCGGTCGATCCAGCTGTACGGAGTCGACCCCGTGACGGTCGGCAAGGCGGTGCGGATGATCGTGGACGAGGACCTGGCCGACCACATCGACCTGAACTTCGGCTGCCCGGTCCCCAAGGTCACCCGCAAGGGCGGCGGCTCCGCCCTCCCGTACAAGCGGCCCCTGCTGCGGGCGATCCTGCACGAGGCCGTGACCAACGCGGGCGACCTGCCGGTCACCATGAAGATGCGCAAGGGCATCGACGACGACCACATCACCTTCCTCGACGCGGGCCGGATCGCGGTCGAGGAGGGGGTCACGGCGATAGCCCTGCACGGGCGGACGGCGGCCCAGCACTACGGCGGCACGGCCGACTGGGACGCGATCGCGCGGCTCAAGGAGCACGTGCCGGAGATCCCGGTGCTGGGCAACGGCGACATCTGGTCGGCGGACGACGCGCTGCGGATGATGCGCGAGACCGGCTGCGACGGCGTGGTCGTGGGGCGTGGCTGCCTGGGCCGGCCGTGGCTCTTCGCCGATCTGGTGGCCGGTTTCGAGGGCACGGGCGCCTACGCCCAGCCCGGGCTGCGCGAGGTCGCGGACGCGATGGTGCGGCACGCCCGCCTGCTCGGCGAATGGCTCGGGGACGAGTCGCGCGGTGTCATCGACTTCCGTAAGCACGTGGCCTGGTATCTGAAGGGCTTCTCGGTCGGCTCGGAGATGCGCAAGAAGCTGGCGATCACGTCGTCCCTGGACGAGCTGAGCGCTCAGTTGAGCGAGCTGGACCTGGATCAGCCCTGGCCGGTCGGCGCGGACGGCCCGCGCGGCCGTACGTCGGGCAACAACCGGGTCGTGCTGCCGGACGGCTGGCTCAAGGATCCGTACGACTGCGCCGGTGTGGGCGAGGACGCGGAACTCGACACGTCAGGCGGCTGACGGGCTCCGGAGGGAGTGGACGGACGGAGTCCGGTGGGGTGTTCCGACCCTCCTGATCAGGTCCGGATCGTGGGAATCCAGTCATTTTCGCAGCGTGATCCTCGCCACCCTTGATAGAGGGTGTGCTCAGATGAGCGGATTGCGGGATGTTGGACTTCTGGAGGGGTGGCACTGGGTGCCACCCTTCTTTCGTTCAAGAGTTGAACGCAAATGCTCCGCGAGCCGCTCAGGTGAGCGTGTATGGTCTAGTTTGAGTCAAGCGGGCTTCGGAGCCTGAAAGCGGAAGCTACTCGTCAGTTACTTTCGATCTGGTGGCGGACGGGTGGTTAAGCCCCGGTGACCGCTAGGCGTACCTCCCCAGAAGCCTTCGATCTGGGTATGTTCCTCGCCGTCAGGGCAGCCACCGAGTCGTCGAGGAGTCGAGACCCGTGTCGGAAAACAAAGATCAGAAGTTCGTGTACGACTTCACCGAGGGCAACAGGGACCTGAAGGACCTCCTCGGCGGTAAGGGCGCGAACCTGGCCGAGATGACCAACCTCGGCCTGCCGGTACCTCCCGGCTTCACGATCACCACCGAGGCGTGCAAGGTCTACCTCGACAGCGGCTCCGAGCCGGTCGAGCTCCGCGACGAGGTGAGCCGTCACCTCGACGCCCTCGAGCAGAAGATGGGCAAGAAGCTCGGCCAGGCCGACGACCCGCTGCTCGTCTCCGTACGCTCCGGCGCCAAGTTCTCCATGCCCGGCATGATGGACACGGTTCTCAACATCGGCCTGTCCGACGAGTCCGTCGCCGGTCTCGCCGCCCAGGCCGGCGACGAGCGCTTCGCCTGGGACTCCTACCGCCGTCTCATCCAGATGTTCGGCAAGACCGTCCTCGGCGTCGAGGGCGAGCTGTTCGAGGACGCGCTCGACGAGGCCAAGGCCGCCAAGAAGGTCACCGTCGACACCGATCTCGACGCCGCCGACCTGAAGAAGCTCGTCAAGCAGTTCAAGAAGATCGTGAAGGCCGAGGCCGGCCGCGACTTCCCGCAGGACCCGCGCGAGCAGATGGACCTCGCCATCCAGGCGGTCTTCAACTCCTGGAACACCGACCGCGCCAAGCTGTACCGCCGCCAGGAGCGCATCCCGCACGACCTCGGCACCGCCGTCAACGTGTGCTCGATGGTCTTCGGCAACCTCGGCCCGGACTCGGGCACCGGCGTGGCCTTCACCCGCGACCCCGCCTCCGGCCACCAGGGCGTCTACGGCGACTACCTGCAGAACGCGCAGGGCGAGGACGTCGTCGCGGGCATCCGCAACACCGTGCCGCTCGCCGAGCTGGAGTCGATCGACAAGAAGTCGTACGACCAGCTGATGCGGATCATGGAGACGCTCGAGACCCACTACAAGGATCTCTGCGACATCGAGTTCACGATCGAGCGCGGCCAGCTGTGGATGCTGCAGACCCGCGTCGGCAAGCGCACCGCCGGCGCCGCCTTCCGGATCGCCACCCAGCTCGTGGACCAGGGCCTGATCGACGAGGCCGAGGCGCTCCAGCGCGTCAACGGCGCCCAGCTCGCGCAGCTGATGTTCCCCAAGTTCGACGAGAACGCCAAGGTCGAGCAGATCGGGCGCGGCATCGCCGCCTCCCCGGGCGCGGCCGTCGGCAAGGCCGTCTTCGACTCGTACACGGCCGTCAAGTGGTCGCGCTCCGGCGAGAAGGTCATCCTGATCCGCCGCGAGACCAACCCGGACGACCTGGACGGCATGATCGCCGCCGAGGGCATCCTGACCTCGCGCGGCGGCAAGACCTCGCACGCCGCCGTCGTCGCCCGCGGCATGGGCAAGACCTGTGTCTGCGGTGCCGAGGAGCTCGAGGTCGACACCAAGCGCCGCCGGATGACCACCGGCAGCGGTCAGATCATCGAGGAGGGCGACGTCGTCTCCATCGACGGCTCCACCGGCAAGGTGTACCTCGGTGAGGTCCCGGTCGTGCCCTCCCCGGTCGTCGAGTACTTCGAGGGCCGGATGCACGCCGGCGCCGACGACGCCGACGAGCTGGTCGCCGCCGTGCACCGGATCATGGCCTACGCCGACCGCGTCCGGCGTCTGCGCGTCCGCGCCAACGCCGACAACGCCGAGGACGCGCTGCGCGCCCGCCGCTTCGGTGCGCAGGGCATCGGTCTGTGCCGCACCGAGCACATGTTCCTCGGTGAGCGCCGCGAGATGGTCGAGAAGCTGATCCTCGCCGACACCGACGAGGAGCGCGAGGAGGCCCTCCAGGCCCTCCTGCCGCAGCAGAAGCAGGACTTCGTCGAGCTGTTCGAGGCGATGGACGGCCTGCCCGTCACGGTCCGCCTGCTCGACCCGCCGCTGCACGAGTTCCTCCCGGACATCACCGAGCTGTCGGTGCGCGTCGCCCTCGCCGAGGCCCGCAAGGACCCCAACGAGAACGACCTGCGCCTGCTGCAGGCCGTGCACCGGCTGCACGAGCAGAACCCGATGCTGGGTCTGCGCGGTGTCCGGCTCGGCCTGGTCATCCCCGGCCTGTTCACCATGCAGGTCCGGGCGATCGCCGAGGCCGCGGCCGAGCGCATCGACGCCAAGGGCGACCCGCGCGCCGAGATCATGATCCCGCTCGTCGGCACCGTCCAGGAGCTGGAGATCGTCCGCGACGAGGCCGAGCAGGTCATCGCCGAGGTGCGGGCGCGGACCGGCGTCGAGCTGAAGCTCGCGCTCGGCACCATGATCGAGCTGCCGCGCGCCGCCGTGACCGCCGGTCAGATCGCCGAGGCCGCCGAGTTCTTCTCCTTCGGCACCAACGACCTCACCCAGACGGTGTGGGGCTTCTCCCGGGACGACGTGGAGGCCAGCTTCTTCACCGCGTACCTGGAGAAGGGCATCTTCGGCGTCTCCCCGTTCGAGACCATCGACAAGGACGGCGTCGGCGCGCTCGTACGCACCGCCGTCGAGGCCGGCCGGGCCACCCGCCCCGACATCAAGCTCGGCGTCTGCGGTGAGCACGGCGGCGACCCGGAGTCGGTGCACTTCTTCCACGAGGTCGGCCTGGACTACGTCTCCTGCTCGCCGTTCCGGATCCCGGTGGCGCGTCTGGAGGCGGGCCGCGCGGCCGCGCAGTCGAGCGGCAGCGACAGCCGCTGAACATCCGTTCAGTAGCAAAGACCACCGGAGCCGCCGTCGGTCAACTCGACCCTCACCGACGGGCGGCGGCTCCGGGTCGCAAGAGAGACGGGGCGGACACCTTGTGCGGAGGTGTCCGCCCCGTCGTATTTCGTCCGTACGCATGGTGCCGGTTCGTCCCGCACCCGGATGTCGGCGCCCTGTGAGTTCCTGTTCAATTTCGCGCGATTGAATTATTCGCCGTTGAACCTTTTCACGATTGGGACCGCAAAGAACGAGGCGGGCGCGGCCACCGGATCCCCACCCGGTGACCGCGCCCATTACCCATGCCGGGCAGGTGAGCCGCAACCCTCGCCGACCGCCGCCGGACGTGAGAAGCCCCCCACGGTCTTCGTCACGTCACCTCGGTCCTGAAGGTTTCCTGCCCGACACGCACAGCTTTTCGTTTCGCCCCCGTCCACCGCGATGCTTTTCAAGTGTGGCTGAAACACCCTGGTAACGTGCTGTGATGCTGTGCATACTCATCCGGAGGGGGTGGTTGCGGGTGCACAGGTGGGGGTTCCATGCTGCGGATTCATTTCACAGGAAACGACTTGGCCGGGGTGCGGATGGCCGCCCGGCCGGACGTTCTGTGGGAAACGATTCTCAGTTTTCACCGTTTAAGGGACCGGCGCGGGTCCCTCGTCTACGGAGAATGGCGCTCGGAAACCCGCACCCGGCTGAACGGTGAGACACGCCTGCTCGCCGCCCTCGTTCCCAGCCGCGGCTACTTCCCCGACTTCCTGACCCCCGCCGAGGGCGTCCACGGCCTCGACGAGGGCCTCCAGGCGGTCCGTGCGACCCCGCCCGCCCGGCTCCACACGGAACTGGCGCAGCTGGGCGCCGCCCGGGTCGGCGGCCGGACCGTGCCCCACTCGCTGCGCGCCCTCGCCGACGGCGGCGCGGAACCGTTCAGCCGGCTCATCGGGGCGCTGCGCAGCTACCACCGGGCGGCCATCGAGCCGTACTGGCCCCATGTCCGCGCCTGCGTCGAGGCCGACCGCGCCGTGCGCGGCCGGGCGCTGCTCGACGGCGGCGCCGAGGAGCTGCTCGCCTCGCTGCCACGCATGTTCCGCTGGCGTGCCCCGGTCCTGGAGGCGGACTACCCCGTCGACCGCGACCTGCGTCTCGACGGCCGGGGGCTGCTGCTCCAGCCCTCGTACTTCTGCCGCGGCACCCCGGTCGTGCTGCGCGACCCCGCCCTGCCCCCGGTGCTCGTCTACCCGATCACCCACTGCGAGGCGCCGACCCTCCACGCCCCGGGCGGCTCCTCGCTGGCCAAGCTCGTCGGCAACACCCGCTCCGCCGTGCTGCACGCCATCGGTGACGGCGGCACGACCAGCGAACTGGCCCGCAGGGCGGGGGTGTCCCTCGCCTCGGCCAGTCAGCACGCGGGCGTGCTGCGCGAGGCGGGTCTCGTCGCCACCCTGCGCCACGGCAACGCGGTCCTGCACACGCTGACGCCGCTGGGCGCCGCCCTGCTGGGCGGCGCCCACCGGCGCGCGGAGGAGCCGTGCTACGCGCGGAACGGGCCGGTCACCTCGTAGGTGATACCGCCCGAGGAGCTGCCGCTCGTGCCGCGCTGGCTGGAGAAGTACAGCCGCTTGCCGTCGGGGGAGAAGGCCGGTCCGCAGATCTCCGAGCCGGACTGGCCGTTGATCCGCAGGAACGGGGCGACGACATCGTCCGGCGTGATGACGCAGATCTCCATGTTGCCGCCGTCCTCGGCGACGAACAGGTCTCCGGAGGACGAGCCGGTGACGTTGTCGACCCCGGTCAGCGGGGCGCCGCCCCCGCTGACCAGCGAGTCGTCGTAGGCCAGTTCGTAGGTGTTGTTCGCCAGGTTGAGCTGCCAGAGGCGGTTGTCGCCCTTGGTGGTGAACCAGACGGTGTCGTTGGCGTAGTGGCAGCCCTCGCCGCCGCTGAACCGCTTGGCGCCGGAGACCTGGTCGCGGGTGTAGGTGGGGGAGCCGTCCGGGTCGGGGACGTTGGCCCAGGTGAAGGTGCCGGAGGTGGCGGTGCCGGCCTTCAGCACCTGGAGGGTGCCGGAGGACAGGTCGCCCCAGGTGGTCGGGACGAAGCGGTAGAGGCAGCCGTTCGACTCGTCCTCGGTCAGGTAGATCACCTTGCGGACGGGGTCGGCGGCGGCGGCCTCGTGGTTGAACCGGCCCATCGCCGGTCGGCGGACGGCCGCCTTCACGCCCCACGGGTCGGTCTCGTAGACATAGCCGAGGCTGACCTCCTCGCAGGAGAGCCAGGTGTTCCACGGGGTCTTGCCGCCCGCGCAGTTGCGGTTGGTGTTGGACAGGATGCGGTACGCGCCGGTGATCGCGCCGGACGAGTTGAACTTCACCGCGCTCGCGCCACCGGTCGAGGAGATCTCCGAGTTGGAGACATAGATCCAGCCGGTGCCGTCGACGAAGCAGGCGCCCCCGTCGGGGGCGTTGTGCCAGGTGTACGAGGTGCTGCCGACCTTCTGGCCGGACCGGGCGATCACCCGGCTGGTGAAACCGCTGGGCAGCTGGATGCCGTTGGCATCGGCCGCGCCCAGGGCCCCGTAGGGGCCGGGGCCGGGCTGGGCGGGCGCCGCGTAGGCGGCACCGCGCATCAGGGTGCCGCCGAAGGCGGCGGCCGACGTGCCGATGACCGCTCCGCGCAGAAAACTGCGTCGCTCCACGTCTCACTCCAGAGGGGTGGTGGTGACCGCCCCACCGCCCGGTCGGCGGCGGGGTCGCGCGCTTCCGGAACCTAGAACTACGGAGTTGACTGTGCAGCAACAACCGATGAAGGGGAAGCGGCGGGAGCCTGATCGCTCTCCCGGTCCGCCGGGCCGGCGGGACCGCGGTGGTCCCGGGCCGCCCATGGGCGGGGCCGCTGGCTAGGCTCTCGCGCCATGACACGCAGAGGAAAGACAGGCTGGAGACTCCGGATCGCCGTGCTCGGCTCCGCGCTCGCCACACTCGCCGTCGTGACGGCGGGGGCGGGGGAGGCGCAGGCGGCGATGCCGTTCGGACAGGTCGACCCGGCGGCCGTCGCGGAGTTCCGGCTCCACGCCGGCACCACGTTCGCCGACCACGACAGGGCCATCAAGGCGGTCGAGTCCCAGGGCGCCGTCACCGTACGGAACGCCACCGAGGTCCTCACCTCCGGCGGCCGCACCGGCATCGACGGCCTGTGCCACCGGACCGGTCTCGCCACCGGCCTCAACCCCGACGGTTTCTGCTGGGACAAGGGCGACGACACCTCCAACTCCTGGACCGACGCGGGTGGCTGGACCCCGCAGGGCATCACCGGCTCGTACGACGCCCAGCCCGGGGGCGCCTGGGACGGCCGCTCGGCCCACCTCGCCTCCTGGCACTTCAGCCGCGGCCTGCAGGGCCCCAACCCCGTGCGCGACGAGTTCGCCCGGGTCAGCCTCGTCAACACCGACGGCGGGCAGGTCAGGTACAACCACCTGCTGCTGGTCAAGCCGACCCTCGACGCGAACGGAAAGGGCGGCTTCACCCGCGTGAGCAGCCACGCCGACGGCGTGGTCTGGTACGACAACCGCGTCTTCGTCGCCAACGGCCGCTGGCTCCAGGTCTTCGACCTCCGGCACATCTGGAAGGTCAACTCCAGCACCGAGGCCGTCGGCATCACCGGCACCACCTCCTCGGCCCGCTGGAGCAACTACGCCCTGCCGATGATCGGCCAGTACGTCACCACCGCCGACGGCGGCGCCTGCTCGACCGGCACCGGGGACCGCCCCTGCCTCAACTCCCTCAGCCTCGACCGGTCGGGCCAGGACGGCCTGGTCTCCGCCGAGTACAAGCCGGGAGCCGCGGGCGGCCGGGTCATCCGCTGGGCGCTCGACGCCACCTCGGCGCTGCCCTCCGGGCACGCCACCGTCGCCTACTCCTCCCCGATCTCGGCCATGCAGGGCGCGGCGACCGACGGCACCGCGTGGTACCTCGCGGGCGACTGCCCGTCAGGGGTCGGCGGCGGCTCGGGGGACCCGTCCGGCGCCCGCTACTCCTGCGTCCACAAGACCCTGGCCGACGCGGCACCCCACGTCCTGACGACCGCGCCGGTCTATACGCAGAACCTCGGCTACTCGCCGTCGACCGGACGGATCTGGGGACTGAACGAGCGGATCAACTCCACGGAAGGGGTCCGGGTGGTGTTCTCCATCGACCGCTGATCGGGGGAGGGCGCGGATGTCCGTGCGCTACGACGAGGAGAGCCGGACGCTCAGCCGCCGGAGACTCGGTCGTCCGACTCCGGCGGCGTCCGGGGGTCTGGGCCCTCGGACTCCAGCAGGGTCTTGAGCACACCGAGGCGCTCGCGCCAGAAATCCTTGTAGGCGGCCACCGCGTCCGCGTCCGGGAGCCTGGTGTGCCCGAGGCCGACCTGGGTCTTCGCCGGGCCCTTCGCGGTGAGATAGACCGAGATCCGGCTGGTGCCGCCGTCCCAGTCCGCCGTGACCGAGACTCCCGGACGGTGGGTGCGCACCTCCATCTCGCCGTCCGGGAGCCAGCGGCGGCGCAGGCCTTCGTCGGCGAAGGCGGCCGTGCAGCGCTCGGCCGGGGCGTTCACCGTCCTGCTCGCGCTCGCCTGCCAGTCGCCGCCGCTGGACTGGCCGACCTGGCGCATCCCGCGCTCCTGCTCGTAGCCGACCGTGATCGACTGCGCGTGCCAGCCGCTCACGCCCTCGGCGTCGACGAGGTGGCGGGCGATCTCGGTGTGCCCGCGGTCCGTCGCGCCCCAGGCGTCGAGCAGGGCGAACCACTCGGCCCAGCGCTTGCCGGTGGCGCCGGCCAGGGCCTCGTCCGACAGCTTCTCGGTGATCTTCTTCCCTGCGGGGCTCATGCTCCGACGCTATCCGGAGCCGGGACCTTCGGCACTGGATGGACGCCGCACACGGGGGAAGACTGGGGCAGATGAGCACCATCCGCGCCCGGGACCTCGGCGGCCGCCACGACCTCGACGTCCTTCTCCGGCGCTTCTACACGGCGGCCTTCGCGGACCCGCTGCTCGGCCCGTACTTCACCCGGATCGCCGGCACGGACCTGGAGGCCCATCTGTCCCGGATCGCCGACTTCTGGGAACGCGCGCTCTTCCGTACGGCCGGCTACGACCGCGACACCTTCGCCCCGCACGCGGCCCTGGACGCGGCCCGCCCGCTCACCGCCGCCCATTTCGGCCGCTGGGTCCAGCTCTGGCGCGCCGCCGTCGACGGCCTCCACCAGGGGCCGGTCGCCGAGCGGGCCAAGACCCAGGGGGAGCGGATCGCCCTCGCGATGCTCCACCGGCTCGCCGGCCGGGACGCCGCCACCACCGGCGAGGGCCCGGGCTTCGTCCCGCTGGCGGCGCTGGTGCTGCGCTCCGCCGCGTAAGACCCTGACGAAGGCCTCTGACCGGGGAAGCCGCCGAAGAAAATCCTCGGGCGGCGATGAGTTCCGTGCGCCCCCGCCGTCTTACCTCTTGAAAGCGCCCCTACGGAGCGCATGCCCGACGCGCATGCCAGAGGAGAGACCACCATGACCCAGATGATCTTCGTGAACCTGCCCGTGAAGGACCTCGAGACCTCGAAGGGCTTCTGGAGCAAGCTCGGCTACTCCTTCAACCCGCAGTTCAGCGACGAGAGCACCGCGTGCCTGGTCATCAGCGACACGATCTTCGCGATGCTGCTGACCGAGCCCCGCTTCCGGGACTTCACCAAGCCCGGCAAGGAGATCGCCGACGCCACGAAGACCACCGAGGTGCTGCTCGCGCTGAGCGCCGACAGCAGGGAGAAGGTCGACGAGCTGGCCGACGCGGCCCTGGCCGCCGGCGGTTCCCCGGCGAAGGAGCCGCAGGACCTCGGTTTCATGTACGGCCGCTCCTTCACGGACCCCGACGGCCACCACTGGGAGCTGGTCTGGATGGACCCCGCCGCCGTGGAGGGCTGACCCGAACCCGGCAGGGGTGTCGTCAGGCCGAGACGCCCCCGTCGATCACGAGGTCCGTGCCGACGACCGAGCCCGCCTCCTCCGAGGCGAGGTAGAGGACCGCGGCCGCGACCTCCGAGGCGGCCGAGATGCGGCCGAGCGGCGACTCCTCCTTCATGCGGACCTCCCGCTCGGCCTCGGTCTCGCCCGGCCGCAGCGACATCGTGGACTGCGAGGCACCGGGGCTGACCGCGTTGATCCGGACGCCGTCGGCGATGTGGTCGCGGGCGGCGGCGCGGGTGAGCGCCGAGACCGCGGCCTTGGAGACCTGGTAGCCGAAGACGCCCGGGACGCGCACGTGCGGGCCGAGGTTGGAAGAGATGTTGACGATGGCCCCGCCGCCGTTGGCCCGCATATGGGCGACCTCGGCCTGGAGGGAGTGCAGGACACCGGTGACGTTGATGTCCATCAGCGTCTGCCAGTCCTCCAGGGGGAAGTCGGCGGCCGCGTGGCCGCCCCGGAAGACCCCGGCGTTGTTCACGGCGACGTCGAGGCCGCCGAAGAGCTCGACGGTCCGGCGCACCAGCGCGCGGACGTCCTCCGCACGGGACACATCGGCGGTGACGGCGGCCGCGGTGCCGCCGGCGGCCTTGACCAGGGACAGGGTCTCGTCCAGGGTGCCGGCGCTGCGGCCCGACACGACGACCTTCGCCCCCTCGGCGGCGAAGGCGAGCGCGATGGCCCGTCCCAGACCGGTACCGCCGCCGGTGACGAGGACGGTCTTGCCGGTGAAGCGTGCGGACGTGCGCGGGGACGGGGATGCGGACATGCGGTGACAACTCCCTGAGAAGAAAATATCTGACCGTACGTTCCAATATGTGGGCCGAAAAGAAGGGCGCCGTTCGGCGCCCTCCTGCCCGTGGCTCAGTCCAGCAGAGCCAGTGCCTGCTCCGCCGCGTCCCTGACCCTGGTCGGGTCCGACGAGGCCTTGCCGACCAGGCGGATGCCCTGCATCAGGACCAGGAGCATCCGCGCCAGCGCCCGCGGATCACGGTCCGCCGACAGCTCGCCCTGGGCGCGCGCCCGGACGAGCGCGGCGTGCAGCAGGGTCTCGATCTGCTCCCAGTTCAGCTCCACCCGGCGCGCCACGGCGTCGTCGTGCGGACCCAGCTCCGCCGCCGAGTTGGTGATGAAACACCCGTTCAGGCGGGTCGCGTCGGTCCCCGCCTCGACCGCGAACCGGCGTACGAGAGCGCGTACGGCGGGCAGGGCCGGCCCTGGCTGGGACAGCTCCTCGGTCATCAGCGGGTCGCGCGTCGTGAGGTAGCGCTCCAGCGCCTTCATATAGAGCTGGCGCTTGTTGCCGAAGGTGGCGTAGATGCTGGCTCGGCCGATCCCGAGGTGCTCGACGAGGTCCGACATCGTCGTCGCCTCGTAGCCGCGCCGCCAGAACAGTTCGAGAGCTGACTGGAGCGCGGCCTCGGGGTCGAATTCCTTGGGCCTGGCCACGATCAGGACCCTAGATCGATCTGGAACGTACGGTCAAGTCAGTCGCGGGGGATTGTGCGGACCGGATACACGGCCACCGTCACCTCGTCGTCGTCCAGGCACCGGCCCGTCTCCAGGTCGAAGCGCTGCTTCAGCAGCGGCGAGGCCACGAACGGCCGCCCGCCCGCCGAGCCGAGCAGCCCCCGGGAGAGCACCTGCGCCCCGGTGAAGGGATCGCGGTTGTCGATCGCGTACGCGCGGCCCGCGCGGTCCTTGAACAGCGCCGCCTGCCGGCCGTCGGGCAGCAGCGCCGCCACGCCCCGGCCGGGCGTCAGCCGGGCCTCGTCGCAGATCACCGTCCAGGCGTCGGCCTCGACGTCGTGGGAGAGTTCGAGCTTCATCGGGCTTCAGACCCCTTCCAGAGTTCCGATGGTGAGGACCGTCAGGTCCGGCTTGATCTGGTCGCGCTCCGGTACGAACTTCACCGACGGGTCCGGCGCGTCCGGCGCGTTGACGAAGGAGACGAAGCGGCGCAGCCGGTCCGGGTCGTCCAGGGTCTGCGCCCACTCGTCCTGGTAGTCCTCGACGTGCGCGGCCATCAGCGCCTCCAGCTCGTCGCACAGCCCCAGCGAGTCGTGCACCACCACGTCCTTCAGGTGGTCGAGCCCGCCCTCCAGGCGCTCCAGCCAGGTCGAGGTGCGCTCCAGACGGTCGGCCGTCCGGATGTAGAACATCAGGAACCGGTCGATCAGGCGCACCAGTTCGGCGTCCGACAGATCCTGGGCCAGCAGATCGGCGTGGCGCGGGGTCGCGCCGCCGTTGCCGCCCACGTACAGGTTCCAGCCGCTCGCCGTCGCGATGACGCCGAAGTCCTTCGACTGCGCCTCCGCGCACTCGCGGGCGCAGCCGGAGACCGCCGACTTCAGCTTGTGCGGGGAGCGCAGGCCGCGGTAGCGCAGCTCCAGCTGGATCGCCATCTTCACCGAGTCCTGGACGCCGTAGCGGCACCAGGTCTGCCCCACGCAGGACTTCACCGTGCGCAGCGACTTGCCGTACGCGTGACCGGACTCGAACCCCGCGTCGACGAGCCGGGTCCAGATCGCCGGGAGCTGCTCGACGCGGGCGCCGAACATGTCGATCCGCTGCCCGCCGGTGATCTTGGTGTAGAGCCCGAAGTCGCGGGCCACCTCGCCGATCACGATCAGCTTCTCCGGCGTCACCTCGCCGCCCGGGATCCGGGGCACCACCGAGTAGGAGCCGTTGCGCTGCATGTTGGCGAGGAAGTGGTCGTTGGTGTCCTGGAGTGAGGCCTGCTCGCCGTCGAGGATGTAGCCGCCCAACTCCAGTGTCGGAGCGAGCGACGCCAGGATCGAGCCGACGGTCGGCTTGCAGACCTCGCAGCCGTCACCGCCGCGCGCCTCCGGCCGCCCGTGCGAGTCGATCAGCTCGGCGAAGGAGGTCAGCCGCAGGGTGCGGGTGATCTCGTACAGCTCGCTGCGGGTGTACGAGAAGCAGCCGCACAGCCCCTTGTCGGTGGCGGCCGGCAGCAGCTGCCCGATCAGCTTCACGCAACTGCCGCAACCCGTACCGGCCTTGGTGCACTTCTTCACCTCGGGCAGCGTCGAGCACTGGGTGATCGCGTGCTTGGTGACGTTGTGGCAGGAGCAGATCACGGCGTCGTCCGGCAGCGCCGACGGGCCGAGCGCGACCGGCGCCCCGGCGCCCGCCGGCAGCACCAGCTGCTCGGGGGAGACGGGCGGCACGGAACCGGTGAGCGGCCGCAGCATGCCGTACGAATCCGCGTCGCCGACCAGCACACCGCCGAGCAGCACGCCCTCGCCGTCGACCACGAGCTTCTTGTAGACGCCGGAGCGGGAGTCGGAGTACACCACGTCGAGGCAGCCTTCGGCGGTGCCGTGCGCGTCGCCGAAGGAGGCCACGTCCACGCCGAGCAGCTTCAGCTTCGTCGACATGTCGGCGCCGGTGAAGCCGGCCGTGTTCTCGTCGGCCTCGTCGGCGATCGTCGCCGCCGCCGTCAGCGCCATCTCGTAGCCGGGCGCCACCAGGCCGTACACCTTGCCGTCCGACGCCAGCGCGCACTCGCCGATCGCGTACACGGCGGGGTCGGAGGTACGGCACCGCTCGTCGACCGCGATACCGCCGCGCTCGCCGACCGTGAGGCCGCAGTCGCGGGCCAGCTGGTCCCGGGGCCGTACGCCCGCGGAGAACACCACCATGTCGACGGCCAGTTCGGAGCCGTCCGACAGGCGCATCCCGGTGACCGCGCCGTCCTCGGTCAGGACCTCCTGGGTGCCGGTGCCCGTGTGGACGCTCAGGCCCATCTGCTCGATCGTGCGCAGCAGCGCCGCGCCGCCGCCCTCGTCGACCTGCACCGGCATCAGCCGCGGCGCGAACTCGACGATGTGGGTGTCGAGGCCGAGCCCCTTGAGCGCGCCGGCCGCCTCCAGACCGAGCAGACCGCCGCCGACGACCGCGCCGGTCGTCGAGGTCTTGGCGTACTCCTCGATGGCGAGGAGGTCCTCGATCGTCCGGTAGACGAAGCAGCCGCGCGCGTCCCTGCCGGGGACGGGCGGGACGAACGGGTACGAGCCGGTGGCCAGGACCAGCGTGTCGTACGGGAAGACCTGCCCGGAGCGCGCGGTGACCGTACGGGCCTCCCGGTCGATCGTCTCGGCCGGGTCACCGACGTACAGCTCGATGCCGTGCTTCGCCATGAAGCCGTCCTCGACCATCGACAGATCGTCGGGGGTGCGGCCGTTGAAGTAGGAGGTCAGCTGGACCCGGTCGTAGGCGGGGCGGGGCTCCTCGCAGAGCACCACGACACGCGCGCGCTCGGTGACGCCCCGGTCCGCCAGCGCCTCCAGGAAGCGCTGGCCGACCATTCCGTGGCCGACCAGGACGACGGTGGGGATGTGCACGGGCATGGTCGACATCTCAGGAGCCTCCGTCATGGGTGAGCAGGTGGAGCAGGGGAGCGGGCGGAAGGGCCTCATCGCCCTCCCAGGCCCGGGCGAGCGCCCCGACCGCGGCGAGATCGCCGAGGAGCACGCCGCCGACCAGCCGGTCGCCGCGCACGACGACCTTGCGGTAGGCGCGGCGGGTGGCGTCGGTCAGCTGGACGACGTCGTCGCCCGGCCGGGGGGTGGCCTCGCCGAAGGCGGCGAGGTCGAGCGACTCGGCGCCACCGAGGGTGAGCCGGGTCAGCGCCCGGGTGCCGGTGTAGGCGGGCACGCCCGCCGGGCCCGCCGTCGCGCCCGGTGCCGGGCCTGCTGTCACACCCGCCGTCGCCGGTGTCGTGAGCCGTGCCGCGCCCGCCGTCGTGGTCAGCAGGACGCCCGCCAGGGCGTCCGCCTGTTCCAGGGCCGGGCCCGCCAGGCCGTAGACGCGGCCGTCGTGCTCCGCGCAGTCGCCGATGGCATGGATGAACGGATCGGAGGTCCGCAGCTCGTCGTCGACGACGATGCCGGTACGGACCTCCAGGCCGGCGTCCCGGGCGAGCCCGATGCGCGGCCTGACTCCGCAGGCCAGCACCACGACCTGGGCGTCGAGCACGAAGCCGTCCGCGAGTTCGACGGCCGTCACCGCGCCGCCCTCCTGGCGCAGACCGCTGACCCGGCACTCCGTGTGCACCTCGACCCCGAGGGACTCCACGTGCTCGCGGAGGAGCTCGGAGGCGTGGGCGTCCAGCTGCCGCTCCATCAGGCGCTCGCCCTGCTGGGTCAGCACCACCTCGGCGCCCAGCGCGGCCAGGGCACGGGCGGCGGAGACCCCGAGGAGGCCGCCGCCGATGACGGCCGCGCGGACGCCGGGCCGTACCAGCGCGCGCAGCTCCAGACAGTCGTCGAGCGTACGGAACGGGTGGACGCCCGACGGCAGCCGCGACCCGCGCAGTCCGCGCAGCGGCGGCAGCACCGGGTTGGAGCCGGTCGCCAGGACCAGCCGGTCGTAGCCGACCGCCGTCCCGTCCTCGCACTCCACGATCCGGGCCGCGCGGTCGATCCGCACCGCCCGCACCCCGCGCCGCACCGGCTCCAGGGGAGCGGGCAGCGCGATCACCTCGGGCTCGTACCGCCCGGCGAGGACGTCCGCGAGCAGCACCCTGTTGTAGGGCGCGTGCGGCTCTTCGCCGAGGAGGGTGACCGGCAGGCGCTGGGCGAGCCGGGCGCCCGCCGTTCCGCCTCCGACCACCACGATCCGTGTACTCATGTCTCGAAGAGTGCGGGGCGGGTGTTACCCGTCGGCATCCCGACTGTTTCCCGTACGGAACGCTGATCTCAGCTCCGGCGGGAGCGCGCTGTGAGGCGCGCGCCGCTCACGGGGGCGGGGGCCCGGAGGTGAGGACCGGCCGCCGGCCGGCGGCGGTCACTCGTATACCGGCGATCACGGCACAACCTCAGATGTAGCTCAGCACTCCAGGGATCGATGGACGGCACAACCACCGTCTCCCTAGGCTCGCGGCCATGCCTGACATATCCCTGACCACTCTCGTCCTGCTCTGCGCGGCCGCTCTCGTGGCCGGCTGGATCGATGCCGTGGTCGGCGGAGGAGGGCTGCTCCTGCTGCCCGCGCTGCTGCTCGGGCTCCCGCAGGTCCCCGCCGCGCACATCCTCGGCACCAACAAGGCCGTCGCGATCGTCGGCACGTCCGGCGCCGCCGTCACCTACGTACGCAAGGCGCCGGTGCGGGTGGCGACGGCCGTACGGATCGGGCTCGCGGCGCTCGCCGGGTCGATGGGCGGGGCCTTCTTCGCCGCCGGGATCAGCAGCGACGTCCTGCGCCCGGTGATCATGGTCGTGCTGCTCGGGGTGGCCGCGTTCGTGATGCTGCGGCCGGCCTTCGGCACCCAGGGCGAGAACAGGGCGCCCGTCGGCCGGGCCAGGATCGTCGCCGCGATCGTGCTCGTCGGCGGGGGCATCGGCTTCTACGACGGCCTGTTCGGCCCGGGGACCGGCACCTTCCTGGTCCTCGCGCTCACCGCCGTACTCCATCTCGACCTGGTGACCGCCTCCGCCACCGCCAAGATCGTCAACGTCTGCACCAACGCGGGCGCGCTCGCGATGTTCGCCTACCAGGGCACCGTGCTCTGGCAGCTGGCCGCGGTCATGGCCGTCTTCAACCTGGCGGGCGGAATGATCGGCGCGCGGATGGCGCTCCGCAAGGGCGCCGAGTTCGTGCGCGGGGTGCTGCTGTTCGTGGTCTTCTCACTGGTCGCGAAGCTCGCCTTCGACCAGTGGTCATGAGGTCGCCTCGCGTACGCCGATGAGATGGCCGAAGGCGACCACGTTCCCCTGGTAGCCGGATTTCGCGGAGAACCCGCCGCCGCAGGTGATCACCCGCAGCTCGGCCCGGTCCCGCTCTCCGTAGACCTTCTCGTCCGGGAAGTCCTTGTTGTCGTAGACCTCGACGGCGTCGACGGTGAAGACCGCGGTGCGGCCGTCCTGGCGGTCGACCTCGATCCTGTTCCCCTTCTTGAGCGCGCCCAGCGCGTAGAAGACGGCGGGCCCCCGCGCGTTGTCGACGTGGCCGGCGACGATCGCGGTGCCCTCGGCGCCGGGCGTGGTGCCCTCCTCGTACCAGCCGGCGATGTTGCGGTCGCCCTCCGGCGGCACGTCGAGCGAACCGCCCGCGCCCAGGCCGAGCCCCATCATCGGGGCGTCCACGTCGATCTCGGGGATCCGCAGCCGGACCGGCGCCGAGGGCGGCAGCGGATCGGCGGCGGCGTCGGTGTGCTCGTTGGGCCCGGCGGCGAACGCCTGGGCGGCGGAGGGAACGGGCGGGGTGACGTTCTCCGAGCCGTTCTGGACGAGCCAGATGCCGACGCACGCGGCGACCGCTATGCCCCAGCCCTTGCTCTTGGTGCTCACGCGGCTCCTTCTGGGGGTACGAGGATGTGGCCCTGCCCCCGCCGGGCCGTATGCGGGCGCGCGGCGGGGGCAGGACGTGCGGTACGGCCAGGGGGCCGACGGATCTCGGGCCGGGGGCCAGGGGCCGGTCCGGCCCTGATCCGTCGGTCGGTCCCCGGCGGCCTACGTGCCGCTCGCCCGGCGACGCAGGAGCCACGTACCGCCGACGGCAGCCGCGGCCAGCACCGCCGCGCCCGCCGTGATCTGGGCGGTGTCGGGGCCGATGCTGCCCCCGACACCGGTCTTCACGTGCCCGCTCGGGCCCCGGTGCTTGACGACGAGGTCGCCGCGGGCCGTCTTGCCGTTGTCGCAGGCGACGCTGATGCCGTAGGTGCCCGGCTTGGCATGCTGCGGGACCGTGAACTGCCCGACCACGACCTCCTTGTGCGTGCTCGGGTTCAGCTGGAACTCGCCCGCGCCGAGGGACTGGGCGTCACCGATGCCGTGCCCCTTGGGCCCGCAGGCGAGGGTGTTGACGGTGACGGTCGTGCCCGGCGTCGCGGAGGACGGATAGACCTCCAGGGTCTGGAAGTCCCCGGCGTACGCCGTCGGCGCGGCGAGGGCGCCGATCGCGACGGCCGACAGCACGGTACCGGTGAGCGGGCGGGCAGGGTTGCGCATGAGTCCTCCGTGGCGCGCGAGCGGTCTTCCGAGCGGCCGTTCCGAGCCGTCTCCTAGGACCGAGGTAAGAGCCCTGGCGCGCCACGCGCCTGCTGATGGAAAGTCAGAATTACGCCGTCCGGTGCGGTGTGTCGCCTTGCCTCACCACTGTTTGTGCAGGTCAGAGCGGTTCACGGGGTGTCGGTCGGCGACTCGTGCCGAACGGGTGAGCCCGGCCCGCCGGACCGCTCCGCCGCCAGCGGATCCCAGGGCGCCGACGCGTACGCGGCGTACACCCGCTCCATCAGCTCCCGGTCCACCTCGAACCGGATGTCGTCGATCCGCTCCACCGGAGCGATCCCGCGCGAGTTCGTCACGAAGGCCGCGCCGAAGTCCGGAAGGTTCGCCAGGGTCACCTGCCGCCGCACGGACGGCAGACGCGGCTCCAGCAGGGCCATCGTGACCCCGGTCAGACACGGGGCGGACGGCCAGACCACCGAAGTGCCGTCCCAGAAGGCGATGTTGGTGACCGCGCCCTCCGCGATCTCGCCGTACGGGGAGGTCAGCAGGGCCTCGTCGAATCCTTCCCGCCGGACCGCCTCGCCGTGGTAGTTCTGGCCGAAGCCGCCCACGTGCTTGATGTGGGCGGCCGGCCGCCAGTAGTCGACGGTCTTCAGGCTCTGCGGCGAGGGGGGCATCGAGGCCGGCTCCCGGACGGTCACGACGACGCGCACGCCCTCGTACACGTACACGCGGGCCGCCGCGTCCCGTCGGCCCGCCGCCTCCAGGGCGCCGGTGAGCAGCGACCGGACGTGCCCGGAGTCCATCCCCCGGCCGAAGAGCTCGCGGGTCGAGCGGTCGAGCCGGTCGAGATGGAGACCGAGGCCCCGCACCCGCCCGTCGCGTACCTGCATCGCGGTGAAGTGGCCGTACCCGCCCGTCAGGGTGGCGAGCAGCTCGGGGTCGCGGGCGGGGGAGCCGTCGATCTCCACATGAAGCGGTGCCGTCGTCATGGCTCCACCGTATGCCCGCGGCGCGTCCCGGAATCCGGGCTTGACCTCAAGTAAAGTTGAGGTACCACGATCATCGGCATGGACATCACGAACTCCGCGAACTCCGCGAACTCCGCGAACTCCGTCGCCACCGGTGCCTCCGCGCCGCTGAAGCTCGCCCTCATCGTCGCCTCCAACCGCGAGGGCCGGTTCGGCCCCGTCATCGCCGACTGGTTCCTCGGCCGGACCGCCGTCCGCGACGACTTCACCGTCGACGTCGTCGACCTGGCCGCGATCGACCTGCCCACCTCCCTCTCCCACCACCCCGACGCCGCCGTCCGCGCCGAACTCGCCAAGGTCTCCCCGGTCCTGGCCGCCGCCGACGCCTACGTCGTCCTCACCCCCGAGTACAACCACTCCTTCCCCGCCTCCCTCAAGAACCTCATCGACTGGCACTACACCGAATGGCAGGCCAAGCCCGTCGGCTTCGTCTCCTACGGAGGGATCTCCGGCGGTCTGCGCGCCGTCGAGCAGCTCCGCCAGATCTACGCCGAACTGCATGCCGTCACCGTCCGCGACACCGTCCCCTTCCCCCACGTGCACGGCCAGTTCGGGGAGGACGGCCGCCACAAGGACCCCACCGGAGCCGACGCCGCCGCCAAGACGATGCTCGACCAGATCGCCTGGTGGGCACGGGCCCTGCGCGACGCCAAGGCCGTCCGCGCCTACGCGGGCTGACGGGGCGCCGGACCCATGCTCCTGAGACTCGTCGCCGGCCGGCTGCGGCCCCACCGGCGCACCCTCGCCCTGGTCGTCCTCCTCCAGCTCCTGCAGTCCCTCGCCTCCCTCACTCTGCCCACCCTCAACGCCGACGTCATCGACAACGGCGTCCTGCGCGGCGACTCCGCCCACGTCCTGTCCGGCGGCGGCCTGATGGTCGCCGTCACCCTCCTCCAGGCCGCCGCCGCGGCGGCGGCCACCTACTTCGGCGCCGGGATCGCCATGGGGATCGGCCGCGACCTGCGCGCCACCGCCTTCCGCCGCGTCCAGGACTTCTCCGCACGGGAGATGAGCCGCTTCGGCACCGCCTCCCTCATCACCCGCACCACCAACGACGTCCAGCAGGTGCAGACGTTCGCCGTCCTCGTCCTGACGATGCTCGTGGCCGCGCCCCTGATGTGCGTCGGCGGCATCGTCATGGCCTTCGAGCAGGACATCCCGCTCGCGCTGCTCCTGCTGCTCTTCGTCCCGCTGATCGGCGGCGCCGTCGGCGCGGTCGTCCTGCGGATGCGCCCCCTCTTCCGCGGCATGCAGGAGCGCGTCGACCGGGTCAACCGGGTCATGCGCGAACAGATCACCGGCATCCGGGTCGTCCGCGCCTTCGTCCGCGACCGGCACGAGCAGCGCCGGTTCGCGGCCGCCAACGACGAACTGTTCGCGGTCGGACTGCGCTCCGGCCGCCTCCAGGCCCTGATGTTCCCGATCGTCCTGATCATCTGGGAGCTGGCCACCATCGGCATCATCTGGGTCGGCGCCCACCGGCTCGACTCCGGTGCTCTGCAGGCCGGTTCGCTGATCGCGTTCCTCGGCTACCTGCTCCAGATCTTCATGTCGGTGATGATGGTGCTCTTCCTGCTCATGCACATGCCCCGCGCCGAGGTCAGCGCCGAACGCATCCAGGAGATCCTCGACACCCGGCCCTCCGTCGCCCCGCCCCTCACCCCCGTCCGCGCACTGCACGGCCCCGGCCGGCTCGACATCACCGGCGCCGGCTTCAGCTACCCCGGCGCCGAGGAACCCGTCCTGCGCGGAGTGGACCTCACCGCCCTCCCCGGCCGCACCACCGCCGTCATCGGCTCCACCGGCAGCGGCAAGACCACCCTCCTCGGCCTCGTGCCGCGCCTCTTCGACGCGACGGGCGGCGAGGTCCGCGTCGGCGGCGTCGACGTACGCGCCATGGACCGGACCCTGCTCGCCCGCACCGTCGGCCTCGTACCGCAGAAGCCGTACCTCTTCTCCGGCACGGTGGCGACCAATCTGCGCTACGGAAGGCCCGAGGCGAGCGACGCGGAGCTGTGGCACGCCCTGGAGGTCGCCCAGGCCGCCGACTTCGTCCGGGCACTCCCGGACGGACTCGACGCACCCGTCGCGCAGGGCGGCACCAACCTCTCCGGCGGACAGCGCCAGCGCCTGGCGATCGCCCGGGTCCTCGTCGCCCGCCCCCGGGTCTACCTCTTCGACGACTCCTTCTCCGCCCTCGACCACACGACCGACGCACGGCTCAGGGAGGCACTCGCACGGGAGACGGCGGAGGCGACCGTCGTCATCGTCGCCCAGCGCGTCTCCACCATCCGCGGCGCCGACCGGATCGTCGTCCTCGACCAGGGCCGCGCCGTCGGCAGCGGCACCCATGAGGAACTCATGCGCGACAACCCCACCTACCGGGAGATCGTCCTCTCCCAGCTCACCGAGGAGGAAGCGGCATGAGCGACGCACGCCGTAAGGAGGGGGACGAGAAGGAGCGGCACGAGAAGGAGCGGCGCGCCCCCGAACGCCGAGACTCCGCCGTCCAGCGGCCCGAACGCCGAGGCCCCGCCGTCCAGCGGCGCGCCCCCGAACGCCGAGGCCCCGCCGTGCCGCAGCGCGGGCCCGGCATGAGCGCCCCCGCCCTCGAACGGTCGCTGGACTTCCGCTCCTCCGGCCTGCGGCTGCTGCGCACCATGGCACCCGAACGCCCACGGCTCCTCGCCGTGCTGGCCGCCGCCACGGCCGCCGTCACCCTCGCCGTCCTCAGCCCCCTGATCCTCGGGCACGCCACCGACCTCGTCGTCTCCGGCGCCGGCAGCCCGGCAGGCGTCGACTTCCCCGCGGTCGCCACCGCCCTGGTCCTCGCCTTCTCGCTCGTCGCCTGCTCCGCCGCGCTGAACTGGCTGCAGCAGCGGCTCGCGACGACCGTCGTCCAGCGGGCCGGCCACCGGCTGCGCGAGCGCGCCCAGGGCAAGCTCGCCCGACTGCCCCTGTCCTACTTCGACAAGCAGCCCCGCGGCGAGGTCCTCAGCCGCACCACCAACGACATCGACAACATCACCCAGACCCTCCAGCAGGCGTTCAGCCAGATGATCCGGGCGCTGCTCACCCTCGTCGGCGTGCTGGTGATGATGTTCTGGATCTCGCCGCTGCTCGCCCTCGTCGCGCTGGCCACCGTGCCGCTGTCCGTCCTCGTGGCGGCCAGGATCGGCAAGCGGGCCCAGCCGCAGTTCGTCCGGCAGTGGGACGTCACCGGCCGCCTCAACAGCCACGTCGAGGAGATGTTCACCGGCCACGCCGAGGTCGTCGCCTTCGGGCGGCGCGAGGAGGCCGTGGCCCGCTTCGACGAACTCGGCGACGAGCTGTACGCGGCGAGCTTCCGCGCCCAGTTCATGTCCGGGTTCATCCAGCCGGCCCTCACGTTCGTCGGCAACCTCAACTACGTCCTCATCGCGGTCGTCGGCGGACTGCGGGTGGCCTCCGGCACGCTGTCCATCGGCGACGTCCAGGCGTTCATCCAGTACTCGTACGACTTCAACGGACCGGTCACCCAGGTCGCCGCCATGGCCAACCTGCTCCAGTCCGGCGTCGCCTCCGCCGAGCGCGTCTTCGACCTCCTCGACGCCGACGAGGAGTCCCCCGGCCCGGCCGTGTCCCGGCGACCCGACCGGGTCACCGGCCGGGTCTCCTTCGAGAAGGCGGCCTTCCGCTACGAGCCGGAGAAGCCGCTCATCGAGGATCTGTCGCTGACGGTGGAGCCGGGCCAGACGGTGGCGATCGTCGGCCCGACGGGCGCGGGCAAGACGACGCTCGTCAATCTGCTGATGCGGTTCTACGAGACGACGGGCGGGCGGATCACGCTGGACGGCGTCGACGTGGCGGAGATGTCCCGCGACGACCTGCGGTCCGGGATCGGCATGGTCCTCCAGGACACCTGGCTGTTCGGCGGGACCATCGCCGACAACATCGCCTACGGAGTCCCCGGTGACGTCCCCCGCGAACGGATCGTCGAGGCCGCCATGGCCACCCACGCCGACCGGTTCATCCGCACCCTGCCCGACGGGTACGACACCGTCCTCGACGAGGACGGCGCCGGTCTCAGCGCCGGCGAGAAGCAGCTCGTCACGATCGCCCGGGCGTTCCTGTCCGAGCCGGTGATCCTGGTCCTCGACGAGGCGACGAGCTCCGTCGACACCCGCACGGAGCTCCTCATCCAGCGGGCGATGTCCTCCCTGCGCCGGGGCAGGACCAGTTTCGTCATCGCGCACCGGCTCTCCACCATCCGCGACGCGGACGTGATCCTGGTGATGGAGAACGGCTCGATCGTGGAACAGGGCACGCACGACGAGCTGCTGGCGGCGGGCGGGGCGTACGCCCGGCTGTACGCCGCCCAGTTCGCGCCCGCGGCCTGACCGACCGGGGCGGAGCCGGCGCGCGGATGGGTACGGTGAGGAGCGTGACCCTCGCACTCACCGTACTCACCACCACCGACAGCGCCGAGAAGGCCGAGGCGCTCGCCCGCGGCGCCGTCGAAGCGCGGCTCGCGGCCTGCGCCCAGGTCTCCGGGCCGCTGACCTCCGTCTACCACTGGCAGAAGGCGATCGAGACGAGCGAGGAGTGGCAGGTCGTGTTCAAGACGACGGAAGCCGCCTACGCAGCCCTCGAAGCCCACCTCCTGGCCGCGCACGACTACGACACCCCGGAGATCATCGCCATCCCCGTCGTCCGCGGCTCCGCCGGCTATCTGGCGTGGCTCGCGGCCGAGACGGTCGCACCGTGAGCGCCGCGGCGCGCGAGCTGCCGTTCTTCGTGTACGGCACCCTGCGCCCGGGCGCGTACAACCACGACCGGTTCCTCCTCGGCCGCACGGTCGCCGAGGAACCCGCCCGGCTCACGGGCGCGCTGCTGCACGACGGGCCCGGCTATCCGTACGCCGTCCCCGCCGAGGGCCGGATCGAGGCCGGCACGGCGGCCGCGATCGCGGGCGGAATCGCGGGCGACCTGGTGACCGCCGCGCCCGGCGCGTACGGCGAACTGCTCGCCGTACTGGACCGGCTGGAGGAGTACCGGGGGCCCGGCCATCCGCGCAACCTGTACGAGCGGGTGGAGCGGGAGGTGGTCCGGGTCCGGGACGGGGCCGCCGTACGGGCCTGGGTCTACCTCGCCGCCCCGGGGGTCGAGCCGGGGCCGCCCGTCGCCGGTGGCGACTGGTTCACACGGTCGGTTCCACCGGCTCGAGGCGCACCGCGCACACCTTGAACTCCGGCATCCGCGAGACGGGGTCGAGGGCGGGGTTGGTGAGCGTGTTGGCCCGTCCCTCGCCCGGCCAGTGGAAGGGCATGAAGACGGTGTCCGGCCGGATGGTCGCGGTGATCCGCGCGGGCGCCACCGAACGTCCGCGCCGCGAGACCACCGCGACCCGCTCGCCGTCGGCCACCCCCAGCCGGGCGGCGAGCCGTGGATGGAGCTCCACGAACGGGCCCGGCGCGGCCGCGTTCAGCTCGTCGACCCGCCGGGTCTGCGCCCCCGACTGGTACTGCGAGACGACCCGCCCGGTCGTCAGCACGACCGGATACTCGGCGTCGGTCTCCTCGGCCGCCTCCCGGTGCACGACGGCGACGAACCGGGCCCGCCCGTCGGGCGTGGCGAACCGGTCGAGGAAGAGCCGGGGAGTCCCGGGGTGGACACCGGCGGCACCGGCCCGGGCGCCCGGCCCGCCGAAGGGCCGAGCTCCTTCGGCGGCTTGGGCCCCGGCACCGGGCTGAGCCCCCGCCGCGGACGGTTCCCCGGCCTCGGACGGTTCCACGGCCTCCGGGCACGGCCAGAAGACGCCGTTCTCCTCGCGGATGCGGCGGTAGCTGATACCGGAGTAGTCCGCGGGGCCGCCGGCCGACGCGCGGCGGAGTTCGTCGAAGACCTCCTCCGGATCCGTCGGGAAGCCCTTCTCCCAGCCGAGCAGCCCGGCCAGGGAGTGCAGCACCTCCAGATCGCTGCGGACCCCCGGCGGCGGGGTGATCGCCCGCTGCCGCAGCAGCACCCTGCCCTCCAGACTGGTCGTGGTGCCGGTCTCCTCCGCCCACTGGGTGACGGGCAGCACCACGTCGGCCAGTTCGGCGGTCTCGGACAGGACCACGTCCGCGACGGCCAGGAAGTCGAGCGAGCGCAGCCGCTCCTCGACATGCGCGGCGCGCGGCGCGGAGACCACCGGGTTGGAGCCCATGAGCAGCAGGGAACGCACATCGCGCCCGAGCGCGTCGAGGAGTTCGTACGCGCTGCGGCCCGGGCCCGGCAGCGACTCCGGCGCCACCCCCCACACCTTCGCCACATGCGCCCGGGCGGCCGGGTCGTCCAGCTTGCGGTAGCCCGGCAGCTGGTCGGCCTTCTGGCCGTGCTCGCGGCCGCCCTGGCCGTTGCCCTGCCCGGTGAGGCAGCCGTACCCGCTCAGCGGCCGGCCGGCCCGCCCGGTCGCCAGGCAGAGGTTGATCCACGCGCCGACCGTGTCGGTGCCCTTGGACTGCTGTTCGGGGCCGCGCGCCGTGAGCACCATGCCGCTCTCCGCGTCGCAGAACATCCGCATCGCGTCGCGCAGCAGCGGCACCGGCACCCCGGTGATCCGCTCCACCAGCTCGGGCCAGTGGGACATCGCCCCGGCCCGCGCGGCCTCCCATCCCTCCGTGCGCTCCCGGATGAACTCCTCGTCCGTGCGGCCCTCGGCCACGACCAGATGGAGCAGCCCGAGCGCGAGCGCCAGGTCGGTGCCGGGGCGCGGCGCGAGATGGAGATCGGCGTGTTCGGCGGTCCTGGTGCGGCGCGGGTCGACGACGATCAGCTTGCCGCCGTTCTCCTTCAGCTCCGTGAGGTAGCGCAGCGCGGGCGGCATGGTCTCGGCGAGGTTGGAGCCGACGAGGATCACACAGCCGGTGCGCGGAATGTCCTCCAGGGGGAAGGGCAGGCCCCGGTCGAGCCCGAACGCCCTGTGGTGCGCGGCCGCCGCCGACGACATGCAGAAGCGGCCGTTGTAGTCGATCTGCGAGGTGGCGAGGACGAGCCGGGCGAACTTGCCCAGGGCGTACGCCTTCTCGTTGGTGAGACCGCCGCCGCCGAAGACCCCCACGGCGTCGGGACCGTGGTCGGCGCGGGTCCGGTGCAGACCGTCGGCGACGGCGGAGAGGGCCTCCTCCCAGGTGGCGGGCTTCAGAGCACCCGTGTCAGGGCATCGGACCAGGGGCTCGGTGAGCCTGACCCGGGAGGAGAGCACGGCCGGGGCGGTGCGGCCCTTGCCGCAGAGCGCGCCCCGGTTGACGGGGAAGTCGGTGCGTTCGACCACCTCCACGGAGCCCGCCGCGGGGCTCAGCGACATACCGCACTGGAGGGCGCAGTAGGGGCAGTGCGTGGGGATGGTGACAGCCTCGGACATGTACCAGAGCGTGCGACGGGCGTGTTACGGCCGGGGGCGCGCCGGATTACGGCAACGGTGCATCGTGCTCAGCCGGCGGTCCGCCCCGGGGTGAGGGCTGGGCCTTTCGTTCGGATCAGATCAGGCAAACGAACGGCCCTAGCGCCCCGAGGCCAGCGCCTCCGCCACGCCCGGCTCCCGCTCGCCGAGGAAGCGCGGGTCGGGGCGCAGCGCGGCGTCGAGGGCCGCCTTGCCGGCCGCGAACAGCTCCCGGGCGCCGCCGTAGTACCAGGTGGCGTCGTGGGGTTCGGCGACCCCGACGCCGTACGAATCGACACCGGCCGCCCCGCACAGGGCCACGGCCCGTTCGACGTGGAAGTCCTGGGTGACGAGGACGGCCCGGTCGACGCCGAAGATCCTCTTCGCGCGGACGCACGAGTCCCAGGTGTCGAAACCGGCGTAGTCGCTGACGATCCGGTCGTCCGGCACCCCGCGTTCCCTCAGGTACGCGCGCATGGCGTCGGGCTCGTCGTACTCGGCCCGGCTGTTGTCGCCGGTGACCAGGACGACCTTCACCTTGCCCGCGCGGTGGAGCTCGGCGGCGGTGTCGAGCCGGTGCGCGAGGTACGGCGTGGGGCGGCCCTTCCACAGGCCGGCGCCGAAGACGACGGCGACGTCCCGCGCGGGCACGTCGGCGGTGGTACGGAGCCGGCTGTCGGCGACGGCGTGCGTCCAGGTGGCCGGGGCGAGCGCGAGGACGGCGCCGAGCATGAGGGCCTGCACGGTCCGGCGACGGGCCCGGGTGGAGCGCGGCAGGCGAATGGCGCCGCTCGGCCGGACGGCGCCGCTCGGCCGGGCCGGGACCCGGAGGAGCCGGGCGCACGCCCGCCTCAGCCGGGCGGGGACCCGGAGCAGCCGGGCGGGGACCCGCGCCCGAAGCCGTACACCTCGCATCGATCGACCTCCGTGGATCTCGCCCGCCCCGTCACCCCGTTCCACGTGTTCGACGCAGAACGGGACCGTTCGGTTCGCCGGGGTGGCGCCCGGAACCGTGCCCGGGGCCGTGGAGCGCGGCCGCGAGGGCGATGCCGAGCAGGGTGCCGAGGAGCTGCGCCCCGATGAAACCGGGCAGTGAGCCGGGGGCGATCCCGGTGAAGGAGTCGGAGAACGCGCGGCCGACGGTGGCCGCCGGGTTCGCGAAGGAGCCGGAGGAGGTGAACCAGATCGCCGCCAGGATGTACCCGGCCACGGCGACGGGCGTGAACGCGGTGCGGCCGGCGCGGCGCAGGCCCTCGATGAGCAGGACGAGCCCCATGGTGGCGACCGTCTCACCGAGCAGGAGGTGCGGTTCGGACCGCACCTGGGTGGACCAGGCCCCCGGCGCCCGACCGAACATCGCCTCGGCGAGCAGGGCGCCGGTGACGGCCCCGGTGAGCTGGGCGGCGAGATAGAGGCCGACCTCTCGGCCGCCCGGGGCGCCGTCCTCGCCCCGGCGGGACCACCAGTCGGCGAGGGTGACGACCGGGTTGAGATGGCCGCCGGACAGGGGGCCGAAGAGCGTGATGAGCAGCCCGAGCCCGATGGCGGAGGCGAGCGAGTTGGCGAGCAGGCGCACGCCGATGTCCTGGCTCAGATCACCGGCGCGGATGCCGGACCCGATGATGACGGCCACCAGGGCGGCGGTGCCGACGAGTTCGGCGACCAGGCGCCGGGGGAGCGTCGGGAGAGCGGAGGAAGACCTTCTCATAGTGGAAAATATATTCCGTAATATGGAAGCGTGAAAAGAAGGGGTGGAGGTTCGGAGGGCGGCCGTACCATCCGCGCATGATCATCGAAGCCGTCCGCAACAACGCCGAGTGGTGCGACACGATGTGCCGCGCCCACGGCCGGCCCGGGGCCTTCGGCCCACGGGCCTGGACCAACGGCCGCCGCACCCCGCCGTACTACCCCGACGCCGTCACGCTCGCCGCCGACGCGTCGGTACGGGACGTCCTCGACGGCATCGACCGCACCACCCCCGGTGCCTCGGTCAAGGACGGCTTCGCCCGTCTCGACCTGGCCGCCGACGGCTTCCGGCTGCTGTTCGAGGCCCGATGGATCCACCGGCCCGCCGGACTCGCCCTGCCCCGGCCCACCGCGACGTGGCGCCCGGTCCGCACCCCGGAGGAGCTGGCCGCCTGGGCGGCCGCCTGGAGCGGCGACGACCCCGGCGAGGCCGCCCTGTTCCGCCCCGAGCTGCTCGCCGACCCGGCGACGCGCGTGGTCGCCGGGTACGGCGCGGACGGCCGGATCGTCGGCGGGGCGGTGCTCAGCGACAGCGGCCCGGTGACCGGCCTCTCCAACCTCTTCACCGCCGAGGGCACCGACCCGGCCGACGTGTGGACCGGCTGCCTGGGCCTGGTGGCCGACGGCGCCCCCGCCGTCGGCTACGAGTCGGGGGACGACCTGGCGCCCGCCCTCTCCGTCGGCTTCGAGGAGATCGGCCCGCTGCGCGTCTGGCTGGACACCGGCGCCTGATCCCGGCCCCGGCGCCTGATCCCGGCCTCGGCCCTGATCCCGGCCTCGGCCACGACCCGACCCCGACTCCGGCCCTGCTCCTGACACGACGGAGAGGCGCAGGGTGAGGGCGCGGTAAACACTCGTGACGCCCGCGCAACGGGCAGGCAACGTGCGGACGTCAGGATCGGTCCATGACGGATCCGGACAGCACGTTCGACAGCACCGCCGACCTGCTCGGCCGGATCACGGCGCAGCTCGGCGTCCAGCTGGGCCAGAGGCGCCCGACCGGCCGCCCCGGCCCGCGACCCGACGCGGCCCCCGAGCACGCCGCCCAGGAGCACGCAGCCCACGAGCATCCCGACGAGACGCGCGGGCTCATGAGCGGCACCGCCCCCACCCTCATAGCCGTCGGACACGGCAGCCGCGACCCCCGGGCCCGCGCCACCCTCACCCTGCTGCTCGACCGGGTCCGCGAGCTCCGCCCCGGCCTCGACGTCCGCCTCGCCCACGTCGAGCTGAACGCCCCGCTCCTCACCGACACCCTCGCCGCCCTCACCGAGGAGGGCGGCCGGGACGCCGTACTCGTACCGCTCCTCTTCGGCCGCGGCTACCACGTCAAGCACGACCTGCCCGCCGCCGCGGCCACCGCTCCCGCCGTACGGACCCGGACCGCCGCCCCGCTCGGCCCGCACCCGCTGCTCGTCGAGGCCCTCGCGGACCGGCTCGCCGAGGCGGGCTGGACCCCGCAGGACAGCGCCTCGCGCTCCGCCGCCGTCGTACTCGCCGCCGCCGGCTCCCGCGACCCCGAGTCCCTCGCCGACATCCGCCGCACCGCCGCCCTCCTCGGCGAACGCCTCGGCGGCGTGCCCGTCGTCCCCGCGTACGCCTCCGCCGCCACCCCCACCGTCCCCGACGCCCTGCGCCTCCTCGCCGCCCGCGGCCGGCACCGGATCGCCGTCGCCTCCTGCTTCACCGCCCCCGGCCTCTTCGCCGGCCGCACCGCCGCCCACGCCCCCTGGATCGCCGCCGCCCCCCTCGGCGCCCACCCCGCCCTGGCCCGCCTGATCCTCCACCGCTACGACCGCTCCCTCGCCACGCCCACCCCCGCCTCCGCGCGGGAACTCACCTCCGCCTGAGGGCATGTCTGTCGGTCCCGGCGGTTACCTTCGGTGCATGGAAGGCATCACGGACACCCCGGGCTACGACGACACCGCGACCGAGCGCTGGGACGAGGAGCCCGACAAGCGCCCCGGGCGCACCGCCTTCCAGCGGGACCGCGCGCGCGTGCTGCACTCCAGCGCCCTGCGACGGCTCGCCGGCAAGACCCAGGTGGTCACCCCCGGCACCCGTAGCCACGCCTGGGACGCCAGCCCCCGCACCCGGCTCACCCACTCCCTGGAGTGCGCCCAGATCGGCCGCGAACTGGGCGCCGCCCTCGGCTGCGACCCCGACCTCGTCGAAGCCGCCTGCCTCTCCCACGACATGGGCCACCCGCCCTTCGGGCACAACGGCGAACAGGCCCTCAACGACTTCGCCAAGGACTGCGGCGGCTTCGAGGGCAACGCCCAGTCGCTCCGCCTCCTCACCCGGATCGAACCCAAGCGGTTCGTCCAGGACGCCGGCGGAGACCTCGTCAGCGTCGGCCTCAACCTCACCCGCGCCGCCCTGGACGCCGCCACCAAGTACCCCTGGCCGCGCGGCGGCCACCCCGACGACCCGCACTCGCCCAAGTTCGGCGTGTACGAGGACGACCTCCCCGTCTTCGACTGGGCCCGGCGAGGCGCCCCCGAACACCGCAAGTGCTTCGAGGCCCAGGTCATGGACTGGTCCGACGACGTGGCCTACTCCGTCCACGACTTCGAGGACGGCCTGCACGCCGGCCACATCGACCCGAACATGCTCTTCTCCGAGCCCGAGCGCGCCGACATCTGGACCGTCGCCATCGGCCGCTACGTCCCGCGCGACACCGACCCGCAGGAACTCGCCGACGCCCTCGACCGCCTGGTCGAACAGGAGTGGTGGCCGCACGGGTACGACGGATCGGCCGTCGCGCAGGCCCGCCTCAAGGACGCCACCAGCCAGCTGATCGGCCGTTTCTGCCTCGCCGCCGAGGGCGCCACCCGCCGGCGGTACGGCAGCGGCCGCCTCACCCGGTACGGCGCCGAACTCGTCGTCCCCCGCGAGATCCGCAACGAATGCGCCGTCCTCAAGGCCGTCGCCGACCGGTACGTCATGCAGCGCGCCGAGCAGGAAGCCCTCCGCGCCGACCAGCGCATCGTCCTCGCCGAACTCGCCGAGGCGCTCACCGCCCGCGCACCCGAGGGCCTCGACCCGCAGTTCCGCGCCCTGTTCGACACGGCGGGCGACGACCGCGCCCGCAAGCGGGTGATCGTCGACCAGATCTCCTCCCTGACCGACGCCTCCGCCCGCACCCTCCACGCCCGCCTCCGCCTCCACCCCTAGGGCGTCCGCCGGATCTTGGCCGGACGTCCCCGACTCGCCCCCTTCCGCCATCACGCTGCGTGCGGGACGCTCGTTCGGGGGCTCGGGGCGGTACGGCTCGCCGAACGCCCGGAGGCGTAGCGTGGAACCGGTCGTAACGAGGAGGAATCAACGTGGTCGACGCAGATCAGACCTTCGTCATCGTCGGCGGAGGACTCGCCGGGGCCAAGGCGGCGGAGACTCTCCGCGACGAGGGGTTCAACGGCCGGGTGATCCTCATCGGAGACGAACGCGACCATCCCTACGAGCGCCCACCACTCTCCAAGGGCTACCTCACCGGCAAGGAGGAGCGGGACACCGTCTTCGTCCACGAGCCCGCCTGGTACGCGCAGAACGACATCGAGCTCCACCTCGGCCAGCCCGTCACCGCCGTCGACCGCGAGGCCCGCACCGTGCGCCTCGGCGACAACACCGTCATCCGTTACGACCGGCTCCTCCTCGCCACCGGCGCCGAGCCGCGCCGCCTCGACGTCCCCGGCACCGGACTGGCCGGCGTCCACCACCTGCGCCGGCTCGCCCACGCCGACCGGCTCCGCCACGTCCTGGCCGCCCTCGGCCGCGACAACGGCCATCTGGTGATCGCCGGCGGCGGCTGGATCGGTCTGGAGGTCGCCGCCGCGGCCCGCGGCTACGGCGCCGAGGTGACCGTCGTCGAGTCCGAGCCCACCCCGCTCCACCACGTCCTCGGCCCCGAGCTCGGCCAGCTCTTCGCCGACCTGCACGCCGAGCACGGCGTCCGCTTCCGCTTCGGCGTCCGGCTCACCGAGATCGTCGGCCAGGACGGCATGGTCCTCGCCGTCCGCACCGACGACGGCGAGGAGCACCCCGCCCACGCCGTCCTCGCCGCCATCGGCGCCGCCCCGCGCACCGCCCTCGCCGAGACCGCCGGGCTCAACCTCGTCGACCGCGCCCACGGCGGCGGCATCGCCGTCGACGCGTCGCTGCGCACCTCCGACCCGGACATCTACGCGGCCGGCGACGTCGCCGCCGTCCCCCACCCGCTGCTGCACACCCGGCTGCGCGTCGAGCACTGGGCCAACGCCCTCAACGGCGGCCCCGCCGCCGCCCGCGCCATGCTCGGGCAGCCGGTCTCCTACGACCGCGTCCCGTACTTCTTCTCCGACCAGTACGACCTGGGCATGGAGTACTCGGGGTGGGCGCCGCCCGGGACGTACGACCAGGTCGTCCTGCGCGGCGACGTCGGCAAGCGGCAGTTCATCGCCTTCTGGCTGAAGGACCGCCAGGTGCTCGCCGGGATGAACGTGAATGTGTGGGACGTCACAGAAGCCGTCCAGCGGCTCGTCCGCACCCAGTCCCCGGTGGACACCGATGCCCTCGCGGACCCCTCCGTACCCCTGGAGAGTCTGATCTGATCAGCCCGCCGCCCCCGTAGACTTCACGCGTGGCAGGCAGGATCAACGATGACGACGTGAAGGCGGTACGGGACGCGGTCCCGATCGACGCCGTCGTGTCCGAGTACCTCCAGCTGCGCAACGCCGGCGGCGGCAACCTCAAGGGCCTCTGCCCCTTCCACGACGAGAAGTCGCCCTCCTTCCAGGTCAGCCCCAGCAAGGGCCTGTTCCACTGCTTCGGCTGCCAGGAGGGCGGCGACACGATCGCCTTCGTGATGAAGATCGACCACCTCTCCTTCTCGGAGACGGTCGAGCGCCTCGCCGCCAAGGCGGGCATCACCCTGCGGTACGAAGAGGGCGGCTACAACCCCGGTCACCAGCGCGGCGAGCGCATCCGCCTCGTCGAGGCCCACCAGGCCGCCGCCCAGTTCTACGCCGACCAACTCGGCGGCGCCGAGGCCGAGATCGGCCGCAAGTTCCTCGCCGAGCGCGGCTTCGACCAGGCCGCCGCCGAGCACTTCGGCGTCGGATACTCCCCGGCCGGCTGGGACCACCTCACCCGCTTCCTGCGCGGCAAGGGCTTCTCCGACAAGGAGCTGATCCTCTCCGGGCTCTCCCAGGACGGCCGCCGCGGCCCCATCGACCGCTTCCGCGGCCGGCTCATGTGGCCGATCCGGGACGTCGGCGGCGAGGTCGTCGGCTTCGGCGCGCGCAAGCTGCGCGACGACGACAACGGCCCCAAGTACCTGAACACCCCCGAGACCCCGATCTACAAGAAGTCCCAGGTCCTCTACGGCATCGACCTGGCCAAGAAGGACATCGCCAAGGTCAGCCGCGCCGTCGTCGTCGAGGGCTACACCGACGTCATGGCCTGCCACCTCGCCGGCGTCACCACCGCCATCGCCACCTGCGGCACCGCCTTCGGCGGCGACCACATCAAGATCCTCCGCCGGCTCCTGATGGACAACGGCTCGGCCCGGGTGATCTTCACCTTCGACGGCGACGCCGCCGGCCAGAAGGCCGCCCTGCGCGCCTTCGAGGACGACCAGAAGTTCGCCGCCGAGACCTACATCGCCATCGCCCCCGACGGCATGGACCCCTGCGAGCTGCGCCTCGCCAAGGGCGACCAGGCCGTCGCCGAACTCGTCGAGCCGCGCACCCCGCTCTTCGAGTTCGCCCTGCGGCAGATCGTGAACCGCTACGACCTGGAGACCCCGGCGGGCCGCGCCGCCGCCCTCGACGAGGCCGCGCCGATCGTCGCCCGGATCAAGAACATCGCCTCGCAGCACGAGGTCGCCGTCCAGCTCGCCGGCATGCTCGGCATCCTCGACACCCAGTTCGTCGTCAAGCGCGTCGCCCAGATCGCCCGCTGGTCGCGCGACCGCGGCGGACGCGGCCCCGCCCCCGCCGACCGCAACCGCCACGCGGCCCCGCCGATCCAGGCACCCGCCCCCCAGACCGGCCCCGCCCTCAACCTGCGCAGCCCCGCCCACCGCACCGAGCGCGAGCTGCTCAAGCTGGCCCTCCAGCGCCCCGAACTGGTCTCCCCGGCCTTCGACGCGTACGGCATCGACGAGTTCACGGCCCCGCCCTACGCCGCCGTACGCCAGTGCATCCAGGACGCGGGCGGCGCCACCGGCGCCCCCGCCGACTATCTGACCGCCGTCCGCGAGGCCGCGCCCAACGACACCGTCCGCGCGCTCGTCACCGAACTCGCCGTCGAGGCGATCTTCGCCAGGACCGTCGACGAGAACTACGCCGGCGACCAGCTCGTCACGGTCCGCCTGCGCGCCGTCGACCGCCGCATCCGCGACATCCAGGGCACCCTGGCCCGCCTCGGCGCCAACGGCGACCCCGAGCGGGTCGCGGCCGTACAGAACGAGCTGTGGGTGCTCACCCAGTACGGCCAGTCGCTCCGCAACAACGGAGCCGCGGCGCTGTAGCCCGCCGGTCGGCCGATGGGCGAGGCACCAGCGCCCGGACCTCCTCGGGGGCTCCCACCCCAGCCGCCCGCCGTCCCGCCGGTCCAGCGGATGAAGTCCCCCTTCGTAGTCGGCCGGACTCAAAAAGTCACCGCACGCCCCTCGTGGGGGTGATGTGTCGTACCCCACACTGGATCCGGTGCCCGAGGCCTCGGAGCGCGGCCGGCCCATCGACCATGGGCCGATCACCCCCGCGGTTCCGGTCATCGTGTACGGGACGGAGCACAGCGGCCCGGCCGCCCCCGTCCCGCTGCCGCACGCCCCCGACCCGGCAGCGATCACCCTGGAGGTCGCCCCCGTGCAGACCCGGACCCTGCCCCCGGCCCCTGTCGTGCCCGAACAACACCCGGTCGCCGGCCACCCCGAGGCGGCCGCCCCCGACGACTTCGTCGACGAGGCCCCCGAGCCGCCCGAGTCACCCGTCCCCCGACGGGCCGACCCCGGCGGTAACGGGCCCTCCTCCGACCTCTTCCGCCAGTACCTGCGGGAGATCGGCCGCATCCCGCTGCTCACCGCCGCCGAGGAGGTCGACCTCGCCCGCCGGGTGGAGGCCGGACTCTTCGCCGAGGAGAGACTCGCCTCGGCCACCGACCTGGACTCCCGGCTGGCGCACGACCTGGACCGGCTCGTCGTCATGGGCCGGATGGCCAAACGGCGGCTCATCGAGGCCAATCTGCGCCTGGTCGTCTCCGTCGCCAAGCGGTACGTCGGGCGCGGCCTGACCATGCTCGACCTCGTCCAGGAGGGCAACCTGGGCCTGATCAGAGCCGTGGAGAAGTTCGACTACGCCCGCGGCTTCAAGTTCTCGACGTACGCGACCTGGTGGATCCGCCAGGCGATGTCCCGGGCCCTCGCCGACCAGGCCCGGACCATCCGCGTCCCCGTCCACGTCGTCGAACTCATCAACCGGGTCGTCCGCGTCCAGCGCCGCATGCTCCAGGAACGCGGCTACGAACCCACCGCGGAAGAGGTCGCCGCCCAGCTCGACCTGGCCCCCGAGCGGGTCGGCGAAGTGCTGCGCCTCGCCCAGGAACCGGTCTCCCTGCACGCCCCCGTGGGCGAGGAGGACGACGTCGCGCTCGGCGACCTGATCGAGGACGGCGACGCCGCGTCCCCCGTCGAGTCCGCCGCCTTCCTGCTGCTGCGCGAGCACCTGGAGGCGGTCCTCTCCACCCTCGGCGAGCGCGAACGCAAGGTCGTCCAGCTCCGCTACGGCCTCGACGACGGCAGGCCCCGCACCCTGGAGGAGATAGGACAGCTCTTCGGCGTGACACGCGAACGCATCCGCCAGATCGAGTCCAAGACCCTCAGCAAGCTGCGGGACCACGCCTTCGCCGACCAGCTGCGCGGCTACCTCGACTGATGCGCCTCAGTCGACCTCGGCGACCGCCTGGGCGAACTGGGCGGCGTACAGCCGGGCGTAGGCCCCGCCCGCCGTCAGCAGCTCGTCGTGCGTGCCCTGTTCCACGATCGAGCCGTTCTCCATCACCAGGATCACGTCCGCGTCGCGGATGGTGGAGAGCCGGTGCGCGATGACGAAGCTCGTCCGGCCGTGCGCCAGACGGGCCATCGCCTTCTGGATCAGCACCTCCGTGCGGGTGTCGACCGAGCTCGTCGCCTCGTCGAGGACCAGGATCACCGGGTCCGACAGGAACGCCCGCGCGATGGTGATCAGCTGCTTCTCGCCCGCGCTGACGCCCGACCCCTCGTCGTCCAGGACCGTGTCGTACCCGTCGGGCAGGGTGCGGATGAACCGGTCGGCGTGCGCCGCCCGGGCCGCCTCCTCGATCTGCTCCCGGGTGACCTCACCGGCCGCGCCGTAGGCGATGTTGTCGGCGATCGTCCCGCCGAACAGCCAGGTGTCCTGGAGGACCATGCCGATCGCGGACCGCAGGTCGTCGCGGGACATCTCCGCCACGTCGACGCCGTCGAGCGTGATCCGGCCACCGGTCACCTCGTAGAACCGCATCAGCAGATTGACCAGGGTGGTCTTGCCCGCGCCGGTCGGGCCGACGATCGCGACCGTCTGGCCCGGCTCCACCGTCAGCGACAGATCCTCGATGAGCGGCTTCTCCGGCTCGTAGCGGAAGGACACCCGCTCCAGGGCGACCTTGCCCTTGACCTCGGACGCCTTCCGCCAGCCTCGGGCCGGGGGCGCCCCGATCTCGCTCCGCCCGCTCACGGGGGCGTCCGGCGTCTGCTCCTCGGCGTCGAGGAGCTCGAAGATCCGCTCCGCCGAGGCGACACCCGACTGGACCAGGTTCGCCATCGAGGCGACCTGCGTCAGCGGCATCGAGAACTGCCGGGAGTACTGGATGAACGCCTGCACATCGCCGATCGACAGCGTGCCGGAGGCCACCCGCAGCCCGCCGACCACGGCGACCAGCACATAGTTGATGTTCGAGACGAAGAACATCACCGGCTGCATGACACCGCTGTTGAACTGCGCCTTGAACCCGGCCTGGTACAGCGCCTCGTTCTGCTCCCGGAAGCCGGCGGCCGACTCCTCCTGCCGCCCGAAGACCTTCACCAGCGCGTGACCGGTGTACATCTCCTCCACATGGGCGTTGAGCTTGCCCGTGGACTTCCACTGCTGCACGAAGTGCGGCTGCGAGCGCTTGCCGATCCGCGTCGCCACGACCACCGACACCGGCACGGTCACCAGCGCCACCAGCGCGAGCAGCGGCGAGATCCAGAACATCATCGCGAGGACGCCGACGATGGTGAGCAGCGAGTTGATCAGCTGCCCCATCGACTGCTGGAGCGTCTGCGAGATGTTGTCGATGTCGTTGGTCGCCCGGCTGAGCACCTCGCCGCGCTTGGCCTTGTCGAAGTACGACAGGGGAAGCCGCGCCAGCTTCGCCTGGACGTCCTCCCGCATCCGGTAGACCGTCCGGTTGATCACCCTGATCGACATCCGCGTGGAGACCAGCATCAGCAGCCCGGCCGCCACATAGATGGCCAGCGCCCACAGCAGGACATGGCCGACCGCCGTGAAGTCGATGCCACGGCCGGGGGTGAAGTCGACCCCGGACAGCATGTCGGCCATCCCGTGGTCGCCCCCGGCCCGCAGTCCGTCGAGCGCCTGCGCCTTGGTGGTGCCGTCGGCCATCCGCCGGCCGACCACGCCCGCGAAGACCAGGTCGGTCGCCCTGCCGAGGATCATCGGACCGACCACCGCGCCGGCCACGCTGAGCAGACAGGCGACCAGCATCAGCCACAGCGCCCCCCGCTCGGGCGCCAGGGCCTTCAGCAGCCGTCTGCCGGAGCCCTTGAAGTCCATGGACCGCTGGTCGGGGCCGCCCCCGGCCATCATCCGTCCGCCAGGACCGGCCATCAGGCTGCCTCCGCCTCGGTCAGCTGGGAGAGGACGATCTCCCGGTACGTGTCATTGCCCGCCATCAGTTCGTGGTGGCGTCCGCTGCCGACGACCCGGCCCTCGTCCAGGACCACGATCCGGTCGGCCTCCCGGATGGTCGACACCCGCTGGGCGACGATCACCACGGTCGAGTCCGCCGTCTCCTCGGCCAGCGCGGCCCGCAGCAGGGCGTCCGTCTCGTAGTCGAGCGCCGAGAACGAGTCGTCGAAGAGATAGATCTCCGGCCGCTGCACCAGCGTCCGGGCGATCGCGAGCCGCTGCCGCTGCCCGCCGGACACATTCGTCCCGCCCTGCGCGATCGGCGCGTCCAGCCCGGCGTCCAGCTTCTTCACGAACGAGGCCGCCTGGGCCACCTCGAGCGCGTGCCACAGCTCCTCGTCGCTCGCGTCGGGATTTCCGTACCGCAGATTCGTCGCCACCGTCCCGGAGAACAGATACGGCTTCTGCGGGACGAGCCCGACCGTCCGCGCCATCAGCCCGGGATCGAGCCTGCGCACATCCACCCCGTCGACGAGGACCTCGCCGCCGGTCACGTCGAACAGCCGCGGCACCAGACCCAGCAGCGTGGACTTGCCGCTGCCGGTCGAGCCGATGATCGCGGTCGTCTCGCCCGGCCGGGCGACCAGCTCGATCCCCTTGAGGACGGACTCCTCGGCGCCCGGGTAGCGGAAGTCGGCGCCCCGGACCTCCAGATGCCCCCGCCGCCGCAGCTCGCGCACCGGCTCCGCGGGCGGTACGACACTGCTGTCGGTGGCCAGCACCTCCTGGACGCGCTCGGCGCACACCTCGGCGCGCGGCACCATCATGAACATGAAGGTGGCCATCATCACGGCCATCACGATCTGCATCAGATAGGCGAGGAAGGCGGTCAGCGCGCCGATCTCCATCCCGCCGCTGTCGATGCGGTGCGCCCCGAACCACACCACCGCGACGCTGGAGACGTTCACGACCGTCATCACGGTCGGGAACATCAGCGCCATCAGCCGGCCGGTCGCCATCGACACATCGGTCAGCTCGGTGTTCGACCCCTTGAACCGCTCGCGCTCGTAGTCGTCCTTGACGAACGCCCGGATCACCCGATTGCCGGTGATCTGCTCGCGCAGCACCCGGTTCACCGTGTCGAGCCGCTCCTGCATGGTCCGGAACAGCGGCCGCATCCTCTTCACGATGAGCGACACCGCGATGCCCAGGACCGGCACCACGGCGAGCAGCACGCCCGACAGCGGCACGTCCTGCCCCAGCGCCATGATGATGCCGCCGACACACATGATGGGCGCGGAGACCATCAGGGTGAACGCCATCAGGACCAGCATCTGCACCTGCTGGACGTCATTGGTCGTACGGGTGATCAGCGAGGGAGCGCCGAACTGGCCGACCTCCCGGGCCGAGAAGGACTGCACCCGCTCGAAGACCGCGGCCCGCACGTCCCGGCCGAGCGCGGCGGCGGTCCGTGCTCCGTAGTACACCGCCCCGACGTTGCAGACGACCTGCAGCACGGAGACCGCGATCATCAGCGCGCCGAAGCGCAGGATGTAGCCGGTGTCGCCGTTCACGACACCGTTGTCGATGATGTCGGCGTTCAGGGTCGGCAGGTAGAGGGAGGCGCAGGTCTGCAGCAGCTGCAGGAGCACCAGCAGGGCGATGGGCTTCTTGTACGGTCCGAGATGGGTTCGGAGAAGTCTTATGAGCACGGGCTCTACTATCGCCCGCGCCCCCCGGACGTGACGACTCGTTTAAGCGCGTGTTCAGGAGCTGAACGCCCCCGGGTGGATCTGGTCCCGGGTCGCCGCGTACTGCTGCCGCACCGCCTGTCCCAGGGCCAGTTCCTCACCCGGCTCGAAGACCTGGGCGACGGCCCCCTGCCAGGCCGGGGGAGCGCCCGGGGAGAGCGTGCCACGGGAGACCCCGAGCGCCCACGCGGCCTGCCGGGCCGCGCCGAGTGCGGTGTAGTCCGCCGGCTGGGGGACGACGACCTGCGCGCCGAAGACCGCCGGGGCGAGGGCCTGGACGGCGGGCAGCTCGGCCGCCGCGCCGAGCAGGAACACCCGGCGCACCTCGACGCCCCGGCCGCGCAGCACGTCCATGGCGTCGGCGAGCGAGCAGAGCATGCCCTCGAACGCGGCCCGCGCGAAGTGCTCGGGCTTCATGGACTCGCGGCGCAGGCCGCTGAGCGTGCCGGCGGTGTGCGGCAGCCGCGGGGTCCGCTCGCCCTCCAGATAGGGCAGGAGGACCAGCCCGGAGGCGCCGGGGGTCGACTTCAGGGCGAGCGCCGACAGCTCCTCCAGGTTCTCCACGCCCAGCATCTCGGCGCTGCCGCGCAGCGCCCGTACCGCGTTGGAGGTGTGCACCACGGGCAGGTGCATGCCGGTCGCGTCGGCGAAGGAGGTGATCATGCCCTGGGGGTCGGCGAGCGCCTGGTGGTGCACCGCCATCACGGAGCCGGAGGCGCCGAGGGAGACGACGGCGTCGCCGGGCGCCAGGCCGAGCCCGAACGCGGCGGCCATCGTCTCGCCCGTTCCGGCGGAGATCAGCAGCCCCTCGGGGGTGGTGCCGGCGGCATCTGCGGGGCCGAGCACCTCCGGCAGTGCGGCCTGGTGGCCCAGGGCCAGCTCGACCAGGTCGGGGCGGTACGAGCCGGAGCCGGCCGACCAGTAGCCGGTCGCCGACGCGGCGCCGCGGTCGGTGGTGCGCCGCACGGGCCGCCCGAGCAGCTGCCAGACCAGCCAGTCGTGCGGCTGGAGGATCATCGCGACGCGCTGGGCGTTCTCCGGCTCGGTACGGGCCAGCCAGCGGAGCTTGGCGACGGGCTGCCCGGCCTGCGGGACCGACCCGACGGCCTCCGCCCAGGCCTGCCGTCCGCCGAGGGCCTCGACGAGGTCGGCGGCGGCCACCTGCGCCCGCTTGTCGTTGCCGACCATGGCGGGCCGCACCAGGCCGCCCTGCGCGTCGAGCGGTACCAGCCCGTGCTGCTGGGCGGAGACGCCGATGGCCTGCACGCCTTCGAGGAGCCCGCCGGACGCCGCCTCGCCGAGCGAGAGCAGCCAGGCCTGCGGATCGACGTCGGCCGCCTTCGGCTCGCCGGGATGCGGGGCATGGCCCTGCCGCAGTACGGCTCCCGTGTCCGCGTCGCAGACGACGATGCGTGTGAAACCTGCAGAGCTGTCCAGACCGGCGACTATCCCCATGCGAAAGATTCTGCCGCACGCGGAGGAGTAGGGGGACCGAGCGGGGGGTAAGGGGCGCGTTTCCGAGTGCGCCGCCGGCCCCGCCCGCTCGGGTGATCACCGGATCGTCAGGTGTTGCTGGTCCCCCAGTCGTCCTCGGGGGCGTTGGTGTTGACATGCCCGTTGTGCCGGCGCAGGGCGTGGACCCGGTCGCTGACCGACGCGGGCAGCTTGTCGCCGACCTTGTCGCTCATGACGTGCATCGCCTTGCCCGCGACCTCGCGCCCGGTCTGCGCGGCCGACTCGGCCGCGTTGCGCACGGCCGGGTTCTGGGAGAGATCTCGCGCCGACTTCTTCAACTGCTCGTAGCGCTCGCGACCGGCCCGAGTGCCGAGGACGTAACCGAGGGCCAGTCCCACGACGAACGTCAGCTTGTACCGCACGGCGGCACCACCCTTCCCTGGAGCTTCCCTGATGTCTCACTGGTGCCCACGAGGGCCCACGGCATACCGATTGGCGGAGCACCCCCCTGCTTGCGCTAATGTATGTGTCGCAGCGAACGAGCGCCGCCCGGGAAGATCCGGAGTGGGTACGTTCGGTGCAACCGCAGCAATCCCCTGTAGCTCAATTGGCAGAGCAGCCGGCTGTTAACCGGCAGGTTACTGGTTCGAGTCCAGTCGGGGGAGCGCGATCCCCTGTAGCTCAATTGGCAGAGCATTCGGCTGTTAACCGGAGGGTTGCTGGTTCGAGTCCAGCCGGGGGAGCAGAGAGAAAGAGGACCCTTCGGGGTCCTTTTTCTCGTCTCCGGGAACCGTGCCGCGCCGGGGGAAGTCCTCATGGTCGGGCGTAGCCGACCATCCACAGCAGGAGATCGTATGAGCGGCTATGCTGCGGCAGACGGCGCGCACACATGTACGCGCCACGCCGTCAAGGGGCGGTAGCTCAGCCGGTTAGAGCAGCGGACTCATAATCCGTCGGCCGTGGGTTCGAGTCCCACCCGCCCCACCACAGCCCGTGGTTTCGCAGGAAGGTTTCCCCTGCGCCCACGGGCTTCTTCACGCCAGGGTGCACCGTCTGCGGTTCGGGGCGTTGTAGCGACACGCCGTCATCACGTCGACGCTTACTTCTCCGCGCGCACCGCCGGGCCCTGGCCCCCGTGTCCCCCGTGGCCTGGGTTTCCCTCACGCCCGGCGGGCTGCCTTCGAGTGATCACGTACCTTCTGGACGCGTCCGCCCTCTGGCACCTCTTCCGTACGCCGGGGGGTTGCGGCCCTGGGAAGGGCACATCGCCGCCGGCGTGTTACACCGGCCAGGAGGGTTCCGTCGCCCTACCGACGTCCGTGACCTTGGTGAACCGGCCGAAGTCGAAGGCGTACGGCACCGCGGCGGCGGTCTTTGAGACGGCTTGGATCATCGCCGCGTTGAGCTCCGCGGACAGCTCGGGGTGCTGGGCGAGGTGGCTGAAGAAGTCCGTGCCGAAGACGGCGTCGCAGGCGATGTCACCGGTGCGGACGCTGTCGTCCAGGTGCTCCCGGGCGCGTACGATCGCCGGCTCGGTGAACAGCCGTACGAACGACGCGAGGGAGCCGGGGCGGGCGGGGTCGGACGCATGGGCTGGGTCATCAGGTGTCACCTCGCTTCGAGCGGAGGTCCCGCGTACCAGACTTGAGGTCAGCCGACGGCACCGCGGATGGGATTCCTGCGCCCGCATGGGTGTAAAAGGGTCGTCATGGCCTGGTGAGGGGCAGCCTCGGAGCGTACCTCGGCGGCTGCACCGTCGCCCCTCGCTCGGAAAGGCACCAGTGAACAGCGAGCCCGCGATCCTCTATCGCGTCGATGACCTTCCAGCGCTGGACTTCGACCCGTTCCTGCGTTCCTCTCTCCACGAGGCTCCGGTTCGCCCGATCCGGCTGCCCCACGGTGAGGGCGAGTGCTGGCTCGTGACGAGTTACGACCTCGTACGGTTCGTCACCTCCGACCCGCGCTTCAGCCGGGACATCACCGGCCGTCCCATCCCGAAGATGACCCGGCACGCCATTCCGCTGGACCGGGCGGTCAGCTTCGTCGACCCGCCCGGACACGCCCGCGTCCGGGCCGCCGTCGCTCCAGCCTTCAGCAGCACGGCGACGAGCCGTCTGCGGCCGCGCGTACAGGAGCTGCTCGACGCCATGGTCGACCGGCTCATGCAAGGTCAGCGACCGGCCGATCTCGTCCGTGACATCACCTCCCCCTTCCCGCTCGCCGTGATCGGTCTGGTCATGGGCATCCCCGAGGCCGACCTCGCCCACGTGCGGGAGTGGGCGACCACTCTGCTGAGCAGAGCATCCGATGAACAGGCGGCCCAGCGCGCCGAACGCGTCAAGCGGGAAAGCCGCGCCTACTTCCTGGGCCTCGCCCGGCTGCGGCGCGCCGATCCGCGCGACGACACCATGACCACACTGGTACGGGCTGTGGACAGCGGGACCATCGACGAGGAGGAACTGCTCGCGCTCGCCACGCTCATCGGCCTGAACGGATGGCACGCGGTGTGCAACAACACCTCCAACATGCTCTATGCCCTGTTGACCGGCGAGGGTCTGTGGGACCGGTTGTGCGCCGAGCCTCACACCGTGCCCCGGGCCGTGGACGAGCTCCTGCGGTGGGTGCCGCACAAGCACGGCGTGGGCCAGCCCCGCATCGCCACCGAGGACGTCCGCGTCGGAGACGTACTGATCCGTGAAGGCGAGTACGTCTACGTCTCCTACGTCGCCGCCAACTGGGACGAACGCGTCTACCCCCGAGCAGGCCACATCGACTTCGAACGCCAAGGTCCCCGACACCTGGCCTTCGGCAACGGCCCCCACTTCTGCGTCGGCCCGCTGCTGGCCCGCATGGAGGCGGAGGTACTCCTGTCGACCCTCACCGCCCGCCTGCCCACCCTGCGCCTGGCCGTCCCCCGCGAACAGGTCCCCTGGCAGACCGACATCCTCATCCGCGGGCCCGAGACACTCCCCGTGACCTGGTAGGCGCCGGGGAACCCGCCCGCGCCGACCTCCCAGAAGTCCGGGAGCACCAGACCGGGGGCGAACGCACGGCCGGGCGATGGCGCTCACCCCGTGACGACACCGGAAGCCGCCGTCCCGCCGAGGCGCGTTGAGGGCGCATCGACGCATGAACTCCTATATTGGCGCGATGTCCTGTTTTCGGTGTGATTCACCCGCCTGTGACGGCGCGTGCTCTGGCGAGCCGATGCCGTACGACGTAAGGCGTCCGTCCGTGGGAGCGGACGACCGAACCACCGTCGTCGTGATCACCCACAACCGGCGCGCGCAGCTGCTGCGCTCGCTCGACCGACTCGCCGCGCTGCCCGAGAGGCCTGCGGTCGTCGTGGTCGACAACGCGTCGACCGACGGCACTGCGCGAGCCGTGGCCACCCACCACCCACAGGCCACCGTGCTCACCCCGGGGCGGAATCTCGGCGCGGCGGGCCGAAACCTGGGCGTCCACTACGCTCGCACTCCCTACGTGGCGTTCAGTGACGACGACTCCTGGTGGGAACCGGGCTCGCTCAGCCGCGCCGCTGATCTCATGGACCGGCACGAGCGGCTCGGGCTCATCGCGGGACGGGTCCACGTCGGCCCGGAGGGCCGGCCCGATCCGCTGAACGAGACGCTGGCCGCCTCGCCGCTCGGTCTCGCCGCCGACCTACCGGGGCCGCAGGTCCTCGGCTTCCTGGCCTGTGCCGCCGTGGTGCGGAGGGAAGCCTTCCTGGCCGTGGGTGGCTACCACCCGCTCCTCTTCCTCGGGGGCGAGGAGACGCTGCTCGCGTACGATCTCGTCGCCCGGGGCTGGGGGGTGTGCCACTGCGCCGACATCGTCGCCGTCCACTGCCCGACCGGCGGTGTGCGGCCGGGCCGCCCCGCTCTCCAGTTCCGAAACGCCGCGCTGACGGCATGGCTGCGCCGTCCACTGCCCATCGCTCTCCGGCACACCAGGGAGCTGGCCGAGAAGGCCCGACGGGATCCGGAGGTCCGTGCCGCGTTGCGGGAAACGCTCAAGCGGCTCCCGGCGGCCCTGCGGGAACGCCGGCCCCTGCCCGCCGCCGTGGAGGCCGCGGCCCGCCGCCTGGACGCGCGGGGAGCACGCGCGTGACTCATGCCCGTACCCACACCCGCACGGAGCCAGGTATGGATCCCCGTACCACCGTTGTCGTCATCACCCACAACCGTCGCGAGGAGCTGCTGCGCACGCTGGAGAAGCTGGCGGGCCTTCCGGAGCGCCCGCCTGTGATCGTCACCGACAACGCCTCCACGGACGGTACGGCCGAGGCCGTCGCCCGCCTGCACCCGCAGGTCACGCTGCTGACGCCCGGCCGGAATCTGGGCGCCGTGGGCCGGAACCTCGCGGTACGCCAGGTCCGTACCCCCTACATCGCCTTCTGCGACGACGACTCCTGGTGGGAGCCCGGCTCGCTGGCCGCCGCCGCTGACCTGCTCGACCGGCACCCGCGGCTCGCCTCCGTCACCGGGCGGATCCTCGTCGAACCGGACGGCCGGGAGGATCCCATCGTGGCCGAGCTGCGCGACTCGCCCATCACCGGGCCGGCATGGCTGCCGGGGCCCGCGCTCGGCTCCTTCCTGGCGGCCGCGACGGTGCTGCGGGCGGAGGCGTTCCGCGAGGCGGGCGGTTTCAGCGAGCGACTGTGGCTGGGCGGCGAGGAGGAGCTCCTCGCGACGGACATGGCCGCACGCGGCTGGTGGCTGGTGTACGCGTCCGACGTCACCGTCCACCACGCACCGTCGGTCGTGCGGGACGCCACGCTCCGGCGTGTCCACGGACTGCGCAACACTCTCTGGTTCTGCTGGCTGCGCCGCCCGGCTCCCGCCGCCCTGCGCAGGACGCTCTTCCTGGCCCGTACCGTCCCGCGCGACGCGGCGTCACTGCGGGCATTCGGCCTGGCGCTGGCCGGACTGCCCTGGGTCCTGCGGGAGCGGCGCGTGGTCCCACCCGACGTCGAAGCGAGACTGCGAGCGTTGACCCGGTCCCAGCAGCGGTCCGCTGCCCGCCGATACGTCGGCTGACAGGTACGCCGGCAGTCGCCGCCGGGGTTTTCCCTGCCGTCGCTCGGACGACTGATGTGCGGCACTACTCGATGACGAGCTCCACCTGGATGTTGCCGCGGGTGGCCTTGGAGTACGGGCAGTAGGCGTGGGTCTTCTCCAGGAGTTCGCGGCCCGGCTCGCCCTGGAGGTGGTCGGGGAACTCGGCGCGCATGACGACCGCGAGACCGAAGCCGTTGTCGGCCTCGTCCTTTCCGATGCTGACCTCGGCGGTCACCGAGGCGTCCGTGATGTCGATCTTCTCCTGCCGTGCGATCACACCCATGGCGCTCGCGAAGCAGGCCGCGTAGCCGGCGGCGAAGAGCTGCTCGGGGTTGGTGCCCTGGCCGCTGCCGCCGAGGGCCTGGGGGTGGGCGAGCGGGAGGTCGATGTGGCCGTCGGAGCTGACGGCGCGGCCCTCGCGGCCGTTGGCGGTGGCGACGGCGGTGTAGATCGCGTTCATCGGTGACTTCTCTTTCTGTCCACGGGTGTGCGGTGGGGTGCCCTTGTCATTGATAGCGCACAATTGAGTTGTGCGCAATTGAATCGGGTGTCGCGTAAACTGGGGGCATGGAGACGCTCGACACGGCCCGGGACGAGGACTTCCTCCGGCTCGACCACCAGATCTGCTTCTCGCTGCACGCCGCCACCCGCGCGTTCAACGGGATCTACCGCGGCGCCCTCAAGGAGCTCGGCCTCACGTACCCGCAGTACCTGGTGATGCTGGTGCTCTGGGAGCAGGGTGAGCTGCCGGTGAAGGGGATCGGGGAGCGACTGAGGCTGGACTCGGGCACACTGTCGCCGCTCCTCAAGCGGCTGGAGGCGGCCGGGTACGTCGAGCGGCGGCGCAGCGCCGAGGACGAGCGCTCCGTCACCGCCCGGGTCACCGCGAGCGGAGCCGAGCTGCGCGAGAAGGCCCTCGGCGTACCGCGACGGATCGCCGCCGCGACGGGCATGTCGCTGGAGGAGATCCGCGCGCTGCGCACCCAGCTGGCCGACCTGGCCGCCCGCCTCGACACCGTCGACCCGGACGACCTGACCGCCTGCGGCTAGGGTCAGCGCCCGGGCCCGTGCGACGACCGGTCGCGGCCGAGGCCGTACACCGTCAGGGCGGTCGGGTGCCGAGCGCCTCCTCGGCCGGCGCCGCCTGGGATCACAAAATGGTAAGGACCTTAAGGCGCATACGCCCCTATACTCCCTTCCATGTCCTCCCTCTCCCTCCGGCGAGCCACCGCCGACGACTCCCAGCGGCTCACGCGGCTCGTCCGGAAATCCGGTGCCTACCGCGGTGACTACGCCGTGATGGTCGACGGATACGTCGTCGGCGGAACGTACATCGAGCACCACCGCGTGCACGTCGCCGTCGACGAGCGCGACCGGGTGCTCGGGTTCTACGCCCTGGTCCTCGGGGGCGACGGCGAGGCCGAGCTCGACCTCGCGTTCGTCGCCGACGAGGCCCAGGGGCGCGGCATCGGGCGGATGCTCATGGAGCACATGGCCGGGGAGGCCCGCGCGGCCGGGATCGCCTCCGTCAAGGTGGTCGCCCATCCGCCCGCCGAGGACTTCTATCTGCGCACCGGCGCCCGCCGGACCGGCACCGTCGAGCCCACCGGCCGGATCTACTGGGCCAGGCCCGAGCTCCGGTTCGACGTCGCGTGAGCGCGCCCGCCCCCGCCCCCGCGCGCCGACGGCTCTTCGCCGACCTCACGCCCCTGCGGACCTCCGCGGACTACCGACGCCTCTGGTTCGGCAACACGATCTCCTGGGTCGGCCAGGGCATGACCGCCCTCGCGATCTCGCTCCAGGTGTACGACATCACCCGCTCGCCGTTCTCCGTCGGTCTCGTGGGCCTCTTCTCCCTCGTCCCGCTGATCGTCTTCGGGCTGTACGGCGGCGCCATCGCCGACACCGTCGACCGCCGCAAGCTCGGGCTGTTCAGCGCCACCGGCTCCGCCGTGCTCTCCGCCGCGCTCGCCACGGCCGCGTTCGCCGGGTTCCACCGGGTCTGGTTCCTGTACATGATCGTGGCCTTGCAGTCCGTCTGCGCCGCGCTCAACTCGCCCGCCCGCACCTCGATGATCCCCCGGCTGCTGCCGCCCGAGCAGTTGCGCGCCGCCAACGCGCTCAACTCCATGACGACGACGTTCGGCACCCTCGTCGGCCCCAGCCTCGGCGGCCTCATCGTCGGCGTCGCCGGCTACCAGACCGCGTACCTCGTCGACGCGGTCGCCTTCTTCGCCGCGCTGTACGCGATGTGGCGGCTGCCCGCCATGCTCCCCGACCGGACCGGCGCCATGGGGGCACCCCCGGCCGAAGGCTGGGGGAGGGCCTCCGTCCTCGACGGGCTGCGCTTCCTCGCCACCCGCCCCAACCTGCGGATGACGTTCTTCTCGGACTTCTGCGCGATGATCCTCGCCCATCCGCGCGCGCTGTTCCCGGTCGTCGCCGTGGTCTGGTACGACGGCGACGCGCGCACCACCGGACTGCTCGCCGCCGCCCCCGCGGCCGGGGCGCTCCTCGGCGGAGTCCTGTCCGGCTGGCAGGGCCGCATCCGCCACCACGGCCAGGCCATCCTGCTCGCCGTCGCCTGCTGGGGCACCGCGATCGCCATCTTCGGCCTCACCCGCGAGCTCTGGCTCGGCCTGGTCCTCCTCGCCCTGGCCGGCTACTCCGACACCGTCTCCATGATCTTCCGCAACACGATGATGCAGGTGGCGGCCCCCGACGAGATGCGCGGCCGGCTCCAGGGCGTCTTCATCGTGGTCGTCGCGGGCGGCCCGCGGCTCGGTGACTTCCTGGCCGGCTCGGTCGCCGACCTCACCTCGCCCGCCGTCGCCATCACCGGCGGCGGAATCGCCTGCGTCCTCGCCGTCGGCCTGCTCGCCCTCTGGGGACGCGGCTTCCGCCGGTACGACGCCGTCAACCCGACGGCCTGAACCGGCGCATGGCCGACCGGATCACCATCCGCACCTGTCCGCACCTATCGGCACCTGTCCGCACCTATCGGCACCTGATGACCTCGACCTGACGGGGCGACATACGGGGGTTCGGGAGCCTGGAGCTCCCGTACGGCGAGGGCGCGACCGGGACGCCACCCCTCGTACGGACCATCCTGTGCCCCTATCAGCCGCCAGCGTTTGCGGGCGAGTTGTGCCCCGGCGAGGCTCCGAGTGAGCAACCCCGCTCGTCAGGAGGTTTCCATGCGTAAGACCATCGCTACGTTCGCCCTCGCCGCCGCGGCCGTGTTCGCCGGTTCCGGGACGGCCCTCGCCTACGACGACCCCGACTTCGGCGGCAGTGACGTCACCATCGTGGGTGTGGAGCACACGATCGTCATCTGCGGCGACTTCAGCGAGTGCGAGGGCGACGAGGGCTGAGCGTCCTCACCGCACGGCCGGGAAGCCCCCTCACATCGAGGGGGCTTCCCGGCGTCCGACGATCCCCCGGACGATCTCCAGCTCCACCAGGTCCTGAGGGCGCAGCCGCAACTGGTCGGCGGTCGCCGGGACGTGGGTGGCGTCGCGTTTGAGGATGGCGGCGGCGAGTTCGGGCGCGATCACCGAGAAGTAGCCGCTGGGCGTGGCCCAGGTGTTGCCGGGGGCGGCCAGGGCGAGAGCGCCACCGGAACCGCCCTCGCCGATGAGGAGCGAGGTGACGGGGGTGCGGGCCTCGGCGATCGCGGCGAACGCCTCCGCGATGGCGGGGCCCGCCCCGGCCCGCTCGGCCTCGGCGTCGTTGGCGGCGCCGGGCGTGTCGATCAGGGTCAGCACGGGGATCCCGAGCCGGGCCGCGAGCCGGACGAGCCGGGCCACGGTCCGGAAACCGGCGGGCCTGGTCGCCGTACCGTCCTGCGCGGCGTAGGCGACGACCCGGCCACCGTGGAGCCCGAACCCGCACTCCACGGCCGGGTCCACCCCGCCGGCGCGGTCGCCGCGGATCGCCGCCCGCTCGTCGAAGTACGTGTCGAGATACGCCCCGGCCCGGGGCCGTTCCGGGTCCCGCGCCCGAGCGACCGCCTCCCACCCGGTGCCGGGCGGCACCGCGTCGGCGAGAGCCAGAGGCGGGGGAGCGGGGGCGGGCGGGTCCGCCGCGTCCGGATCGTGGCCGCCCGCCAGGAGGCGGAGCCAGCGGGTGAGCGTGCCCCTCAGCTCCTCCGGGGGGACGATCGCGTCCACATGGCCGTGGGCCGCCTGGTCCTCTGCCGTGTAGGCCGCCGGGTCGGCGTCCCGGGGGCGGACCCGGGAGCCCGCGAAGGCGACCTGTGCGGTGGGGAGGGCGAGGACGACGTCCGCTCCGGCGCCGACGGTGGCCCAGCCGCCGCCCGTCGCGGGGTCGCGGAGGACCGCGACATGGGGGACCCCGGACTCCCTCAGACGTACCGTCTCGGCGGCCACGCGCTGGAGCTGGGTCAGGGCGACCATGCCCTCCTGCATCCGGCTGCCGCCCGTCGCCACGAGCGAGACCAGCGGGATCCGCCGCTCCCGGGCCGTGCGGTAGGCGGCGACCAGCCGGTCCCCGGCCGCCAGGCCCAGCGAGCCGCCCAGGAAGCCGAACTCGAACGCCACCAGGACACAGGAGCGGCCGCCGATCGTCGCCGTGCCGTGGACGACGGACTCGTCCTCCCCGGTCAGTTCGCGGGCACGCGCGCGTGCGGCGCCGTAACCGGCCCAGGCGAGAGGGCCGTCCGGTTCCGGCGGCCCCTCGGCGCCATCCGGCGCGCCATCCGGCGGCGCGTCCCCGATGTCGTCCCTGATGTCGTCCCTGATGTTGGCCCCGACGTTGGGCCCGACACCCGCCCCTACGTCGGCACCCAAGCCGTCCGCGAAGTCGTCCGTGACGAGCGCGATCGCCTGCCGGGCCGAGAGCCGCCCCGCTGCCCCCGTCGGCTCAGCCACGGTCGGTCCCCGGGAGCGCCTTCTTCAGGACCTTGCCCATGTCGTTGCGCGGCAGGGCGGGAAGGAAGCGCACCGCCCGGGGGCGTTTGTGCGGGGCGAGGAGGGCCGCCACATGGCCGGCGAGCTCCTCGGCGGCCGGGGGGCGCTCCCCGTCCGCCGGGACCACCCAGGCCACGATCCGCTCGCCCAGGTCCGGGTCCGGCTCGCCGGTCACCGCCGCCTCCCGCACCGCCGGGTGGTCGAGGAGCGCGTTCTCGATCTCTCCCGCGCCGATCTTGTAACCGCCGCTCTTGATCAGATCGGTCGCCTTGCGGCCCACGATCCGCACGGACCCGTCGGGATCCCGGACCGCCATGTCGCCCGTACGGAACCAGTCCCCGTCGAAGGCGGCGGCCGTGGCTTCCGGCCGGTTCAGGTACTCCGTGAAGAGGTTCGGGCCCCGGACCTGTATCTCGCCGACGGCTTCCCCGTCCTTTCTCCCGATCTCCGTCCCGTCCTCCTCCACGAGCCGCAGCTCCACGCCCCGCAGCGGCGACCCCACCGACCCGGGGCACGGACCGGCGCCGACGCGGACGCTCGTCAGCATGAGCGTCTCGGTCATCCCGTACCGCTCGACGACCTGACGGCCCGTCGCCGCCGCGATCCGCTCGTGGTCGCGGACGGGCAGCGCCGCCGAGCCGGAGACCAGCAGCCGCGCCCCGCGCAACGCCCGTACCAGCGCCGGGTCCTCGTCCAGCGCCTCCGCCAGCCGGTGGTACATCGTCGGCACACCGAACAGCATCGTGCCGCCGCCCTCCCCGAGCGCCTCGGCCACGCCCCGCACCGAGAACGTGCCCAGATGCCGTACCGTCCCGCCGCGGCGCAGCGGGCCGAGAACGCCCAGGATCAGGCCGTGGACGTGGAACAGCGGCAGCGCGTGGACGAGTACGTCGTCCGCGGTCCACGCCCAGGCCTCCTCCAGGGCGTCGAGCGAGGCGGCGATCGCGCGGCGGGAGAGCACCACGCCCTTGGGCGGCCCGGTGGTGCCGGAGGTGTAGACGATCAGGGCGGCGGACTCGGCCGACTCCGGCTCCACCGCCAAGGGGCCCCGCGCCCGCACGTCCACGTCGATCCGCTCCAGGTCCGCGAGCCCCGGGGGCAGATCGTCCTCCGCGCCGGCGAGGACCAGGCCGGGCGCGCTGTCACCGACGATGTGCGCCAGCTCCCGCTCGCCGGTGCGCGGATTGACCGGGACCGCCGGAACCCCGGCGAGGAGCGCCGCCACGACCGCGACCGCCGTCCGCGCCGTGGGCGTCGCCCAGACGGCCACCCGGCCCGCGTCCTTCAGCCGGGGAGCCAGCGCGCCCGCGGCCGCGGCCAGTTCGCCGTACGTCAGCGAGTCGGCGCCGCACCACAGCGCGGTCCGGTCACCACCGACCGAAGGAACCGGACCGGCCGAAGGAACCGGACCGGCCGAAGGAACCGGACCAGCCGAAGCAGCCGGGCCGGGCGAGCCGGCCGGGCCGGCCGCGAGGGCCGGGAAGAGCGCGCTCATCGGTCGTTCTCCTCGCGTCGAGGGATGCCGAAAGCATTCTGCCCGCGCCTCGGGCACGGGGCGCTGCGACCTTGCTCACCTCGGCCGGTCGCTCGCCGCGGTCGCCGCGCTCGCGTACCGGCCTCCGCACCGTCCGGTCGGGCCCGTCGGACTGGGCCGTACGGGGGTGTGCGCGCGGGCAGGTGCAGGGGGATCAGGGCCAGTTCACCGTCGTCGGGGTCCGTGCGTCGTCCGTCACCGTCAGACGCGGACCGGCCGGCGTCACCGCCACCTCGACCGTGACGGCGGTGACGCCCGGCCGCCGGTGGGCCGCCGCCAGCGCGCCGCGCAGGGCGGCGAGGAGCCGGTCGGCCTCCTCCGGCTCGATGAGGGTGTCGACGGCGCCGGAGAAGTGGACCGAGGGCTGGAAACCCAGGAGGGCCGCCGCGCCGCCCGTCTCGCGCAGCACCCGGCCCCGGAAGGAGGCCGGCACGTCCGCCGGTGGCTGCTGGAGGGCGAAGATGGTGGTCCGCACCTCCTGGATCGTGGAGTCGAGTTCGTCCACCGCCCGGCCGAGGAGCGCATCCTCGGAGGACTCCGCCGCCCGCCGCCGGGTCGACTCCAGCATCATCTCCGTCGCGAAGAGCCGTTGGACGACCAGGTCGTGCAGATCGCGTGCGATCCGGTCGCGGTCCTCGTACACCGCGAGCTGTTCCCGGTCGTGCTGCGCGTCCGCCAGGACCAGCGCCAGCGCGGCCTGGGAGGCGAACTGCGAGGCGAGCAGCCGGTCCACCGCCGAGTACGGGGGGTCACCGCGCCGCCGGGGCAGGGCGAGGGTGCCGATGAGCCGTCCGCCGCTCTGGAGCGGCAGCATCATCGAGGGCCCGAAGCGCGACCGTACATGCGTCGTCATCCGCGGATCGGTCGCCGAGTCCTCGACGAACACCGGCTCGCCGCCGAGCAGTTGTGTGAGCACGGGGGATCCGGGTGTGATCGTCGTACCGATCAGGTCCCCGGGGTCGTCGACCGTCGAGGCGGCCACGATCTCCATCCCGCCCTCGGCTGTGGGCTGCAGGACGACCCCGGCCGAGGCGTCCGCGAGCAGCCGCGCCCGCTCGGCGACGGTCATCAGCGCGTCCTCGGCCGGCTCACCGGTGAGCAGGGCCGTCGTCACCGCCGCCGCGCCCTCGATCCAGCGTTCGCGCTGCCGGGCGGTCTCGTGGAGCCGGGCGTTGCCGATCGCGATCCCGGCCTGGGAGGCGAGGACCCGCAGCAGGGCCAGGTCCTCCTCGCTGAACGGCCCGCCCCGCTTCTCGGCCAGGTAGAGATTGCCGAACACCTCGGTGTGCACGCGGATCGGGACGCCGAGGAAGGAGTGCATCGCGGGGTGCCCCGCCGGGACCCCGCAGGAGCGTGGATCGGTCGTCAGATCGTCGAGCCGCAGCGGCTGGGGGTCCTGGATCAGGGCCCCGATGACCCCGGCGCGCCCGTCGGGGAGGCGGCCGATCCGCTGCCGTTCCGCCTCCGTCATCCCGGCCGTGAACAGCTCGGTGACGCGGCGGCGCTCGGGGTCGACGACCCCGAGCGCACCGTAGCGGGCCCCGGTCAGCTCGGCCGCGGAGTCCACGATGTGCTGGAGCGTGGCCCGCAGTTCGAGATCGGTGCCGACGCTGAGGACCGCTTCGAGCAGAGTCGTCAGCCGGGGAGCCGGGCCGTCCGCGTCTTTGATCGACATGGGCTCATTGTCGTACAAGCGGAAGAAATCGGAACGTCCGTGCGGTCACCGCGCGTCCGCCAGCGGGTCCAGCGGGTCGAGGACCATCGGCTGGATCTTGCCCTCCAGCATCGCGCCGAGCCCGAGGATCGCGCACACGTCCGGCCGTTCGGCGATGTGCACCGGCATCCCGGTCGCCTCGCGGAGCATCTGGTCGAGGCCCGGCAGCAGCGCGCTGCCGCCGACCATCATGATGCCGCGCTCGGCGAGGTCGGCCACCAGGTCGGGCGGGCACTCGCGCAGGATCTTGCCGATGCCGTCGAGGACGGCCGTCAGGGGGGTGTGGATGGCCTCCCGTACGGCCGCGGTGTCGACGGTCACCGATCTGGCGAGGCCGGTCGCGACGTCGCGGCCGTGGATCTCGGTGGAGGCCGGGCCCTGGAGGGTCAGGCCGTTGCCGCTGAGGGCCAGCTGCAGCGGCCGGACCGACTGGCTGGGCAGCATCAGCTCGTGCTGGTGGCGCAGGTGCTGGATGACGGCGTGGTCGATCGCGTCGCCGCCGACCGGGATGCGCTGGGCGGTGACGATCGAACCCAGCGACAACACCGCGACCTGGGTGGTGGCCGCCCCGCACACCATGATCATGGTGGCGGTCGGCTGCTCTACGGGAAGTCCGCAGCCCACGGCCGCCGCGATCAGGGTGTCGACCAGCTCCACCCGGCGCGCTCCCAGGCCGACCAGGGTCTCGACGGCGGCGCGCTGGGCGAGCGGGTCGCTGTCGTGCGGGGTGCAGGCGGCGGCGCGCAGCCGCGGCTTGCGGCGCAGCTGGCGGCGGAGCTTCTCGCCGAGGAGGTGGCGGAGCATCCGCTGGGCCATCTCGATGTCGACGACGGTGCCGCCGGAGACGGGCCGGGTGACCCGGATGTAGTCCGGGGTGCGGCCGGTCATCTTCTCGGCCAGCGCGCCGACGGCGATCAGCGCGCCGGTGCGGGTGTTCACGGCGGCGACACTGGGCTCGTCGACGACGAGTCCGGCGCCTTTGACGAAGACCCGGGTGCGGGCGGCGCCCAGGTCGACGGCGACATGGCAGCGGCGCAGCTGCTCAAGACTGACGGTCACGGCGGATCCTCCGGAGTGCGGTGCTGGCACGGAGCGAGGTGGTACGCGATCGTGCTTCGGCGTTCTGTTCGCATCGTGCGTTTCCGGCGGGCGCGGCGCGCGCTGGGCTGAGCCGCCCGGGGGTGCGCCCGCGGCCGGCACCAGGTCAGAGGAGTCGCTGGAACAGGCCCCAGGTGAACTCGGCCGTACGCCCGGTGCCGTCGGGGAGGGTGAAGTCGAGCTGGAGGCGGGTGGGCGCGCTGCCCTCGCGGGGGCGGGCCGGCGGGAAGGTGTTCGCGACCTCGGCGAGCGTGCAGCTCCACGGCCGCAGATCGGCCTCCGAGCGCGGCTCCGGGGCGGGCGCGCCCGGTGCGCGGACCAGGCCGCAGCCCCAGACCTGGGTGGGCGTGCGGCGGCCGACCGGGCCGACCGCGACCTCCCAGCGCAGGTCGGGCCAGAGCGGCAGGGGCCAGCGCAGGATCTCGGCGGAGTACGCCTCGACGACATGACGGGACTCGGGCTCGCCGAGCGCCGAACGGTACCGCTGGAGTTCACCCGGTCCGCGCCGGGCGCGGCTCCACGCCTGCCACCGCCGGTTGGCCTCCCGCATCTCCGTGCGGGAGGCGCCCAGGGCGCGCCGGGCGTCCTCGACCAGGTCCGGCTGGTGGTCGGCCATCCGGCGCAGCAGGACGAGCTGGAACTCGCGCGGTCCGAAAGGCGCGGCCGAGGGGGTGGAGCGTGTGGACTGGGCGGGGCCCGGCGCTCCGGTGGAGTGGGTGGGTTCGGTGCGTCCCGGGACTCCGGCGGAGTGGGTGGAACCGGTCGGTTCGGTGCGTCCCGGCGCTCCGGCGGAGTGGGTGGATCGGGAGGGTTCGACCGATTCGGGTGGTCCGCCCGATCCGCTCGATGGTGACTCCATGTGTCCATCCTGCCCGAAGCGGGAGATTGGTGACGGCGCGCCGGTGAATCGGGATTCCCTCACAGGATCCTCACGTTCACGGCTACCTGTGTTGTCCACGGGGCACGTAGCCTGCGGGCGCCATGGACTACTGCCAACAGTGCCGACGGCATCTCAACGGCGCCCTCGCCTGTGCGGGGTGCGGAACCCCCGTCGAGGAGCTGCGGTACGAAGCCCCTCGTGCCACCGAGTACGCGGCCGAGGCCGAGCACGTCTACGAACTGGACGTCGTCGAGCCTCCGCGCGCGCCCTCGGCGGGCCGTCGTGCCGCGCGCCGGGGCGCCGCCGGGCCCGCCGCGGCCGGGCGGGCGGCCGCGCGCAAGGGACGGCGCGGGCGGAGTCGCAAGGGCCGCAACGTCCTGGTGGGCACCCTCGGGATCGTGCTCGCGGTCGGAACGCTGAGCATGGCGAAGCTGGCCCTGGAGCCCGAGCAGGGCGGGGTCGCCACCGCGGTGGAGGAGGAGGACGCCGTCGAGACGTCGCTGCCTCCGGTGCCCTCGCTGAGCAACGGGCCGTCCGACGGGCCGAGCCCGGTCGACAGTCCGGCCTCCGTCTCCCCGGCGGGCTCGCGTGCGCCCGTCTCCGGCGCGCCCTCGGACGGGCCGGCCGGCGGTCCGGGCTCCGGGGGTTCGGTCGGCGAGGGCGGCTCGGAGGGCTCGGAGGGCTCGGACGGCGGCGCCACCGGTCCGCCGGGCGAAGCTTCGCCGTCCGACTCGCCGTCCGCGTCGGACTCGCCCTCGGCCGGTGAGCCCACCCCGGGGGACAGCTCCTCGCCGCCCGCTCCGACGGCCACGGGCCGCCCCGGCGACGGGCCGACGACACCACCCCCGTCCCCGACGCCCGCCCCCGTCAAGACGACCTGCGTCCTCTTCTGGTGCTGGTAGGCGGCTGGTGCCGGTAGGCGGGCGGACGCTCCCTACCCCGCGTCCTCGCCCAGCATCCGCTTGAGCAGGTCCCGCAGCAGCGTGCGCTCGACCACCGTCAGCTGCCCGAGCGGCTCGCGGGCGAAGTCGAGGGACTCCCTCAGCCGACGGGCGGTCTCCAGCCCCTCCGGCGTGGGTGCGGCCAGCTTGACCCGCCGGTCGGCGGGGTCGGGACGCCGCTCCACCAGGCCGCGTGATTCGAGCCGGTCGACGATCCCGGTGACGTTGGACGGCTCGCACCTGAGCTTCTGGGCGATCTTGCGCATCGGCACCGGTTCCAGCGAGAGCAGTCCGAGGACCCGGGCCTGTGCGCCGGTCAGCGAGTGCTGCCCGGCCACCTGCTCGTACTCCTCGTAGTACCGCGCGACGACGCTGCCGATCAGCTCGACGACTTCGCGCGTCAGGGGATCTGTCCGTGGGGTGGCCATGGACCTCATCGTACCCAGATACTTGACAACATGAAATATCCAGGAGCATGGTTGTTTCACGTCATTAAGTATCCGCAGCGTGAAGCATTCGTTGTGAACGTTTCCCAGGAGGCCGTGCTCATGTCCGTACTTCCCGCGTCCAGCCGTGAGTGGCACCTCGTCGCCCGACCGCACGGCTGGCCGACCCCCGCGGACTTCGCCCTGCGCGAGACGCCCGTCACCGCACCCGCCGAGGGCCGGATACTGGTGCGCAACCTGCACTTCTCCGTCGACCCGTACATGCGCGGCCGGATGAACGACGTCAAGTCGTACGTCCCGCCGTTCAAGCTCGACCACCCCATGGACGGCGGCGCGGTCGGCGAGGTCGTCGCCTCCAACGCCGAGGGCTTCGCCGTCGGCGACCATGTCCTGCACGGCCTCGGCTGGCGCGAGTACGCCGACGTCCAGGCCCGGCACGCCACCAAGGTCGACGCCGGCCTGGCGCCCCTCTCCACCTACCTCGGCGTCCTCGGCATGACGGGCCTGACCGCCTACGCCGGTCTCTTCGAGGTCGCCTCCTTCAAGGAGGGCGACGCCGTCTTCGTCTCCGGCGCGGCCGGCGCCGTCGGCAGCCAGGTCGGCCAGATGGCGAAGCTCAAGGGCGCCTCCCGGGTCATCGGCTCCGCCGGCTCCGACGAGAAGGTCAAGCTCCTGGTCGAGGAGTACGGCTTCGACGCCGCCTTCAACTACAAGAACGGCCCGGTGAAGGACCAGCTCCGCGCGGCCGCGCCCGACGGCATCGACGTCTACTTCGACAACGTCGGAGGCGACCACCTCGAGGCCGCGATCTCCTCGCTCAACGTGCACGGCCGAGCCACCATCTGCGGCATGATCGCCCAGTACAACGACACCGAGCCGGTGCCTGGCCCCCGCAACATGGCCATGATCATCGGCAAGCGGCTGCGCCTCCAGGGCGTCCTCGTCGGCGACCACTACGACCTCCAGGAGCAGTTCGTCCAGGAGGTCGGCGGCTGGCTGCGCTCCGGCGAGCTGAAGTACCGCGAGACCTTCGCCGAGGGCATCGAGAACGGTGTGGACGCCTTCCTCGGAGTGCTCCGCGGAGACAACACCGGGAAGATGATCGTTTCGGTGACCGGCTAGTCTCTCCTCAGCCGTCGCGATCGTGGGCGCGAGTCGCGGCGAAACAGCAGAAGGAAGACTCAGATGTCCATACAGCAGTCCGACGTCCTGTACACGGCCATCGCCACCGCCGAGAACGGGCGTGACGGCCGGGTCGCCACCGACGACGGTCAGCTCGATGTCGTCGTCAACCCGCCCAAGGCCATGGGCGGCTCCGGCGCCGGCACCAACCCCGAGCAGCTCTTCGCCGCCGGCTACAGCGCCTGCTTCCAGGGCGCGCTGGGCGTCGTGGCCCGCAACGAGAACGCCGACGTCTCCGGCTCGACGGTGACCGCCGAGGTCGGCATCGGCAAGAACGACGACGGCTTCGGCATCATCGTCAAGATCTCGGCGACCATCCCGAACGTCGACGCCGAGACCGCGAAGAGCCTGATCGAGAAGGCCCACCAGGTCTGCCCGTACTCCAAGGCCACGCGCGGCAACATCACGGTCGAGCTGGCCGTCTGAGTTGCGCGTACCCTAGGGAGAGGCCGCACCCCGACCGACCGGGGTGCGGCCTTCTTCTTCCCGCGCCGCGCTACCGCGTCAGCAGCGCCCGCCCGACCTGCGCGAAGACGCCCTTCGGGTGATCGCGGAAGAGCGGCTCCGTGCCGAACAGCACCACCGGCGCGCCGTGGGGCGCCGTCCCGCTCACCACCGACGCCTGCCCCGCCGCCTCGGCCGGGCCGCCCCGGCCGTCGGCGCCCGAACCCCGCCAGTGGCCCGAGACGAGCGGGCTGCCCGTCCCGTACGACTGCTCGGCGCGCACCCCCGCCCCGAGCCCCGTGAACCACAGCGGGGAGTAGACGAAGGTGTGCCCCGGCGCGCCGCCGGTGATCGCACCGCCCGCGTTGCGGACCGCCACCACACCGTTGGCGTCCCCGTTGCCCTCCACGGCCGTGGCCTTCAGCAGCCCCGCCGCCGCGTTGAACGCCGCACCGGCGGAGCCGATGCCCACCACCCCCACGCCGCTCGACCGCAGCGCCTCGCGCGCCGCCGCGGTCAGCCGCCCGTGGTCCAGCCCCCGCGACACGAACAGGACGTCGGCCGCCGACCAGTCGAAGCCCGCGTTCAGCGACTCCGTCGACACCGGCACCACCTCGAAACCCATCTCCCGCAGCGCGAAGAGCTCCCCGGCCGTCACCGAGGCCGCGACCCTCGTCCGCTCCAGCGGCGCGGTGCCCCGCTCCTTCGTCGCCCGGAACACCACCCCGAAGCGGTCCGCGAGATCCCGCGCCGCGCCCCGCGCCGACGCGGGCACGACCGCCGAGCCGTCCGCCGCCCGGCGCACCTTCACGCCCCGCGCCAGCAGCGCGTTGACCGCCGCCAGCTCCCTCGGGTCGTCGAGCCGCAGCAGCAGATCGCCGAAGGGCGCCACGCGGCCGGTCGGAGCGGCGGAGCGGACCGTGCGCACGGCGGTGGGCAGCGGGCCGTCGGTGACCTTCCGCACCGTCGCGCCCCACAGCAGCCCGAGGCTCCACCCCGAGATGTCGTACATCGTCGACACGTCCGCGCTGATGTCCCGGCCCTCGGCCAGGATCACGTTCGCCATCCCGCGCTTGGGCTGGCGCAGATCGACGACGTACGAGCCGTCGGCCGCCCGCCCGACCCGTACGTCGTTGGCGATCAGATGGTCGACGAGCCGGGCGGCCGCCACCGCGCTCCGCTGCGACCGGCCCGCCGGGATCACGTATCCCCGCGGGAAGGTGGTCGTGTACACGTCCTCGGGGCCGATCCCGGGCACGCCCGGCACCGTCTCCTCGGACACCGGCCGCTGCGCCTCGCCCGCCGCGCCCCGCCGGAACGTCTCGATCTGGTCGGCGATCACCGACGCGCGGTTGCGGTACGCCCAGTCGAGCGTGGCGCGCATCGCCGCCCCCGCCACGTCGACGTTGATCGCCGCCCTGCGGCGCAGTTCGGCCACCGGCAGCGACGTGTAGGCCGCGTTGTTCACCGGCATGGGGAACTCGATGGTGTGCGAGGCCACCGCCCCCTGGAAGGGCATGTACTGCGGGGTGAAGATCGGCGGCCAGTCGTCCCAGCCCTCCGGCCAGTCCCGGAAGGGGATGACCGCCGGTTCCACGCCGTCCTTCGCCGCCGTGTAGCCGAGCGCGTTGACCGCCTTCTCCATGCCGAGCGCGTTGGCGTAGGAGTTCTTCAGAAAGAGGTCGTACTCGTAGTTCTCGCCGTGCGGCGGGGTCGTCGGCTCGATCAGCGTGCCGTTGACGTACCCGTGCAGATCGAGCATCACGGCCGGCTGCCGGTCGATGGCGATCCGCCGGATCGCGCGTGTCTCGGGCTGCGAGGCGGTGACGAAGTCCCGGTTGAGGTCGAAGCCGTTGCCGTTGGCACGGGTGCCGGCGATCCGGCCGTCCGGATTGGCGGTCACGTTCAGATGGACGCGGGTCGTCGCCAGCAGCCCCGCCGTCTTGCGGTCGGTGGCTCGGGCCAGCTCCTCGACGAGTTCCAGGGCCGCGTCCGTGCCCTCCCACTCGTTGCCGTGGATGTTGTTGTTGATGAAGACCGGCGTCTTGTACGCGGCCTTGATGCGCGGGTCCTCGGCGGCCGCGGCGGGAGCGTTCTCGATCCGTTCCCGCATCCGCTCCTGCTCGCGCGCCTGAGCGGCGGACTCCGGGGCGGTGACGGTGACCAGATACAGCTCGTGCCCCCGGGCCGAGCGCCCGGCGACCTCGACGCTCACCCGGTCGCCCAGTCTCTGCAGCGCGTTGAGGCGCGGGGCGAGGGAGTGGTACGGAGCCAGGCCGAGTCTGATCGACTTGTCGGCCGGGTCGGCGGGCGGGGCGGTCAGGACGGTACGGCGCGGATACCCGCCGTCCTTGTGCGGCGACGCCCCCGGGACGGCGGTGGGGCCGTCCGTGAGCGAGGCGTCCCCGAGAAGTCCGTCCGCACGCGCGGCGGGCGGGCCGAGGAGAGGCGGCGCGGCCGTGTCACGGCCGGCTCCTTCGCGTACGGGGCGGGGATCCCGTGGCCCGGGTGGTGCGGCGTTCGCGGGCAGCGCGCCGAGGAGAAGGGCTCCGAGGGCGGTGCAGGCGGCGGTGATCAGGACGGGTCCGGGTTTCGCCATACGTACGCAACCTCCATAGGTGATCAGCCGAGTGATCAGTACGCAGGGGTCTACCCTGTCGTGCCCCGGACAACAAGAGGGCCTTCACCGCACGCCCGATAGGGTGAGGGCATGCGCGATTTCGGGGCCGGGTTCGGCTATCTGGTGGCGGGTCAGAAGTGGGTCGGCCGGCACGGGCGGTGGTTCGGGTTCGGTCTGCTGCCGGGGCTCGTCACCCTCGTCCTGTACGCGGGCGCCCTCGTCGGCCTCGGCTACGGCGCCGACGACCTGGCGGCCTGGGCGACCCCGTTCGCCGACGACTGGACCTCCCCCTGGCAGGGCGCGTTCCGCGGCTTCCTGACCGCCCTCGTCTTCGTCTTCGGGCTCTTCCTCGCGGTCGTGACCTTCACCGCCGTGACGCTCCTGGTCGGCCAGCCGTTCTACGAGTCGCTCTCCGAGCAGGTCGACCGCACGGAGGGCGGGGATGTCCCCGAGTCGGGTCTGCCGCTCTGGCGGGAGCTGTGGATCTCGGCCCGGGACAGCCTCAAGGTGCTGCTCCGGGTGGCGTTCTACGGCGTGCTCCTCTTCGCCTGCGGCTTCGTCCCCGTCGTCGGCCAGACGGTGGTCCCGGTCGTCGGCTTCTGTGTGTCCGGCTTCTTCCTCGCCCATGAGCTGACGTCCGTCGCGCTCCAGCGCCGGGGCGTCGAACTGAAGGACCGGCTGCGGATGTTGCGCGGCCGGCGGACGATGACCCTGGGCTTCGGGGTCCCGTTGGCGGTCTCCTTCGTGGTGCCGTTCGTCGCCGTCCTCCTCATGCCCGGCGCGGTCGCCGGGGCCACGCTGATGGCCCGCGAGCTGACGGGGGAGCCGGCGCGCGGCGACGACGGGAACGGTGCCCGGACGGGCGGCAACCTTTCTTCTTCCGGTGGCGACAAGGAGAGGCACGATCTCCCCCACTGAAGGAAGAAAGCATGAGTCCACGAGCTGAAGAGCGCACCCGGCACAGGCGGCGGACGGGTCGCCGCCGGGCCCTGATCGGCGGTCTGGCGGCGCTCGGCGTCACCGGCGCGGCCGTCGTCACCAGCGGCATGCTCGCCACGGCGGGCGCCGCGACGGCCTGGCCCCAGGCCAAGGACAGCAAGCCGGTCCCGAGCACCATCGAGGTCTCCGGCCCGTACGACGGCGGAATGAAGCGGTTCTACGGCACCGGTGGACTCGGCTCCGGCGGCCAGGACGAGGACCAGGGGCCGATCTTCGTCCTCAAGGACGGTGCCGTCCTGAAGAACGTGATCATCGGCTCGCCGGCCGCCGACGGTGTCCACTGCCTGGGCAGCTGCACCCTGCAGAACGTCTGGTGGGAGGACGTCGGCGAGGACGCCGCCACGTTCAAGGGCACCTCGGCCTCCGCGGTCTACACCGTGTACGGCGGCGGCGCCCGGAAGGCCTCGGACAAGGTCTTCCAGTTCAACGGCGCGGGCAAGCTGGTCGTGACCGGGTTCCAGGCCTCGGACTTCGGCACGATGGTCCGCTCCTGCGGCAACTGCAAGAAGCAGTACAAGCGCTCGATTGTCATCGACGACGTGGACGTCACCGCTCCCGGCGGGACGATCGCCGGCGTCAACGCCAACTACGGCGACACCGCGGCCCTGCGCCAGGTCCGTATCCACGGCGACGCCAAGAAGAAGATCAAGCCGTGCGTCCGCTACACCGGCAACAGCACCGGCAAGGAGCCGACCCAGATCGGCTCCGGTCCCGACGGTGTCACCTGCCGCTACACCGCCTCCGACCTCTCCTACGAGTGACGGGGAGCGGGGGCCCGCCGGCGGCGGCCGGCGGGCCCCCGCCCATGCGTTCCCCCGAGGTCAGACGTCGGCGAGGGCGTACCCCGGGTCCGCGGTCCCCGCGTCGGCGATCCGCTCACCGTCCGGCCCCCAGGCGCCGCTCGCGCCCGCGCACACGCCCTCCTCGTTGCGGCCCAGGACGTTGGCGAGCACCACCCGGAGCCCGAAGTCCCGCGCGCGCACCGGATAGACCTTCTCGAACGAGTCGTTGTCGACCGTGAGCACCGAACTCGCCAGATAGACCCGGCAGCCGTCGGCGGCGGCACGCTCCGCCACCTCGGGGAAGCGGTTGTCGTAGCAGGTGGCCAGAGCGAACCGGACGCCGTCGAGGGTGAACCGGCCGTCCCGGTCGCCGGCGGCGAAGACCTCCTCCTCGAAGCCGTGGAGATGCCGCTTGTCGTAACGGGTCAGCAGGCCGCCGTCCGGTCCGACGACCAGCGAGGTGATGCCGGGCCGGCCGTGCGCCGTCCGTACCGGCCCGTTGACGACGGCCGCCGCGGCGACGGCGCGGCAGGCGTCCCGGAGCGGAGCGAGCCGGGTGTCGTCCGCGGCGAGATGGAGGCCCGGATCGCCGTGGACGAGGGTCGGTTCGTACCCGGTGAGGGACAGTTCGGGGAAGACGACGAGCCGGGCGCCCTCGGCGCCGGCCGACCGGATCAGATCCGCCATGGTGCGGACGTTGGCACCGATGTCCCCCGGTTCCGGGGTGAACTGCGCTGCTGCGACGATCATTCCCCCATCATCTCCGCCGCCCGGCCCCGGGGGAACCCTCTCAGGAGGAGGCGGCGGCCACCCCGATGACCGCCCGCACCTGCGCGATGATGTCGAGCCGGTTCCGTACGAACTCCGGATCGGTGACCGAGCCCGTCGCCGGATCGGTGTTGCCCGCCCCGAACCGGAGGACGGGCGTGTGGACATGGCCGCCGGGCAGCCGCGTCAGTCCGAGGCGGTCGCGCAGGAGCGTGGCCCGGTAGGCGATCTCGTTGGAGAGGTAGTCCCCGCCACCGCCGGCCCGGGCGGTGGAGCCCGCCGTCGGCCCGTCGGGGCGCGCCACCGGCACGGTCGATCCGGCCGGGATCTCGGTCACCGCCGTGTTGTCGTACACGGGGAAGCGCCCGGTGTCCGCCGCCACGATCGCCCGGTACGGCAGGGTGGTCGCCGTCCACTGGGGCTGCGTCGCCGGGTCCGCCACCGGGACCGTCTCCGTACGGGAGGCGTTCTCGTTGTCGGGGAAGCCGCCCCGCCAGGCTCCGTTGAACCGCTCGATGTCGAAGCGGCCCACCCGCCCCTGGCTCACGGTGGTGAACAGGTCCACGCGCGGCAGCTGTGCGCGCAGCGTCCGCTCCACCGTGCCGTCGGCGAAGTCCGCCCAGCGGACCGGGAAGACGGCCGTCTCGACGCGGGCGGGGGTGCCGTCCGCGGTACGGATCCAGGTGCCGTCCAGGGCCAGCGCGGTCGCCCCGGACGGATTGCTGATCCGTACGTCACGGTCGAGCGTGAACGGGTCGAAGCCGGTCATCAGCACCCGCTTGACGCCCTTGCCCGCCGGGTGGTGGATCGAGTCCTGGCCGCGCGAGGAGCGTTCGAGCCGGTCGAGCAGCCGCGCGCGAGCGGCGGCGTCGAGCGGGAACTCGGGTCGCCAGGAGCGCAGTTCGCGGGTCATGCCGAGCCGCGCCCAGTACAGCGGCCGGTCGTCGTCCCGGCTGAGGTCCCCGTGCGCGGGGCCCCGGCCCTGGGCGCGGTCGACCGCGCGCCGCCACAGGCGGGCGCCTTGGTGCGCCACGGCCCGTTCGGCCTCCCGGTAGGAGTCCGCGCCCGCCAGCGCGCGGGCGAACTCCGGTGCCACGGTGTCGAATCCGCTGCGCCGCAGGATCTCCTGGGGCGCGGCGCGGTCGAGCCGGGCCTCCTCGACCGTGCCGGTGGTGCGGCCCGTGCCGCCGCCCGTGTCGGCCGAGGCCGGTGGTGAGACGAGGGTGAGCGCGGTGGTGAGCAGGGCGAGTCCGAGCGAGGCGGTGCGTATCCGGGGCACGGGCGAGCCTTCCTGGGGACCGGGAACGGGCCCGCGAAGTATCCCGTCCCGTCCGCGACTCCCGCTACGGCGCCCTCATATGTCCCAGGCGCCCCGGTCGCCTCAGGCCCCGGACCCCCGTTCGCCTCGCGCCTCGCCGTCGCCCCGCAGCAGCGCGAGGAAGTCCCGGAACGCCGCCGGCATGTCCACCGCGGCCGGGTCCAGCAGCCACTGGTACTGCAACCCGTCCATCACCGCCGTGAGGAGGGGTGCGGCGCGCTCCGGGGTGAGGCCGCCCGGCAGCCGCTCGCCGAACTCCATCCGCAGGACCTTCGCCATCTCCCCGCGGACCTGGGCGTACCGCTCGGTGAAGAACTCCCGGGCCGGATGGCCGTCGGTCACGCTCTCGCCGAGCAGCGCGGAGAAGGTCTGCACGATCCCCGGGCGCATCGCGTTGTACTCCACGAGGGAGTCGAGCAGGTCGAGCCGCCAGCCCTCCCGCCCCCGGCCGCCGCTCGTGTCCCACCGGTCGCGCTCCTCCAGGACCGCGACGAGCAGCGCCTCCTTCGTCGGGAAGTAGTGCAGCAGCCCCTGCTGGGTCAGGCCGACCCGCTCGGCGACCGAGCCCAGCGAGGCGCCGCGGTAGCCGCGCTCGGCGATCACTTCGAGTGCCGCCCGCAGGATGTCCGCGCGCCGCTCCTCGCTCCTGGCCCGCGCCATCGCCCGGCCCCTTTCGTGGTCCCTTCCGCAGGTCCCGTCGCAGAGGACCGTACGTCATCGTGAAGTAACGAAGGGATAACGTAACCTACCGATCTACAGGTATCAGCGCCACCATGGGCCCCCAGCACTTCGACGAGGAGGTACGGCCGTGGTGGAGATCAGCGCGGAGGGCGGTACGGACACCGGCGGGGACGCCGTCCGGGAGCGAGCCGTCGAGGCGGCGCTCGCCCGGCTCGACCTGGACACCAAGACGCGGCTGCTCGCCGGACAGGACATGTGGTCGCTCCCCGCCCTGCCCGGGATCGGCCTGAGGTCCGTGGTCATGTCCGACGGCCCGATCGGCGTCCGCGGCGTCCGCTGGACCGCCGACGATCCGTCCGTCGCCCTGCCGTCCCCGACCGCCCTCGCCGCCGCCTGGGACCCGGCCCTCGCCCGCCGCGCCGGCCGCCTCCTCGCCCAGGAGGCCCGCCGCAAGGGGGTCCACGTCCTCCTCGCCCCCACCGTCAACCTGCACCGCACGCCGCTCGGCGGCCGCCACTTCGAGGCGTACAGCGAGGACCCGTACCTCACCGGCGAGATCGGCACCGGCTACGTCCGGGGCGTGCAGGAAGGCGGCGTAGGCACCACCGTCAAGCACTTCGTCGCCAACGACGCCGAGACCGACCGCTTCACCGTCGACAACAAGGTCGCCGCGCGCCCGCTGCGCGAGCTGTACCTCGCCCCCTTCGAGGCCATCGTCGGCAACGCCCGCCCCTGGGGCATCATGACGGCCTACAACCAGGTCAACGGCGTGACGATGACCGAGCACCACCACCTCGTCGACGAGGTCCTGCGCGGCGAGTGGGGCTTCGACGGCTTCAACGTCTCCGACTGGATGGCCGCCCGCTCCACCACCGGCGGCATCGAGGGCGGCCTGGACGTCGCCATGCCCGGCCCGCGCACCGTCTACGGCGAGGCGCTCGCCGCCGCCGTCCGCTCCGGCGAGGTCGAGGAGTCGGCCGTCGACACGGCGGTACGCAACGTCCTGCGGCTCGCCGCCCGCGTCGGCGCCCTCGACGGAGCCCCGCCGGTCGTCACCGAGCCCCCCGCGCCCGTCGACGGCGACGCGCTGGCCCGCGAGATCGCCCACCGCGGTTTCGTCCTGGTCCGCAACGAGATACGCGACGGGCGGGCGCCCCTCCCGATCGCCCCCGGCCGTACGGTCGCCCTCTCCGGCGCGGCCGCCCGCGACGCCCGGGTCCTCGGCGGCGGCTCCGCCCAGGTCTTCCCCGACCACACCGTCTCCCCGCTCGACGGTCTCACCGCCGCCCTGCCCGACGGCGCCCTGACCTTCTGCCTCGGCGCCGACCCCAGCGACGAACTCGCCCCCGCCGACCAGGGCTTCGCCCTGCGCGCGGTCTGCCGCGACGCCGAGGGGAACATCCTCGGTGACGGCAGCCTGCCCAACGGCCAGGTCCAGTGGATCGGCGACGACCTCCCGGCCGGCGTCACCCACGAGGCCCTCGCCTCCGTCGAGGTCGTCGGCACGTTCACCCCGCGCGAGAGCGGCGAGCACTCCTTCGGCACCCGGGGCCTCGGCGCCTTCACCCTCACCGTCGCGGGCGAGACCCTCTTCGACGGCGTCCAGGCGATGGGGCCGGAGACCGACCCCTTCGAGGCGCTCTTCGGCGCTCCCGTCGAACGCGCCAAGGTCGCGCTCACCGCAGGCGAGAGCGTGCGTGTCTCCCTTCTCCACTCCCTCGACAAGGAGTTCGCCGCGCCGCTGCCGGCCGTCATGTTCTCCTTCGTCCACCTCGGTCCGCGCCGTGACCCCGACGAACTGATCGCCGAAGCCGTCGAGGCCGCCCGCGCCGCCGACACCGCCGTCGTGGTCGTCGCCACCACCGAGCGCGTCGAGTCCGAGGGCTTCGATCGCGCGGACCTCGCCCTCCCGGGCCGCCAGGACGATCTCGTACGGGCCGTGGCCGCCGCCAACCCGGACACCGTCGTCGTCGTCAACGCCGGTTCCCCGGTCGAGATGGACTGGCGCGAGGACGTCGCCGCCGTCCTGCTCAGCTGGTTCCCCGGCCAGGAGGGCGGCGCCGCGCTCGCCGACGTCCTGACCGGCGCCGCCGAGCCCGGCGGACGCCTGCCCACGACCTGGCCGGCCGCGCTCGCCGACGCCCCGGTCACCGAGACCACCCCCACCGACGGCGAACTCGCCTACGAGGAAGGCCTGTTCATCGGCTACCGCGCCTGGGACAGGACCGGCGCCGTACCCGCGTACGCCTTCGGCCACGGCCTCGGCTACACCACCTGGTCGTACGACTCCCTGGAGACGACCCCCGAGAGGGCCACGGTCCGGCTCACCAACACCGGCGCCCGCACCGGCCGGGAGGTCGTCCAGATCTATTTGGCGCCGGCAGCGGACCCGGTCGAGCGGCCGGCCCGCTGGCTGGCCGGTTTCGCGAGCGTCGAGGCGGACGCCGGCGCGAGCGTCGAGGTCGAGATCCCGCTGCGTCGCAGGGCCTTCGAGATCTGGGACGAGGAGAAGGGCGCCTGGGCGTTCGTCCCCGGAACGTACGAGGTCAGGGCCGCCCACGCGCTCGACGACACCCGCCTGACGGCCACCCTGGAGGTCTGACGACCGTCACCGCGCAGACCGGCCCCGGGGCGGAACCCGACAGCCGTCCCGGGCCTTCAGCGCGTCCCCAAGCGGAAGGACGTGGTGGATTCGTACACCTCGCCCGGACGCAGCACCGCGGAGGGAAACTCCGGCCGGTTCGGCGAGTCCGGGAAACGCTGGGTCTCCAGCGCGACCCCGGAGAACATCGCGTCCGCGTACACCTGGAGCCCCGGCTCGGTCGTCCGCACGCTCACCACCCGCCCGGTCACCGGCGAGTACAGCTCGCAGGCGTCCGCGGCACCCGCGTCGAGCACGAAGTTGTCGTCGATCCCCGCACCGACGGCCCGGGGCGTACGGAAGTCCAGCCGGGTGCCCGCCACCGGGGCGATCTCCCCGGTCGGGATGCCCGTCGCGTCCATGGGGGTGAAGTGCCCGGCCGAGACCCGCAGTTCGTGCTCCCCGCCGAGGTCCCAGTACGAGTGGTTCGTCAGCGCCACCACCGTCGGGGCGTCTGTACCCGCCCGGTAGCCGATCCGCAGCGCCCCGTCCGCCGTCAGCCGGTACGTCACCGAGACGTCCAGCCGACCGGGGAAGCCCTCCTCGCCGTCCGGGCTCACCCGGGACAGCCGTACCCCGTCCGTGATCTCCTCCGCGTCCCACACGCGCTTGTCGAAGCCGCGCTCGCCGCCGTGGAGGCTGTGCGGGCCGCCGTTGCGGGCCAGCCGGTGCGTGCGGCCGTCGAGGGTGAAGGTGCCGCCCGCGATCCGGTTGGCGTAACGCCCCACCAGGGCGCCGAAGTACGGCTCCGGGCGCTTCAGATAGCCGCCCAGGTCCGGGAAGCCGAGGACCGTCTCACCCGGCACGCCGTCCCGGTCCGGTGTCGCGACCGACTGCACGATGCCGCCGTACGTCAACACCCGCACCCGCACCGCGCCCCGTTCGAGCGTCCAGCGCTGTACGTCCGTACCGTCGACCGAACCGAAGGGTTCACCCGTGATCCTCATGATCCGGAACCCTACGCGGGCGGCTCGACGGCCGTCACCCGCCGGTGCGCGATCTCCGCGAGCCGCGCCTGCCCGTCCCTGCTCGGGTGGAACCAGTCCCAGGGGCTGAGCTGCGCCCCGCCGAAACGGAACGCGAAGACCGCCCCGCCGTCGTACCGGCAGCGCGCGTCCTTCGCGCACTCCTCCCTCAGGACCGTGTTGTACGCCACCACCCGGTCCCGCACCAGCGTCCGGCGCCGCTCGGCCGCCGCGCCCAGATTCTGCGGGTCGGCCAGCATGGAGGCGCAGAGCCCCAGCTTCCAGACCTCCCGGCCCATGGCGCTGACCCGCCCCGTCGACCACAGCCGCATCAGGTCCGGCACGCTCGCCACGTACACCTGCGCCTTGGGCGCGCCCGCCCGCAGCGCGGCCAGCGCCGCCGCGAACGAGGTGCGGAACTCCGCGACCGGGGTCATCAGTTCCGTACGGTCCCGGCAGGCGTCGTTCGCGCCCATCATCACCGTCACCAGCTCCGGCTTCGCGGCGGCGGCCTGCTCCATCTGTGCCGGCAGCTCCGCCATCCGCGCCCCGGTCCGCGCCAGGTTCCAGCTGTGCGCGGACACCCGCTCCGGGCCGAGGAGCCGCAGGGCGAGGCTGTTGACCGCCGCGTCCGTGCCGGTCGCCCAGGAGGCCTGGGGGCAGTCGGCCAGGAGCGTACAGGCGTCGAAGGCGCGGGTGATGGAGTCGCCGACGGCGGCCACGGAGGAGGGGGAGGGGTCCCAGACAACGGCGGGCCTCGGCTTCGCCCGTACGGACGGCGCGGCCGCCTCGGGCGCCGCCGTGTCGCAGCCGGTCAGCGCGCCCGCGCCCAGCAGCAGCGCCGCCGCGGCGGCGACGGCGGTGCGGAAACGTTGTCGGCCGCGCATGCCCCGGCCCCTCCTTCGGCGTCCGTTCGGCGTCCTGGCGAGTGAAAGCTTGGTGTTCACCCGCCCTCGGACCGACCGTACGTCACCCCAAGGGCGGCGCGGCACGGTAGCTTTTCCCCGTCGAACCAGAGGCACCTTTGCCAATCGGCTCCGGTAAATTACATCACGTCACATGCTGTCCCTTTTTCGGGGGTTTGCGAAGTTTTGCTCCCGATGCTGTTTACTGAGGCCGCTGGGAAAGGCGAACCTCGTCCCACACTGGAGGTCCCGGTGACGACACGTGGAGTTCTGTACGTTCACTCCGCACCGCGCGCGCTGTGCCCGCACGTCGAATGGGCGGTGGCGGGTGTCCTCGGTGCGAGGGTCCAGCTCGACTGGATCCGCCAGCCGGCGTCCCCCGGCACCTGGAGAGCCGAGTTCTCCTGGCAGGGCGAGACCGGTACCGCCTCCAAACTCGCCTCGGCGCTGCGCGGCTGGCAGATGCTCCGCTTCGAGGTCACCGCGGAACCCTGCCCCACCGCCGAGGGCGAGCGCTACAGCGCCACCCCCGAACTGGGCATCTTCCACGCGGTGACGGGCATGCACGGCGACATCCTGATCCCGGAGGACCGCCTGCGGGCCGCGCTGGTCCGCTCGGCGCAGGGCGAGACGCAGCTGGAGGCGGAGATCGCCAAGCTGCTCGGCAAGCCGTGGGACGACGAACTGGAGCCCTTCCGCTACGCGGGCGAAGGCGCCCCGGTCCGCTGGCTCCACCAGGTCGTCTGACCGACCGCTCCCGGCACACGGCGGCCACGACACGGCCGCCGTTCCGCTGACCGACCGACCCATCCGGCAGACATGGCTGAGGCCCACCCCCGGGCGGGGAGTGGGCCTCTCACCTGAGTGCGGGTCAGACCGTGCGGAACGCCAGCACCACGTTGTGGCCGCCGAAGCCGAACGAGTTGTTGATCGCGGCGATCGTGCCCTGCGGCAGGTCGCGCGGCTCGTCGCGGACGATGTCCGCGTCGACGTTCTCGTCCAGGTCGTCGATGTTGATCGTCGGCGGGGCGACCCGGTGGTGCAGCGCCAGGACCGTCGCGACGGTCTCGATGCCGCCCGCGCCACCCAGGAGGTGACCCGTCATCGACTTCGTCGCGGAGATCGCGACATGGTCCAGGTCGTCGCCCAGGACCTTCCGCAGCGCCTTGATCTCGGCGACGTCGCCCTGCGGCGTCGACGTGGCGTGCGCGTTGAGGTGGACGACCTCGGACGGCTTGAGGTCCGTCGTGTCGAGGAGGTTGCGCATCGCGGCCGCGATGCCCCGGCCCGTCGGCTCGGGCTGCGCGATGTGGTGGCTGTCGGCCGACAGGCCCTGGCCCAGCACCTCGCAGTAGATCCGCGCGCCACGCGCCTTCGCGTGCTCCTCGGACTCCAGGACCACGACGCCCGCGCCCTCGCCGAGCACGAAGCCGTCACGGGCCGTGTCGTACGGACGCGAGGCCTTGGTGGGCTCGTCGTTGTTCTTGGACATCGCCATCATGTTGGCGAAGGCCGCGATCGGCAGGGGGTGGATCGCCGCCTCCGTGCCGCCGGCCACGACCACGTCGGCCCGGCCGGTACGGATCATCTCGACGGCGTAGCCGATCGCCTCGGCGCCCGACGCGCACGCGGAGACCGGGGTGTGCACGCCCGCCTGGGCGTTCACCTCCAGACCGACGTTGGCGGAGGGCCCGTTCGGCATCAGCATGGGAACGGTGTGCGGGGAGACGCGGCGGACGCCCTTCTCCTTCAGCACGTCGTACTGGTCGAGCAGCGTCGTGACACCGCCGATGCCGGAGGCGATGACGGAGCCGAGCCGCTCGGGCGCGATCTTCTCGTCCTCACCGGCCGGAGCGGTGTAGCCGGCGTCGGCCCACGCCTCGCGGGCCGCGATCAGCGCGAACTGCGCCGAACGGTCCAGCTTGCGGGCCAGCGGACGGGGCAGAACCTCACCCGGGTCGACCGCGGCGGGCGCGGCGATCTGGACGGGCAGTTCGGCGAATCGTTCACCCTCGAGGGGCTTGACGCCGGAGCGTCCCGCGATCAGACCTTCCCAGGTCGATGCGGAATCGCCACCCAGCGGTGTGGTTGCGCCGAGACCGGTGACGACCACGGTGCGATTGGTCGAGCTCACAGGAATTCTTTCTCCACGTGTGTGATGGTCGAATGACGGCGCCACCGCCGGGTGGCAGACCGAGTCAGCAGGGGTCGGATCAGCCCTGGTGCTTCAGGATGTAGTCGGTCGCGTCGCCGACCGTCTTGAGGTTCTTGACGTCCTCGTCCGGGATCTTGACGTCGAAGCGCTCTTCAGCGGCGACAACGACCTCGACCATGGACAGCGAGTCGACGTCCAGGTCGTCGGTGAAGGACTTGTCCAGCTGGACGTCCTCGGCCGGGATGCCGGCGATCTCGTTCACGATCTCCGCGAGACCTTCGACGATCTCTTCCTGGGTGAAGGCCATGTTGGCGCTCCTTCTGTGATTGCTTCGGTAAAGGGCTTCCGGAAGATCCGGGGTGCCTAGGGGAGGGTAACGACCGTCGCGGCGTACACGAGACCCGCCCCGAAGCCGATGACGAGCGCGGTGTCGCCGCTCTTCGCCTGCCCGGTCGCCAGAAGCCGCTCCATCGCGAGCGGAATCGAGGCGGCCGAGGTGTTGCCGGTGGTCTCGACGTCACGGGCGACCGTCACGTGCTCCGGCAGCTTCAGAGTCTTCACCATCGAGTCGATGATCCGCATGTTCGCCTGGTGCGGGATGAAGACGTCCAGGTCGTCCGCCGAGATGCCGGCGGCGTCCAGCGCCTGCTGGGCGACCTTCGCCATCTCGAAGACGGCCCAGCGGAAGACCGCCTGGCCCTCCTGCGTGATGGCGGGGAACTTGATCTCGCCCTGCTCGTTGAGGGGGAGCTTCGAGACGTCGCCGACGTGGAACTCGTTCCACGGCACGGTCTGCTTGATCGTCTCGGACTTGTCGCCCTCCGAACCCCAGACCGAGGGGCCGATGTGCGGCTCGTCCGAGGGGCCGACGACGACCGCGCCCGCGCCGTCGCCGAACAGGAAGGCCGTCGCGCGGTCCTCCAGGTCGGTCAGGTCGCTGAGCCGCTCGACACCGATGACAAGGACGTACTCTGCCGAGCCCTCGACGATCAAGCCCTTGGCGAGCGTCAGGCCGTAGCCGAAGCCCGCGCAGCCGGCGGAGATGTCGAACGCGGCCGGCTTCCCGGCGCCGATCCGGTCGGCGATCTCGGTGGCGACGGCCGGGGTCTGCTTGAAGTGCGAGACCGTCGAGACGATCACGGCGCCGATCCGCTCGGGATCGATCCCGGCGGCGGCGAGGGCCTTGCCCGAGGCCTCGACCGACATCGCGGCGACGGTCTCCTCGGGAGAGGCCCAGTGGCGGGTGGCGATACCGGAGCGCGAGCGGATCCACTCGTCGGACGAGTCGATCTTCTCGAGGATCACCTCGTTGGGCACGACCCGGGTCGGGCGGTAGCCGCCGACACCCAGGATCCGCGCGTACGGGGCGCCCTTGCTGGGCTTGATCTTCGACATGCTTCTCGGCTCCTTCTCAGGCTGCGCTTGCAGTCTCGGCGATCAGCGTGCGGGCCGCGTCGAGGTCGTCGGGGGTCTTCAGGGCGACCGTGCGGACACCCGGGAGCGCGCGCTTGGCGAGACCGGTCAGGGTGCCGCCGGGGCACACCTCGATCAGCGCGGTGGCGCCCAGCGCCTGGAAGGTCTCCATGCACAGGTCCCAGCGGACCGGGTTGGCGACCTGGCCGACGAGACGCGCGATGATCTCCGCGCCCTCGGTGACGACCTGGCCGTCCTTGTTCGAGACGTAGCGCACGGTCGGGGCCGCGACGGTCAGCTCCTCCGCCGCCGCCTCCAGCTTCTCGACCGCGGGAGCCATGTGGTGCGTGTGGAACGCGCCGGCGACCTGGAGCGGGACGACCCGGCGGACGCCCTCGGGCTTGTCCTCCGCGAGGGCGGCGAGCTGCTCCAGCGTTCCGGCGGCCACGATCTGGCCGGCGCCGTTCACGTTGGCCGGGGTCAGACCGAGCTTCTCGAGGTGCGGGACGGTCACCTCGGGATCGCCGCCGAGCAGCGCCGACATACCGGTCTCGGTGACGGCGGCGGCCTCGGCCATCGCCAGACCGCGCGTCCGTACGAGACGCAGCGCGGCGGTGTCGTCGAGGACGCCGGCGAACGCGGCGGCGGTGATCTCACCGACGCTGTGGCCGGCGACGGCGCCGGGGGACACGGCACCGAGCGCGGCGGCCGAGAGCAGGCCGGCCGCGACCAGCAGCGGCTGGGCGACGGCGGTGTCGCGGATCTCGTCCGCGGTGGCCTTCGTGCCGTAGTGGGCGAGGTCGAGTCCGATGGCCTCGGACCAGCCCTCGACGCGGTCGGCGGCGCCGGGCAGTTCGAGCCAGGGGGTCAGGAAGCCGGGCGTCTGAGCGCCTTGGCCGGGAGCGACGAGTACGAGCACCCTCACACTCTCTCTTGGGGACGGTCCCGGGCGCCCGTGGGGACAAGGACGAAGAACCGTCGGGGGAATTGTTGGTGTTCGACAAAAGTCTAGGACTGCGGATCTCCGTCGGCCAAGCGCCCCAGGATCAGCGCGATCCGGAGCGTGAACGCGGAACGGACATCGGAGGGTGACCAGCCGGTGACGTCGGTCACACGTCGGAGCCGGTATCGCACGGTGTTGGGGTGGACGAAGAGCATCCGTGCGGCGCCTTCGAGGCTGCTCGCCTGCTCCAGATAGACACTCAGTGTTTCCAGGAGCGCCGAGCCCGCTTCCTCCAGCGGTCTGTAGATCTCCTCCACCAGCTGTTCGCGAGCCGAGGGGTCGGAGGCGATCGCGCGCTCCGGCAGCAGATCGTCCGCGAGGACCGGCCGCGGGGCGTCCTGCCAGGCCGAACACGCCTTGAGTCCGGCGGCGGCCGCCTGCGCGGACCGGGTCGCGGCGAGCAGGTCGGGCACGACGGGCCCGGCGACGACCGGCCCCGCCGCGTACGGCCCGATCAGCGCCTTGGCGACCTGGAGCGGGTTGTCGTTGCCGCCGGCGATGACCACGAGCCGGTCGCCGAGGACGCCGGTCAGCACCTGGAGCTTGGCGTGCCGGGCGGCGCGGCGGATCGCCTCGACGGTCAGCTCGCTGTCGCCGTCGGGGGCCGTGCCGAGGACGACGCAGACGTGGTCGGGCGAGTTCCAGCCGAGGGCGGCGGCGCGGGAGACGGCGCCCTCGTCGGCCTCGCCGGAGAGGACGGCGTTGACGACGAGCGATTCGAGGCGGGCGTCCCAGGCGCCGCGTGCCTCGGCGGCCTGGGCGTAGACCTGGGCGGTCGCGAAGGCGATCTCGCGGGCGTAGACGAGGAGCGCCTCACGCAGGACGGACTCGTCGCCGGGGGCGGCGACCTCCTCGATCGCGGTCTCCATCACCTCGATCGTGGTGCGGACCATCTCGACGGTCTGGCGCAGGGTGATCGCGCGCGTCAGCTCGCGCGGGGCGGTGCCGAAGACATCGGTGGAGATGGCCTGCGGGGTCTCGGGATGACGGAACCACTCGGTGAACGCGGCGATACCGGCCTGGGCGACCAGCCCGATCCACGACCGGTTCTCGGGCGGCATCGCGCGGTACCACGGCAGCGTCTCGTCCATGCGGGCAATGGCGTTGGCGGCGAGCCGCCCGGAGGACTGTTCCAGGCGCTTCAGGGTCGCGGGGTGCGGATGAGCGGCGTTCGTGGGTTCAGGCACGGACCAAGGGTGCCTTATCGGGACGCCGATGTGCGGCCTGGGGTGTTGGGGGCCTTTGTTCCGCCGGGCCGGAACGCGCGGGCACAGCGGATACCGTGACTGCCGTGATGAGCATTCAGCGCGCGGGGGACCGCTATCCCGGAGGGGACCCCGCCTCCGGGATCGAGACACGGCACGCCTTCTCCTTCGGGCCTCACTACGACCCCGACAACCTCCGCTTCGGCGCGCTCCTCGCCTGCAACGAGGAGCGGCTCGCGCCCGGCACGGGGTTCGACGAGCACCCGCACCGTCACACCGAGATCGTCACCTGGGTCGTCGAGGGCGAGCTGACCCACCGCGACTCGGCCGGCCACACCACCGTCGTCCGCCCCGGGGACGTCCAGCGGCTCAGCTCCGCCGCGGGCGTACGGCACGAGGAGCGCAACGACGCCGACGTGCCGCTGGTCTTCGTCCAGATGTGGCTCGCTCCCCTGGAGCCGGGCGGCGACCCCTCGTACGAGATCGTCCCCGGCATCGCCGACTCGACCCCGTACGCGCTTCCGCGGGCGGCCGCGATGCTGCACGTCCGGCGCCTGGCGGCGGGCGGGCGGACCGCGGTCCCCGACGCCGACTTCCTGTACGCGCACGTCGTGCGGGGCACGGTCCGGCTGGACGGCGAGGAACTGTCCCCCGGCGACGCGGCCCGCGTCACCGACGCGCGGGACCTGGCGCTGCTGGCGACGACGGACGCCGAGGTCCTCCTCTGGGAGATGCGCGCGCCGTGAGGCGCGGGGATCAGCCGAGCGCGCTCTTCGCCCTCCACCGCTCCCAGGTCAGGTTCCACGCGCCGTAGCCGTTGCCCGGAGCCACCGTGCCCTTGGTGTCCGCGCCGGTGATCTCGAACGGGTCGCCGACCCGCACGGCGGCGTAGAAGGAGGCGGCGTCGGCGTCGCTCATCCCGATGCACCCCGAGCTCCTGTTGGCGCGCCCGAACCACCGGGCGTTCCACGGTGCCGCGTGGGCGTACATGCCCGACCACGTCAGCCGCATCGAGTGGTCGACCATCTTGTCGTACGCGTCACCGAGCCCGACCGTCTCCGAGTTCATGTTGATCGTGCCCTCCTTCGCCATCAGCACCGCCGTCCCCCGCCACGACCGCTTGTCGCCGCCCGGCGTACCGCCCGAGACGGGGATCGTGCGCACCGTCCTGCCGTCCCGGACCAGGGCGAGCCGCTTGCGGTCGAGATCGACCCGGACGACCTGCGCCGCCCCGACGGTGAACCCCGTGCGGTAGTCCCGTACGAACCAGCCCCCGCCCGAGTCCGTCCCGTCGAGCCGCGCGTCGAGGGTCACGCGGGTGCCCGGCTTCCAGTACTCCTCGGGCCGCCAGTCCACCCGGTCCTTGCCCGACCAGTCCTTCAGCCAGCCCCACGATCCGGCCGTGCCGTTCGAGGTGGTCACCTTGAGCTGCTTCTCCACCTCCGCCTTGTGCGTCACCGGCCGGTCGAAGACGATCGACAGCGGGTGCGCGATCCCGACCGTGGTGTCCTTCCCGGGCGCCAGGGTCAGCTTGTTGACCAGTTTCGCCGCCGGTGTGGAGAACGCCGACCGGGTCGTCGACTCCTTGCCGTCGGCGGTCCGGGCCGTGGCCTCCACGGTGTACGAGGCGCCCGGCACCGCCTTCCGCTCGGAGACCCAGGAGGCGCCGTCGGCGGCCGTGCGGCCCGCGAGCACCCCGCCCTCCGCGTCGACCACCCTCACCGTCGTCAAGGCGCCGCCCGAGGCGGTGACCGTCACCGGCCGGCCGGCCGCCGGGGACGCCACGGCCGCCTTCGCCGGAGGGGCCGGGCTCCCGGTGGCGGACGGCGTGCCCGCCCACTCCACCGCCCCCGCCCCCGCCGTACAGGCGGTCAGGGCCGAGCACAGCGCGACGGCCGCGACGGCGGGGCGTATCCGGGTGCGCGGGCGCATGCGTACGGGAATCACGGAAGCCTCCGAAAAAGTCATGGGATGCCCGGACTGTAGGCCGCCGCACGCGCCCCCCACGCCGTGTGACAAGGGCTGAAGAGGAACGGTCATCGTCCGGTCACATTCACCGCGCGGACCGGTCAAGGACGGCTGTGAGCATCCTGTGCGCCCCCGACCGAGGGGCGGAACCAGGAGGCTCACGTTGTGTCAGCTCTGCTCATGACGGCCGCACCGCACCGCGCCCCCCTCACCCCGGAGCCCCTCACCGCCGAGGCGTACCGCTCCTTCCTCACCAGGACCGGCGCCGGTGCCGGATTCCTGCAACTCCCCTCCTGGGCCGCGGTCAAGGAGGGCTGGCGCCACCAACTCCTCGGATGGGGGCCCGAGTCCGGCGAACTCACCGGCGTCGCCCTCGTCCTGCTGCGCCCCTTCCCGGGCACCCGCAAGTTCTTCGCCTACCTCCCCGAAGGTCCGGTCGCCGACTGGTCCGACCCGGACATCGACGACTGGCTCACCCCGCTGCTCGCCCATCTGCGCGCCGCCGGGGCCTTCGCCGTACGCATCGGGCCCTCGCCCGCCTTCCGCCGCTGGAACGCCGCCACCCTCAAGGCGAACACCGGGCCCGGCCGGCGTCTCGCCGACGTCCTCGCCGACGAGGTGGACCCGCTCGGCACCGCCGTCGCCGAACGGCTGCGGGCGCGGGGCTGGCGCCGTTGCGGCGGGGACTCCGCCGAGGGCACGGACGGTGCCGACGCCCAGCCCCGCCACGTCTACCGGGTGCCCCTCGCCGGCCGCACCACCGACGACCTGTGGAACGGCCTCAACCAGGAGTGGCGGCGCAACGTCCGCAAGGCGCGCAGGGCGGGCGTCGAGGTCGTCGTCGGCTCCGCCGCCGACCTGCCGGAGTTCTACCGCCTCCTGCGGATCACCGAGGAGCGCGACGGCTTCCGGCTCGGCCGCTCCCTCGCCTACTACGAACGCCAGTACGCGGTGCTGAACGCCGAGGAACCCGGCCGGATGAAGCTCTACCTCGCCCGCCACGAGGGCGAGGTCCTCGCCGCCCACACCATGATCACCGTCGGCCGCCGGGTCTGGTACCAGACCGGCGCCAGCGCCGACCACCGCCGCGAGGTCCGCCCGTCCAACGCCCTGCAGTGGCGGATGCTGGTCGACGCCCACGCCCTCGGGGCCGACGTCTACGACATGCGCGGGATACCCTCCACCCTTGATCCGGACGACCGCGCCCACGGACTGCTGCGCTGGAAGCTCGGTACGGGCGGGGAGGCCGTCGAGACGCTGGGGGAGTGGGAGACACCGATGGACGGCACGACCAACCACACGCTGTACCGCGCCTTCCAGGCGTACCTGGCCCGCCGGTGACGGCCCTGATCGCGGAGCGCCCGACGGAGCGCCGGGCCCCGTCCGTGCTGCGCAGCGGCGCGGTCATGGCCGCCGGCTCGCTCGTCTCCCGCGCCACCGGCTTCGTCCGCTCGGCGGTCGTCGCCGCAGCACTCGGCACCGGGCTCGTCGCCGACGGGTACTCCGTCGGCAACTCCGTCCCCACGATCGTGTACATGCTGCTGCTCGGCGGCGCGCTCAACGCGGTCTTCGTCCCGGAGCTGGTCAAGGCCGCGAAGGAGCACGAGGACGGCGGCGCCGCCTACACCGACCGGCTGCTGACCGTCTGCGTCCTCGCGCTCGCCGCGCTCACCGCGGGCGCGGTGTACGCGGCGCCCGCGATCGTCGAGGCGTACACCGGCTACACCGGCGCGCAGGCGTCCATGACCGTCGCCTTCACCCGGTACTGCCTGCCGCAGATCTTCTTCCTCGGGCTGTTCACGCTGCTGGGGCAGGTGCTCAACGCGCGCGGCCGGTTCGGCGCGATGATGTGGACGCCGGTCCTCAACAACGTGGTCGTCGTGGCCGTCTTCGGGCTGTACCTCGCCGTCACCGACGGCGGCGGGCTCACGCCCGGCGAGACGGCGCTGCTCGGCTGGGGCACCACCGCCGGCATCGCGCTCCAGGCCCTCGCCCTCGTGCCGTCGCTGCGCGCCGCCGGCTTCCGCTGGCGGCCCCGCCTCGACTGGCGCGGCGGCGGGCTGGCGGCGCCGCTGCGGTCGGCCGGCTGGCTGGTGCTGCTCGTCCTCACCAACCAGGCCGCGTACTGGCTGACGACCCGGCTGGCCACGGCGGCGGGCCGCGTCGCCGAGGGCGCGGGCCTCGCCGCGTACAACAACGCCTACCTGCTGTGGGCCGTGCCGCACGGCATCGTCACCGTCGCGCTGGTCACCGCGCTGCTGCCCCGCATGAGCGCGGCGGCGGCGGACGGCGACCTCGCCCGGGTGCGGCGGGACGTGTCGTACGCGCAGCGCACCAGCGCGGCGGCGGTCGTACCGGCGGCGTGCGCCCTGTTCGCGCTGGCGGTGCCGCTGATGGCGGTCGTCTTCCAGTACGGCAGGACCGACGCGGAGGCGGTCCGGTCGATGGCCTGGATCCTGATGGCCCTCGCGCCCGGGCTGATCGCCCTGTCGGGCCAGTACGTCTGCACCCGCGCCTTCTACGCCCTGCGCGACACCCGTACCCCCTTCCTCCTGAACCTGGTCATCGCCGCCCTCAACGCCACCCTCTCGCTGACGGCCGCGACCCTCCTGCCCGCCCGCTGGACGGTGACGGGCCTGTCCCTCGGCTACTCCACAGCCCTGTGGGCGGGCTGGGCCCTCACGGCGTACGTCCTGCGCCGCCGCCTGGCCCGGCTCGCGGTGAGCCCGGCGGGGGCCTCCGACGAGGCGGCGCCGCGCGTGCCCGGCGCGGCGGACGGCCTCGTGGCAGGGGTCGGCGCCGATACGGCGTCGGGCGTCGCCCCCGCCGCCCCCGCTGTGCACCCGGCGCCGGAAGCGTCCGGGGCCGAGGGGGACGGGCGGGCGCTCGCGCGGATGCTGGTCGCGGCCGTGCCGGCGGCCGGCTTCGCGCTCGGGGTCGTCGACGCCGTCGCGCCGGCGGGACCGCTCGCCGCCGGCGGAGCCGGGGCGGTGACGATCCTCGCCGTCTTCGCGCTCCTCGCCCGCCCCCTTCGCCTCACCGAACTCCACACCCTTCTGACCACCACCGCCGGACGCCTGCGCCCTCGTCGCTGACGGCCGGCCCCCAGGACCTTGGGACACTCCACAGATGCCACGCGTGCTCCTGATAGAAGACGACCCCTCCGTCCGCGAAGGGGTCGAGCTCGGTCTGCGCCGCCGCGGGCACGAGGTCCGTACCGCCGCGACCGGCGAGGCGGGCCTCGCCGCGCTCGGCGACTTCCGGCCGGATCTGCTGCTGCTCGACCTGATGCTCCCCGGCATGAACGGGGTGCAGGTCTGCCGGCGGGTGCGCGAGGACAGCCAGCTGCCGATCATCATGCTCACCGCCCGCGGCGACGACTTCGACGTGGTCGTCGGCCTGGAGGCCGGCGCCGACGACTACATCGTCAAGCCGGCCCGTACCGAGGTCATCGAGGCCCGCATCCGCGCCGTCCTGCGCCGCATCGAGGAGCCGGGCGGCGGGCGGCCGGCGGTCGAGTCCCACGGGGAGCTGACCATCGACCGGGCCGGGCTGACCGTCGCCAAGAACGGTGAGCGCCTCGCCCTGGCGCCGTCCGAGCTCAAACTCCTCCTGCACCTCACGGCCGCCCCCGAGCAGGTCTTCAGCCGCCAGCAACTCCTCGAACACGTCTGGGAGCACAGCTTCCACGGCGACGCCCGCCTCGTCGACGCCTGTGTCCGCCGCCTGCGGAACAAGATCGAGGACACACCGGGCGAGCCCCGCTACATCCAGACCCTGCGCGGCTTCGGCTACCGCTTCGGACCGCTGCGCGGGCCGGCGTGAGCCGGGAGCCGATATCCGAGGCGGCGGGGAACGGGACACGCCCCGCCGTACCGAAGCCCCGCCGCCGAAGCGGCCGCCCCCGCGCCTTCGGGCTCCGCACCCGCCTCGTCCTCGCCTTCCTCCTCGTCGCCGCCGCCGGCTGCGGCACCACCGCCGCGCTCACCTACCGGGCCGCTCGCAACGCCATCCTCGTACAGACCCAGGACATCGCCGTCTCCCACTTCCGGGAGCAGGTCGAGACCGTCCAGGTCGGGCTGCCCGTCGACCGCGAGGTGCTCCAGGACGCGGTCCGCCGCATCGCCCGCCAGGGCAAGCCGCGCCCCTGGCGGGTCTTCGCCGAGTACGGCACCCTCCGCGTCTCCTCCACCACCAGCCCCACCTCCACCGTGGTCACCCCCGCCCTGCGCCGGACCGCCCTCGGCGCACCGCACGGCAGCTTCCAGCGGGTCGCGGCCGCCGGCCGGACGTGGCTCACCGTCGCCCTGCCGGTCGTCTTCACGCCGGGCGAGGCGCCCGGCGGGACCCGACCCTCTGGCCTCGTCCTCTACGCCGTGATGGAGCTGGACGTGGAGGAGGCCAACATCCGGGCGCTCGTCACCGCCGCCCGCGACGGCTTCCTGCCCGCCCTCGCCGTGGCCCTGTTCCCCGCCCTGTTCGCCGCCCGCAGCGTGCTGCGCCCCGTACGCGACCTGCGGCGGGCCGCGCGCAACATGGGGGAGGGCAGGCTCGACACCCGGATCCAGGTGAAAGGCCGCGACGAACTCGCCGACCTGGCCCACACCTTCAACGAGTCCGCCGCCGAGCTCGAACGCTCCGTCGTCGAACTGCGCCAGGCCGAGGCCCGCGCCCGCCGCTTCGCCTCCGACGTCTCCCACGAACTGCGCACCCCGCTCGCGGGCATGCTCGCCGTCACCGAGGTCCTCGACGAGGACGCGGACGGACTCGACCCGGACACGGCCGCCGCCGTCCGGCTGATCAGCTCCGAGACCGGCAAACTCGCCGTCCTCGTCGAGGACCTGATGGAGATCTCCCGGTTCGACGCGCGCGCCGCCGAGCTCCACACCGACGAGGTGGACGTGGCCGAGACCATCCGCCGGACGCTGCTGAGCAGACGGTGGACGGACCCGGCGCAGATCGTCACCGACCTCCCCGACGGCATCCGCGCCCGCCTCGATCCCCGCCGCTTCGACGTGGTGGTCGCCAACCTCGTCGGCAACGCCCTGCGCCACGGCCGCCCGCCGGTCACCGTCCGGCTCTCCACCGCGTTGCGCGCGGATGACGCGAGCACCTGGCTCGTCACCGAGGTCGCCGACCGGGGCCCGGGCATCCACCCCGAGGTGCTGCCGCACGTCTTCGACCGCTTCTACAAGGCCGATCAGGCCCGTACCCGCTCGGCAGGCAGCGGACTCGGACTGGCGATCACCCTGGAGAACGTACGGCTGCACGGCGGCACGGTCCGCGCCGCGAACGCGCCCGCGGGCGGGGCCGTGTTCGTGGTCGAGATGCCGCTGACGGCGGGACGGGAGGAGGAGTCGTGAGCCGGCTGCGCGGGGCCCTCGCCCCGGCCGCGCTGCTCCTCGCCACCACCGGCTGCGGCATCCAGCAGACCGACGTGGTCGAGGCGGGCCCCGGTGCGACCGTCACCGTCATCCCGCCCGGCGAGGAGCGGCTGCTGCTCTTCCTCGTCGACCGGGACGGCAGGGTGCGGCCGGTGGCCCGGTCGATGAGCGCGCCCCTGGTGCACTGGGACACCGGCCCCAGCAGCGGGAGCGGCACCGAGACGCCGGGGACATCCGCCGAAACGGCCGGCCCGGACGCCGTGGCGGGCCTGGAAAGGGCGCGTACGAAGGCCGCCAAGGCGCTCGTCGTCCTGTCCATCGGTCCGACCGGCGCCGAACGGGACGCCGGTCTCGACTCCCGGCTGCCCGACGAGGGGCAGGCCCCCGTCACGATCGTCGAACAGAGCACCCAGGGCGGCAGGACCTCGATCAGGACCTCGATGCCCGTCCGCGAACTGGAAGGGACCGCCGTCCAGCAGGTCGTCTGCACGGTCGCGTACGCCGAGGACCCCACCGCTCCACCGGAGGTGGTCCTGAGCGGCCCCGACGGCGAACTCCCGCCCGCCCGCTGCGAGTAGAGGGTTTTCTCAGGAGGCGTCCGCCGCGCGCAGCTCCGTCAGGACCGCGTCGGTGAACGGCGGCCACGCCTCCACCGCCCAGGGACCGAAGGCCCGGTCGGTCAGCGCCACGCACGCGGCCCGCGCGTCCGGGTCGATCCACAGGAACGTGCCCGACTGGCCGAAGTGCCCGAACGTGCGCGGGGAGGACGAGGCCCCCGTCCAGTGCGGCGACTTGGAGTCCCGGATCTCGAAGCCGAGGCCCCAGTCGTTGGGCTTCTGATGGCCGTAGCCCGGCAGGATGCCGGTCAGGCCGGGGTACGTCACCGTCATCGCGTCGAGCACCGTGCGGGCGTCGAGCAGCCGGGGCGCCTGCACCTCCGCCGCGAACCGCACCAGGTCGTCGACGGTCGACACCGCGTCCTTGGCGGGGGAGCCCTCCAGGGTCGTCGACGTCATGCCCAGCGGCTCCAGGACCGCCTGGTGGAGATAGTCGGCGAAGGGGATGTCCGTGGCCTTGGCGACATGGTCGCCGAGCGCCTCGAAACCGCTGTTGGAGTAGATCCGGCGGGCACCGGGCGCGGCCATCACCTTCGGCTCGTCGAAGGCGAGGCCCGAGGTGTGGGCCAGCAGGTGCCGGACGGTCGCGCCCTCGGGCCCGGCCGGCTCGTCGAGGCCGATCGCCCCCTCCTCGTACGCGACGAGGACGGCGTACGCCGCGAGCGGCTTGGTGACGGAGGCGAGCGGGAACCGCTGCCCGGTGGGGCCGTGGGACCCGGCAAGGGTGCCGTCCGCGCGGACGACGGCGGCGGCCGCGGTGGGGACGGGCCAGTTCTCGATCAACGCCAGGCTCTGCATGCGGCCGAGCCTACTTGCTCGTCGAGCCCGCTTGCTTGGAGTGCACTCCAAGGTTCTAGCGTGGGGCCATGAGCGTGATCACGGGCACCAGCTCGCAGGACCCCGCGTTTCCGCGGCCGGACGGTCAGGACCGCTACACGATCAGCGAGGTGGCCGCCTGGACCGGGCTCTCGGCGCACACCCTGCGCTGGTACGAGCGGATCGGGCTGATGCCGCACGTCGACCGTTCCCACACCGGCCAGCGGCGCTTCACCAACCGCGACCTGGGCTGGCTGACCTTCGTCGGCAAGCTCCGGCTGACCGGGATGCCGGTCGCCTCGATGGTCCGGTACGCGGAACTGGTCCGGGAGGGCGACCACACCTTCGCCGAACGGCGCGAGCTCCTGGAGAGCACCCGGCGGGACGTGCTGTCCCGGATCGAGGAACTCCACGACACGCTCGCCGTTCTGGACCTCAAGATCAGTCACTACGGAAAGGCATGACCCGATGAGCAGGATTTCCACGGTCCGGCTGGGCACGGACGGGCCGGAGATCGGCGTCCAGGGATTCGGTGCCATGGGCATCAGCGAGTTCTACGGCGACACCGACGAGGCCGCCGCCCGCGACACCCTCGACGCGGCCCTGGAGGCCGGGGTCACCCTGATCGACACCGCGGACGTGTACGGGCAGGGGGCCAACGAGGAGTTCCTCGCCCCGTTCGTCGCCGCGCACCGCGACGAGATCGTCCTCGCCACCAAGTTCGGCATCGAGCGCCGCGCCGACGATCCGCACTTCCGGGGCGTCAACAACGACCCCGCGTACATCAGGAAGTCCGCCGAGGCCAGCCTGCGCCGTCTCGGCGTCGACACCATCGACCTCTACTACATGCACCGGCGGAACCCGGACGTCCCGCTCGCCGAGTCGGTCGGCGCGATGGCGGAGCTGGTACGGGAGGGCAAGGTCCGCCACCTCGGTTTGAGCGAGGTCACGGGCGCGGAGCTGCGCGAGGCGCACGCCGTGCATCCGATCGCCGCGCTCCAGTCGGAGTGGTCGCTGTTCTCGCGGGACGTGGAGCGCAGCGCCGTCGGCGCGGCGGCGGAACTCGGCGTCACCTTCGTGCCGTACTCCCCGCTCGGCCGGGGCTTTCTGACCGGTGCCTTCGTGGACGCCTCGAAGGACCTCTCGGGCGGCGACTTCCGCCAGTACCAGCCCCGCTTCACGGGCGAGAACGCGGAGCGGAACGCGTCCCTCCTCACGCCGGTCCTGAAGATCGCGGCGGCGCACGGGGCGACGGCGGCGCAGATCGCCCTCGCCTGGGTGCAGCAGCGGTCCTCGGTGCACGGCCTGACGGTCGTCCCGATCCCCGGCACCCGCAAGCGCGCCCGTCTGGAGGAGAACGCGGCGGCCACCCGGATCACGCTGACGGAGGCGGAGCTCGCGGAACTGGAGCCGATCGCCGCCGAGGTGGCGGGGGACCGGTACCCGGACATGGGCTTCACCTCGGCGGCGCGGGAGTAACGCCGGCCGGGGCCCGCGCCGCACGGCGCACGCGCGCGATCCCGCGGTCGCGCCGTGAAGGTGCGCGGCCCGCTCACGCCAGCCCCAGGGCGAAGACCGCGAAGCCCGCCGCGAGGAGGCCCGCCGCCGCCCGCGACACCGTGCCGGTCCGCGTCCACGGGGACTCGAAGCCGCGCGCGTACCGCCCGACGAGAACGAGCAGTCCGGCGAAGAGCGGCATCCAGGCCAGCCGGGCGGCGATCCAGCCGACGGTGTCCGGCGCCCCGACCAGGCCCGGGATCTCACCCGCGTAGGAGGCGGGGATCGCGGCGGCGAGCATCGCCGTCTGGTGCCAGCACAGGATCGTCATCGCCGACAGGTTGATCACGACGACCGGCGCCCACAGCGCGGGCCGCTTCAGCAGCCTCCCCAGCCGGTCCCGCAGGAGGATCGCGGCGCCGCTCTGCGTGGCTGCGAGGGCGAGGACGAGCAGCGACGGCGGATGGGAGTTGGTACGGGCCTCGCCGGGAACGCCGACCATCGAGGCGGGGTAGCCGAAGGCGAGGAGCAGGGTGGCGAAGAGCGCCGCGCCGCCGAGCAGCAGCCCCCAGGTGTGCCGCCGGGTGATCCGGCCCTCGGCCCAGCAGACGCCGAGCTGGTAGGCGAAGAGCCAGCCGGGGAGGATGTTGAGCGTGCTCAGCCAGGACGGCACGGCCTCGGCGTACGGCCCGTAGCGCAGGAGGTCGACGACGGCGACGGAGCCGAGCAGCGGGGCGGCGGCCCAGGCGCCCGCCCGGCGGGCGGCCCGGACGCAGAGCGGGGTGAGGGCGGTGACGACCGTGTACACCCCGACGAACCAGAGCGGCTGGATGACGAGCGTGGACGCCGTCCGCAGGGTGTCGCCGGGAACCCCGAACCCGTGGTGCAGCAGCGGCAGCAGCAGCGCCCAGACGGCGGTGACGCCGAGGACCGGGCGGCCCAGGCGGGCGAGGCGCGCCGTGAGCCAGTCGCCGGTGGAGCCCTTCCTTGCGGCGTACGACAGGACGGAGGCGTAGCCGCCGACGAGGAAGAAGATCCCCAGCATCTGCAGGATCCAGCTGACCGGGGCGAGGGCGCCGAAGGCCGCGAGCGGGCTGGCGTTGTGCAGAGCTCCGTCCGGGGAGAGGGTGAAGCCGCCGAGCAGCCAGTGCCCGGTCGGCACGGCGAGCAGGGCGAGCGCTCGCAGGCCGTCCACGGCCCGGTCGCGATGGGCGGGCGTACGGGCCTCGATCTTCTCGGCGAGACGGTTCATCGGACCTCACCCCGGGCGATGGCGGCGAAGGTACGCAGGGAACGGGTGCCGGCGGCGAAGTAGCCGTCGTGGCCCCGGGCGTCGTCGGCGGGGACTCGGCGGGCACCGAAGGCGGGGTCGGTGGGGTCCTCGCCGTGGCCGAGCCCCCCGAAGCGGACGTTCGGGACCTTGCCGATCCAGTCGGAGGGGTCCTTGGCGGCCCAGACCCGAGCGGTGGTGCGCAGTGCGCGGACGTTGTCGGCGCGCATGCCGGGGGAGGCGAGGACGACGAGGTCCCTGGCCTTGAGGCCGTGGGCGGCGAGGCCGCAGACGACGGAGCCGTAGCTGTGGCAGAAGACGGCCGGCTCGGCGGCGCCGACGGCGTCGAGCCCGTCGGCGAACCGCGTCAGCCGCTCCGCCCCGGCCTCGGCGAGCTTCCCGGTGGCGGCGTCGACGCCGACGCCGACGGGGGTGGTGTAGCCCGCCCAGGCCACGACGGCGGTGTCGTCGCCCGCGGCGCGGCGCAGGGCGTCGGCCTTGTCGGTGAGAGGAGCGATGTTCCCGGCGTCGATGTCGGACCCCGGTACGACGACGGCCACGTGCTCGGCCCCGGCCAGGTCCCCCTGGACGAGGGCGACCTGGCCCCGGCCGCGGGGGTCGTAGGCGAGGATCTGGCGCCCCGCGTACCGGGGTCCGGCGCTCAGGGCGTTGGCCTCGTACCGGAGGGAGAGGGGGGCGCCGTCGAGGTTCCCGACGACGGAGGGGTGCGCGCGGGCGAGCCGACGCTGCCGGGCCGGGCTCAGCCCCCGGAAGTACGCGGCGACCTGCGCGGCCGTCATGCGGGCCGGATCGGGCAGCCCCTCCGCCCGCCAGGCCTCCGTCCCGGCCGGTACCCCGGTCACGGCCTGCTGCGCACTCCCGGACGCCCACCCGGCCGTCCCGGCCACCACCGTGGTGGTGAGCGCGGCGGTGACCAGGGTCCTCGCATAGCGGCGCATATGGCTGCCCTCCCTCTTCCTGTCTCTCGTTCGTGGCGAGAGGAAGGTAGGAAGACCAGGGGTGACGACACGTCACACCGGGGCGCCAACTCGGCGCTGCTACCGCGGTAGGGGGTGTACGGGGCGGGAACCCCCGCACGGGGGTGGGGTTTACCTCCGGGGAGAGGTCCCCGCGCAAGCGGCCGCCGGCCCCGCGCGAGGCTGCCGCGTCAGCGCCCCGCCCCGCGCGAGGCCAGTGCGCCGGCGCTCCCGCCCCGGCCCGCGCGCAGCCGTCGCGTCAGCGCCCCGCGTCCCCCGGGGTCACCAGCCCGGACTCGTACGCGAAGATCACCGCCTGCGCCCGGTCCCGCAGGTCCAGCTTGGCCAGCACCCGCCCGATGTGCGTCTTCACCGTCTGCTCGGCGAGCACCAGACGCGCCGCGATCTCCTGGTTCGAAAGACCCCGGGCGATCAGCTCCAGCACCTCCGTCTCGCGGGGCGTCAGGCCGTTGAGCCGGAGCGCCGCCCGGTCCGCGCGCGGTGCCGGGCGCGTCGCGGCGAAGTCGGCGATCAGGCGGCGCGTCACCGACGGCGCGAGGAGCGCCTCGCCCCCCGCCACCACCCGCACCGCCGCGATCAGGTCGGCCGGCGGCGCGTCCTTCAGCAGGAAGCCGGACGCCCCGGCGCGCAGCGCCTCGTACACGTAGTCGTCCACGTCGAACGTGGTCAGCATCAGCACCTTCGGCACACGCGCCACACCCGCCGGCGGCGAGAGGATCTCCCGCGCGGCCGCGAGCCCGTCCAGCTCCGGCATCCGCACGTCCATCAGCACCACGTCCGGGTGGGTCGACCGGGCCACCTCCACGCCCGCGCGCCCGTCCGGCGCCTCGCCCACCACGTCGATGTCGGCCTGCGCCGAGAGCAGCGCGGCGAACCCCGCCCGCACCATGGCCTGGTCGTCGACGATGATCACGCGGATCGTCACGGGCGTTCGTCCTCCGTACGCAGCGGGAGCCTGGCCGCGACCCGGAAGCCGCCGTCCGGCAGCGGCCCGGTGTCCAGCGTGCCGCCGGTCAACCGTACGCGTTCCCGCATCCCGACCAGTCCGTGGCCGGTCCCGGTCCCGCCCTCCAGTGGCGAAGTGCGCCCCGGTACAGGCGCGTTGACGACGAGGACGTCCAGCCGGCCGTCCTCCGCGCGGACCGACACCCGGGTCCGGGCGCCCGGCGCGTGCCGTACGACGTTGGCCAGCGCCTCCTGCACGATCCGGTACGCCGACAGGTCCACCGCCTGCGGCACCTCGCCGAGGTCCCGGAGGTCCGCCGCCATCGACAGCTCGGCCGGCACCCCCGCCCGTACCGTCGCCTCGATCAGCTGCTGCACCCGGTCGAGCCCCGGCTGCGGGGCACGCTCCCCCTCCGCGCCCTCGTTGCGCAGCACCACGAGGAGCCGCCGCATCTCGGCCAGCGACTCCCGCGCGCTCGCCGCGATCGAGGTGAACTCCTCCCGCGCCGCCTCCGGCAGGCCGGGGATCCGGTACGGCGCCGAGTCCGCCTGGACCGTGATCACCGACATGTGGTGGGCGACGATGTCGTGCAACTCCCGTGCGATGCGGGCCCGCTCCTCCAGGAGGGTGCTGCGGGCCCGTTCCTCCGCCGTCCGGCGCTCGGCGTCACCGCGCTCGCGGAGCGCCGCCGTGATGAGCAGGACGACCCCGCTCAGCACGAAGAGGAGGATGTGGATGCCGTCGCTGTGCTGCCGCGAGAGCAGTTCGAAGAGGAACCCGGCGGCGCCGGTCACCAGCCACACGCCCAGCAGCGCCCGGCGCGACTCGCGCAGTCCGAGGGCGAGCATCAGGGCGAGATAGCCGATGACGACCATCGGCGTCCAGGGCCAGGAGCGCCCGTCGAGGCCGTCCGCCGGAAGCATCAGCAGCGCGCCGGCGATGTCGGCGGTCCCGATGATCCACCACGCCTGGAGGGGGCGGGTCACGGCGAGCAGCAGGGGCGCGGCCTGCGCGGTGGCGAGGGCACCGGCGAGGGCGCCGTTGACCTGGTAGTCCTGGACGAGGACCGTGATCGTGACGGGGAGCAGGGTGGCGACGAAGGCGAAGGCGACACCGTAGGGGAGCTGCCGCAGCCAGCGCTTCCGCGCCTGCGCGAGCAGCGGGGCGCCCGGCTGGGTGGGCGTCGCGAGCGCCAGGCCGAAGGCCTGCATGACGTCCCGGGCGGGGACGAGCAGCCGCGCGGCGCGCGCGGCGCGGGACGGGAGCGGGGCGGGCTCCGGGGGCGCGGTGTCAGGGGTGTCGGTACGCATGGCCCGCTCAGGTTAGGCAGAACGGACGCGGCGGAGCGTCATACCGAGGTGCTGGACCCGGACGGGTACCGGGGTATGAGGCGGGCAGGGGCGACCGCCCACCGGGGAGGCCGCCCGCCGCTCCCGAAGGACGACCGCCCACGGGCGAGGCCGCCCGCTCGTGCCGCCCCGCCGCGAGCCCCCCGCCGCCGCCTGTGCGCCCCGCCGCGAGCCCCCCGCCGCCGCCCCCCGTCACAGCTGCGCCAGCAGCTCCGCCTTCTTCGCCGTGAACTCCTCGTCCGTCACCAGGCCCGCCTCGTGCAGCTCCCCCAGATGCCGGATCCGTTCGGCCACCCCCGCGGGGTCGAACCGTTCCGCCTCCAGGGGTGCCGCCGCCCGCCCCGCGCCCCTGATCGCCGCGAGGACCGCCGCCGCGAACGGCAGGGACTCGTGGACCAGGCCGTATCCGAGGCCGAAGACGACGGCCGCCGGGTCCCGGTCCGCCTGCGCGTGGCGCGGCCCGCCGCCCCGGGGGAGCAGCCGCAGGTACCCGTCGAAGACGTCCGGCGAGCGCCATTCGACTCCGCTGAGCTCCCGTACCGAGAAGGTCTGGTCACCCGCCTTCCACTTCTCCGAGGACGCGCCCGTGCCGAACCAGCGGAACGAGACCTCCGACGAACCGTCGAAGATCGCCTTCCCGTCGAAGGCCTTGAAGGACTGCGGTCCTTCCGGCGCCGCGACCAGGAACCTGTCCGCCGGGCCCGCGTCCGGCGTGAGCAGCGCTCTCAGTTCGTCCCCGTAGTACTCCGCCAAGGTCTCCCGTTCGGCCGGCAGCACCAGCCGGTACGGGTCGCGCCCTTCCTTCAGCTGCCCCGCGGCCGCCTCCATCAGGGGATCGGCGCCCGGTCTGGGCACCGCGTGCAGCACGACCGTGCCCCGCTTGCCCGGGGCGAGCGTCACCGACGCCAACGCCTCGTGCGGGATGCGTCGTTCGCGCAGCGTCTGGAACAGTTTCGGTGTGCGGATCCCCCGTTCGAAGCGGATGACGACGGCGTCGCTCTCGAACTCCCAGGTGGCATGAATTCCGGCCAGCACATCACCCATGTGCCTCATCGTATGCGGCGGGCGCCCGCGCGTCGCCCCTCAGCGGTGGCCCGGAATTCGCGGGCTCTACGCGCGTCAGACACCTTCCGCACCGGAGATTCCGCTGAGGCAGGCGCTGTCGGCGCTCGCGCAGATGAGGCCGCGGTACGAACCGGTGCCTATCGCGGCGAAGTTGTCGAGGCTGTCCGTGCCCGGCTCGAAATAGCCCGCGTGTCCGGTCGCCCCCGCCGCCGACAGCAGCCGTGCCCCGAAGCCCGGCTCCGCCGGGTCCGCTCCGTGCCCCACCCCGCCGAGGTGCAGGTTGGGTACGTCCCCGATCCAGTCGTCCGCGTCCCGCATCGCCCACACGCGGGCGCGGGTGGCCAGTTCGGCCGCGCTCTCCACCCGCATGCCGGGGCTTCCGGCGACCGCCACGTCCGTCACCCGGGCGGGGAGCCGGGGGGCGGCGACCCCGCACAGCACGGAGCCGTAGCTGTGGCAGAAGAGGCTGACGCGCGAGCCGCCGGGCAGGGCCGTGACCATGTCCACCAGGCGTACGGAGCCGATGGCGGCGAGTCGGCCGATCGCCGCGTCGATGCCCACCCCGACGGGCGCGGTGTAGTCGGCCCAGGCGATGACGGCGGTACGCGTACGGGGCGCGGCCCGGCGTTCGGCGGCGTACAGCGATTCGGCCATCCCGGCCGGTGCCGAGTACTTGCGGTGGGTCTTCTGGAAGGTGAGCAGGTTGGTGTCGACGCCGGGCACGATCACCGAGACCCGCTGCGCCCGCTCCAGATCGCCCAGCACCTCGGCCGTACGGCCGGGGCCGGTCGGGTCGAAGGCGAGGATCTGGCGGCCTTGCCGCATGAGGGACGTGAAGCGGTGCACCCGGCGCAGGGCTTCGTGGCGTCCGGTCGCGGAGAGCCGGGGATCGTCGACCCTGCCCCGCTCGGCGCCGAGGGCGCGGGCGAGGGAGAGCCGGTTGGCGCGGTAGCGGAGGGTGAGGGGCGCGCCGTTGAGGTTGCCGACGACGAAGGGGTGCGCGTCGGCGAGCCGGGCGCCCTGCGCCGGGCCGATCGACCGGAAGAACGCGGCGATCGTACGGGCGGGGGCGGCGGGGTCGGGCAGCGCCCGGTGTCCGATCCTGCCGTGGGCCCAGGAGGCGAGCGCTGTCTCGCGCATCCCCTCTGGCCCGCGCTGATCACGCAGGGTCGTCCAGCCGGTGGTCGCCAGGAGGACGAAGGCCACGGCGAGCGCGAGCAGCAGGCGCCAGAGGGAGAGAGCGGGGGAGGAGTCGAAAGAAGTCACTGCGCCACACCCTAGAAGACGCGTGGAGGGCGCCGTGCGCGCGGTGACCGGGATCACAGTGTGGCCCGGGGGGGGGGGTGACGCTCCGTGCGCGCGGGCGCACGCCCCGCCCGGCTCACGGTTCTTGATGGAACGTCAGTCGCGCCAGTGCGGTTCGAGCGCCGGACCGAGGTGGTCGAGGTAGCGCTCGGTCAGCGCGCGGATCGCATCCAGGGTCGGGTCCGTGCCGCGACCCCACAGCTGGCCCGTGACCCGCATGACGCCGCTGAACGCCGCCACCGCGATGCGGGGGCGCGGGTCCTCGTCCACGTCCAGGCCCTCGCGTTCGGCGATCAGCCGGGCGATGCTCTCCTCCATCTCGGTGGCCCGGCGCAGATGGGTGGCGAGCAGGGCGGGTGTCGACTCGATCATCTGGAAGGTCCGCAGGTACAGCTCGACGGGGACGACCTCCATGATCGCCTCGCCGATGGTGTCCCAGGAGCCGAGCACGGCGTTGCGCATCGCCTCGAGCGGGCCCTCCTCGGCGGGCCGTTCGGCCAAAGCCCGTACGAAGCGCTCCTCCACCATCTTCTGGACGGCGAAGGCCGCGTCCTCCTTGGAGGCGAAGTAGCGGAAGAAGGTGCGCTGGGAGACCTCGACCGCGTCGACGATCTCGTCCACGGTGGTCTCTTCGTACCCGTGGGTCGTGAACAGCTCCAGGGCCGCCCGCAGCAGCGCGTCGCGCGTGCGCTGCTTCTTTCGCTCCCGCAGCCCGGAAACCGTCACCGCATGGTCCTCTTTCCGCCCGCTTTCCGCCGCTGTGTGTGCAGCTCAGCGTACCTGTGAGCTACGTGACAGTTACCGACGCATGAATCGCTTTGTCAATTGTCAGCGACTGACACTAGCCTCATCGGTATGACTAGTCAGACCACCGTGGATAAGGCCCCGCAGGGTCAGGGGGATGCCAGGGAGCCCGCGCAGGCCCCGGCGAAGGGACTGCGAGGCCACCCCTGGCTGACCCTGTTCGCCGTCGCTGTCGGCGTGATGATGGTGGCGCTCGACGGCACGATCGTCGCCATCGCCAACCCCGCCATCAAGACGGACCTCGGCGCCTCGCTCGCCCAGGTCCAGTGGATCACCAACGGCTATCTGCTGGCGCTGGCCGTCGCCCTCATCACCGCAGGGAAGCTCGGTGACCGCTTCGGGCACCGCCAGACCTTCCTCATCGGCATCGCCGGCTTCGCCGCCGCCTCCGGCGCGATCGGCCTCTCCGACTCGATCGGGCTCGTGGTCGCCTTCCGCGTCCTCCAGGGCCTCTTCGGCGCCCTGCTGATGCCCGCGGCGCTCGGACTGCTCCGCGCCACCTTCCCCGCCGAGAAGCTGAACATGGCCATCGGCATCTGGGGCATGGTCATCGGCGCCTCCACCGCGGGCGGCCCGATCGTCGGCGGCCTGCTCGTGGAGCACGTCAGCTGGCAGTCCGTCTTCTTCATCAACGTGCCGGTCGGCGTCCTCGCGCTGGTCCTCGGCGTGGTGATCCTCAGGGACCACCGGGCCGAGAACGCCCCGCGCTCCTTCGACGTCCTCGGCATCCTGCTGCTCTCCGCGGCGATGGGGTCCCTCATCTGGGGCATCATCAAGGCCGGTGAGTCCTGGGGCTGGGCGAGCGGCAACACCTGGGGCTTCCTGGGCGGCGCGGTGCTCCTCTTCGCGCTCTTCGCGCTCTGGGAGACCAAGGTCAAGGAGCCGCTGATCCCGCTGGCGATGTTCCGCTCGATCCCGCTGTCGGCGGGTGTCGTGCTGATGGTCCTGATGGCCTTCGCCTTCATGGGCGGCCTGTTCTTCGTGACCTTCTACCTCCAGGGCGTCAAGGGCCTCAGCCCGGTCGACAGCGGTCTGCACCTGCTGCCGCTGACCGCGATGATGATCGTCTCCTCGCCGCTGGCGGGTGCGCTCATCACCAAGTTCGGTCCGCGGATCCCGCTGGTCGGCGGCATGGTCTGCACGGCCGCCGCGATGTTCGGCATGATCACCCTCTCGGAGGGGACCGGCACCTTCGCCATGTCCCTCTGGTTCGCCCTCCTCGGTCTGGGTCTCGCCCCGGTCATGGTCGGCGCCACCGAGGTCATCGTCGGCAACGCCCCGCTGGAGCTCTCCGGCGTCGCCGGCGGTCTGCAGCAGGCCGCGATGCAGGTCGGCGGCGCGCTCGGTACGGCGGTGCTCGGCGCGGTCATGTCGTCCAAGGTCTCCAGCGCCTTCGAGGAGAACTGGAAGGACGCCGGCATCCCCGTGCCGGCCGACCCCCAGCTGGAACAGGCGGCCGAGTTCGGCATGGTCCCGCCGGAGCTGGCCAAGGCGCCCGGTATGACCCCCGACCTGTTCGACACCATCGGGGGCGTCATCCACGACACGTTCATGCAGGGCATGGGGCTGGCCTTCACCGTGGCCGGTGTCGTCGCCGTCGTCGCGGCGCTGGTCGCCACGCTGACCAAGCGCGGCGAGAACGCGGAGGCGGGTGCGGGCGGCGCCCACATCTGAGCCGACTGTGCGTACGCGTGCCCCCGCCGGACCCGGTCCGGCGGGGGCATTCACCTATCCGGGTGAACCGGCCCTGAGCCTCTTCCCCTCGGGCGGCGAGGTGATCCAGAGTTCTGATCACAGAGAGTGACGAAAACGGGGGGTTCACCGATATGCGTACGAAGACGTTTCTCACGGCCGTCCTGGGGGCGGCCCTCCTCACCCTGCTCACGGCGGGCGCGCCGGCCACCGCCGCGCCGGCGCCCAGGCTCGGCGCCTGCGCGCCCGGCCAGCTCTGCCTGTGGCCGAAGGCCGAGTTCAAGGGGAAGGCGCACACGCACGAGCTGTCCGACACCGACATCGAGAGCTGCGTGCCGCTGGCCGCGGGCGCCACGGCCCACGCCCTGGCCAACCGGACCGGACGGCCTGTCACCGTCTACCAGTCGGCCGAGTGCGCGGAGACCGGTGAGTTCGAGACCTACCCGGGCCGCGGCGTGTGGGTGCCGCAGACCCCGTACCAGGTCAGAGCCTTCAAGATCTGGGAGCGGTAGCCGGTCCGGCCTGCTCGGGCACGGCCGGGGTAACGGTTGCGGGCACGGCGGCCGGTGCGGCGGCGGGCACGGCTGGAGTCGCGGCGGCGGGCGCCGAGAGGCGGGCCACCTCGGCCCGCAGCTCCCTCACCTCGCACGCCAGCGCCTCCAGCAGCTCCGTCTGCCGGCGTTCGGCCGCGTCGTCCCGCTCGAAGCGGGAGATGAACCAGGCCGCGATGTTGGCGGTGACCACACCCAGCAGGGCGATCCCCGACAGCATCAGACCCACCGCCAGGACCCGGCCGAGACCGGTGGTCGGGGCGTGATCGCCGTAGCCCACCGTCGTCATCGTGGTGAACGACCACCACACCGCGTCACCGAGCGTCTTGATGTTCCCACCGGGAGCCGAGCGCTCCACATGGAGGACGGCCAGGGAGCCGAACATCATCAACCCGACCACCGCGCCCCCCACATAGGTGGTGAGCGTGATCTGCGGGGCCATCCGGGACCGCCGACCCACGAGGAGGAGCGTCGAGACCAGACGCAGCAGCCGCAGCGGCTGAACCAGCGGCAGCAGCACCGCCAGCAGATCCAGCGGGTGCGTGCGGACGAATGCCCACCTGGCGGGTGCCAGAGCCAGCCGTACGACGTAGTCGACGGCGAACGCACCCCACACGACCCACTCCACGGCCAGACACAGGTCGTGGACCCAGCGCTCGGCATCCGGCGCCACGATCGGTACCGCGTACGCGACGCCGAACGCCACTGCCAGAGCCAGCAGTGGCGTTTGGGTGTGCTTCTCCCAGCGTTCCTTCATGCCGGGCATCGTAGGCCGGACGCGGGGGCGTCTCCGCCCCCACACCCGGCCCACCAGGACGTTCTACGCGTCGCCGCCCGCGGCGCCCGGGTCCGCCGCCGACACGTCGAGCAGCTGGTAGCGGTCCACGGCCTGCTTCAGGACCGAGCGGTCGACCTTGCCCGCGCGGGCGAGCTCGGTGAGGACGGCCAGGACGATCGACTGGGCGTCGATGTGGAAGTAGCGCCGGGCCGCACCACGCGTGTCCGCGAAACCGAAACCGTCCGCGCCCAGCGAGGTGTACGGACCCGGCACCCACCGGGAGATCTGGTCCGGTACCGAGCGCATCCAGTCCGAGACCGCCACGAACGGGCCCTGGGAGCCGGAGAGCTTCCGCGTCACGTACGGGACGCGCTGCTCCTCCTCCGGGTGGAGGAGGTTGTGCCGGTCGACCTCCACGGCCTCGCGGCGCAGCTCGTTCCACGACGTCGCCGACCAGACGTCCGCGCGGACGTTCCACTCCTCGGCGAGGATCCGCTGCGCCTCGACCGCCCACGGCACGGCGACGCCGGACGCCATGATCTGCGCGGGCAGCTCGCCCGACTCGCCCGCCTTGAAGCGGTAGATGCCCTTGAGGATGCCCTCGGCGTCCACGTCCTCGGGCTCCGCCGGGTGCTGGATCGGCTCGTTGTAGACGGTCAGGTAGTAGAAGACGTCCTCGGCGTCGGGGCCGTACATCCGCTTCAGGCCGTCCCGGACGATGTGCGCGATCTCGAAGCCGAAGGCCGGGTCGTAGGCGACACAGCCCGGGTTGGTCGAGGCGAGCAGCTGCGAGTGGCCGTCCGCGTGCTGGAGGCCCTCGCCGGTCAGGGTCGTACGGCCGGCGGTGGCACCGAGCACGAAGCCGCGCGCCAACTGGTCGGCCATCTGCCAGAACTGGTCGCCGGTCCGCTGGAAACCGAACATCGAGTAGAAGACGTAGACCGGGATCAGCGGCTCGCCGTGCGTGGCGTACGCCGAACCCGCCGCGATCAGCGAGGCGGTGCAGCCGGCCTCGGAGATGCCGTCGTGCAGCATCTGCCCGGTCGGGGACTCCTTGTACGCGAGCAGCAGCTCGCGGTCCACGGCCTCGTACTGCTGGCCCAGCGGGTTGTAGATCTTGGCGCTCGGGAAGAACGAGTCCATGCCGAACGTGCGGTACTCGTCCGGCGCGATCAGCACGAAGCGCTTGCCGATCTCCTTGTCCCGCATCAGGTCCTTGAGCAGCCGTACGAACGCCATCGTGGTGGCGATCGACTGCTGCCCGGAGCCCTTCTTCACCGCTGCGTAGGTCTTGTCCTCCGGCAGCGGAAGCGGCTTCGCCCGCACGACACGGGTCGGGACGTACCCGCCCAGCGCCTTGCGGCGGTCGTGCATGTACTGGATCTCCTCGGAGTCCCGGCCCGGGTGGTAGTACGGCGGAAGGCCGTCCTCCAGCTGCTTGTCCGTGATCGGGATGTGCAGCCGGTCGCGGAAGCGCTTGAGGTCGTCGACCGTCAGCTTCTTCATCTGGTGGGTGGCGTTGCGGCCCTCGAAGTTCGGGCCCAGCGTCCAGCCCTTGATGGTCTTCGCGAGGATCACCGTCGGCTGGCCCGTGTGCGCCTTGGCCGCCGAGAACGCCGCGAAGATCTTCTTGTGGTCGTGACCACCGCGGCCCAGGTGCAGGATCTGGTCGTCGCTCATGTTCTCGACCATCGCCCGCAGCCGGTGGTCGTCGCCGAAGAAGTGGTCGCGGATGTACGCGCCGGTCTCGGTGGCGTACGTCTGGAACTGGCCGTCGGGCGTGGTGTTCATCTTGTTGACGAGCACACCGTCGCGGTCCTGGGCGAGCAGCGGGTCCCAGGACCGGTCCCACACCAGCTTGATCACGTTCCAGCCGGCGCCGCGGAAGACCGACTCCAGCTCCTGGATCACCTTGCCGTTGCCGCGCACCGGTCCGTCGAGCCGCTGCAGGTTGCAGTTGACGACGAAGGTCAGATTGTCGAGGTTCTCGCGGGCGGCGATCGTGAGCTGGCCGAGCGACTCCGGCTCGTCCATCTCCCCGTCGCCGAGGAACGCCCAGACGTGCGACTTCGAGGTGTCGGCGATGCCGCGCGCCTCCATGTAACGGTTCATCCGGGCCTGGTAGATCGCGCCGAGGGGGCCGAGGCCCATCGAGACGGTCGGGAATTCCCAGAAGTCCGGCATCAGCCGCGGGTGGGGATAGGACGACAGGCCGTTCGGGAACTTCGACTTCTCCTGGCGGAAGGCGTCGAGCTGCGTCTCGCTCAGCCGGTCGAGCAGATAGGCGCGGGCGTAGATGCCGGGGGAGGCGTGCCCCTGGAAGAAGATCTGGTCACCGCCGTCGCCCTCGTCCTTGCCCCGGAAGAAGTGGTTGAAGCCGACGTCGTAGAGCGAGGCGGAGGAGGCGAAGGTGGCGATGTGGCCGCCGACCCCGATGCCCGGGCGCTGCGCGCGCGAGACCATCACGGCGGCGTTCCAGCGGGTCGCGTTGAGGACCTTCCGCTCGATCTCCTCGTTGCCCGGGAAGAACGGCTCGTCCTTGGTGGCGATGGTGTTGACGTAGTCCGTGCTGCGCATCTCTGGCACGGCCACGCGCTTCTCGCGGGCCCGCTCGATCAGGCGGAGCATGAGGTAGCGGGCCCGCTCGCGGCCGCGCTCGTCGACGGCGGCATCGAGGGAGTCGAGCCATTCCTGGGTCTCCTCCGGATCGAAGTCCGGGACCTGGCTGGGAAGGCCGCCAATGATGATCGGGTTGCGATCGGATCCGGAAGCCACGCTGTTCCTTCGCTGTTCGGTGGAGCTTCGGTGGAGCCCACGGGGAAGCCGGGGACGTCCATCGTGTACCCCGTCGGTGTCACCCGTCATCTCTACCGAGGGGTAACCCCCCGGGGGCGCTTGGTTGGGTCAAATCGCAACCTTACGCCCAACCCGCGCATGCGTTTCGTCAGCGCGTTCGGCAGACTGAAACCGCGGAAGACCATAAACCGGTACGAAGCGTGTGCCCTGCATCACGGAGCGGAGTGGTTCCAGTCCGGAAGTTTCGGCGAGACGGCCCCAAACGTCACCGTTTCGGCGGTCTCGACGGCCGGGTACTTGCGCGATCCGCCCAGCCCGTGTGGACTACGGCCAGCGCCGCGCGTACGCGCGCGGCCCAAGCATTTTCCGATACACGATCAGGAGGCAAGCCGTGAGCGCGACCGCGGACCACGCGGAGGAGCGGACCAACCCGGCAGCGAGGCTGGGGTTCGAGCCCGGACAGGTGGTCCAGGAGATCGGTTACGACGACGACGTCGACTTCGATCTCCGCGAAGGCATCGAGTCCATCATCGGGTCGGACCTCGCTGACGAGGACTACGACGACGTCGCCGACGCCGTCGTGCTCTGGTTCCGCGACGAGGACGGAGACCTGACGGACTCCCTGGTCGATGCCATCGGCCTGCTGGAGGACGGCGGAGTCGTATGGCTGCTGACGCCCAAGACAGGCCGTGACGGTTACGTCGAGCCGAGCGACATCAGTGATGCCGCCCAGACGGCCGGCTTCTCCCAGACCAAGAGCATCAGCGTCGCCAAGGACTGGTCGGGCAGCCGACTGGTGGCACCCAAGCGCTGATCTCCCCCCAAGCAGCAGGAGCCCCCGCCGACACCCGTCGGCGGGGGCTCTGTGCGTGGCGGTGTCTAAGCTGGGGCCTCACCTGTTCGGTCCAGTGAAGCCCAGTGAAGTCCAGTGAAGGTCCAGCGGAAGGGACGCGTACGCATGGCGATCGAGGTCGGCACCAAGGCCCCGGAGTTCGAGCTCAAGGACAACCACGGGCGCACCGTGAGGCTCTCCGACTACCAGGGGAAGAAGAACGTGGTGCTGCTCTTCTACCCCTTCGCCTTCACCGGCGTCTGCACCGGTGAGCTGTGCGAGCTGCGTGACAACCTGCCGAAGTTCGTCAACGACGACACCCAGCTCCTGGCCGTCTCCAACGACTCCATCCACACCCTGCGGATCTTCGCCGAGCAGGAGGGCCTGGAGTACCCGCTGCTCTCCGACTTCTGGAAGCACGGCGAGGCCTCGCGCGCCTACGGCGTCTTCGACGAGGACAAGGGCTGCGCCGTGCGCGGCACGTTCATCATCGACAAGGACGGCGTCGTCCGCTGGAGCGTCGTCAACGCCCTCCCGGACGCCCGCGACCTCAACGACTACCTCAAGGCGCTCGACACCCTCTAGGTGTGTCGGGGCGAATCGTCTGTCCCGGCCGGGAACCCGTCACTAGGATCCAGTCGTTGATCCGATGCCAACGCACGACGGGGGCGCTGCCCCTGGAAACCAATGGAGGGACTCGTGGGAGTCAGCCTCAGCAAGGGCGGCAACGTCTCGCTGACCAAGGAGGCCCCTGGCCTGACCGCCGTCATGGTCGGTCTGGGCTGGGACGTCCGCACCACCACCGGGACGGACTTCGACCTGGACGCCAGCGCCATTCTGGTGAACGCGGAGGGCAAGGTCCGCAACGACCAGGACTTCGTGTTCTTCAACAACCTGAAGAGCGCCGACGGCTCGGTCGAGCACACCGGTGACAACCTCACCGGTGAGGGCGAGGGCGACGACGAGCAGGTCAAGGTCAACCTGGCCACCGTGCCGGCCGATGTCGCCAAGATCGTCTTCCCGGTGTCGATCTACGACGCCGAGAACCGCCAGCAGTCCTTCGGCCAGGTCCGCAACGCGTTCATCCGCGTCGTGAACCAGGCCGGCGGTGCCGAGATCGCCCGGTACGACCTCTCCGAGGACGCTTCGACCGAGACCGCCATGGTCTTCGGCGAGCTGTACCGCAACGGCGACGAGTGGAAGTTCCGCGCGGTCGGCCAGGGGTACGCCTCCGGCCTGCGCGGCATCGCGGCGGACTTCGGCGTCAACGTCTGAGCCGTCCGCAGCACGAAGTGACCGAGCCGTCCGGCGCCGCACCCTCCGTGCGGCGCCGGACGTGCCTCATCGGCAGCCTCAGCAGCCGTATCAGCTGTCGGGGGCGGTAGCGGCAGCGGTATCAGCGGTATCAGCGGTATCAGCAGCGTCAGCAGCGTCAGCGGTACTCACCGGGGAGGAACCACATCATGGGCGTCACGCTCGCCAAGGGAGGCAACGTCTCCCTCTCCAAGGCCGCACCCGATCTCACCCAGGTGCTGGTCGGCCTCGGCTGGGACGCGCGCTCCACCACCGGAGCCCCCTTCGACCTCGACGCCAGCGCCCTGCTGTGCCAGTCGGGACGCGTGCTCGGGGACGAGTACTTCGTCTTCTACAACAACCTCAAGAGCCCCGAGGGCTCCGTCGAGCACACGGGGGACAACCTCACCGGCGAGGGCGACGGCGACGACGAGTCGCTCATCGTGGACCTGGTCAAGGTCCCGGCGCACTGTGACAAGATCATTTTTCCGGTCTCGATCCACGAGGCCGACAACAGAGGCCAGACCTTCGGCCAGGTCAGCAACGCTTTCATCCGCGTGGTGAATCAGGCGGACGGTCAGGAACTCGCCCGCTACGACCTCTCCGAGGACGCCTCCACCGAGACCGCCATGATCTTCGGTGAGCTCTACCGGTACGGCGGCGAATGGAAGTTCCGGGCGGTCGGACAGGGGTACGCGTCCGGCCTTCGGGGCATCGCTCTAGACTTCGGGGTCAACGTTTCGTAAAGCCGCGTACTTACACGATGGGGTAGACAGTGGTTCTGAAAACCTTCGGGTGGTCGTTCGCCATCACGGCGCTCGGCCTCGCTTTCGCCGCGTGGCAGTGGGGGTGGGAGGCGTTCGGGGTCGTACTGATCCTGTCCATCCTCGAAATCTCGCTGTCCTTCGACAACGCGGTGGTCAACGCCGGAATCCTGAAGAAGATGAATGCCTTCTGGCAGAAGATCTTCCTCACGATCGGCATCCTCATCGCCGTGTTCGGCATGCGGCTGGTCTTCCCCGTCGCCATCGTCGCCATCAGCGCCAAGGTCGGCCCCATCGAGGCGATCGAGCTCGCGATGGACCAGCCCGAGCGGTACGAGGCACTGGTCACCGACGCGCACCCGGCGATCGCCGCCTTCGGTGGCATGTTCCTGCTCATGATCTTCCTCGACTTCATCTTCGAGGACCGTGACATCAAGTGGCTCAGTTGGCTGGAGCGTCCGCTGGCCAAGCTCGGCAAGGTCGACATGCTGTCGGTCTGCATCGCGCTGATCGCCCTGCTCCTCTCCGCGATGAGCTTCGCCACCCACGCGCACACCAGCACCGGTTACCAGGACAAGTCGGCGACCGTCCTGCTCGCCGGCGTCGCCGGACTCATCACGTACCTCATCGTCGGCGGGCTCTCCGGCTTCTTCGAGAACAAGCTCGAGGAAGAGGAGGAGCGCGAGCACGAGGAGGAGGAGAAGGCCAAGGCGCAGGGCAAGCCGGTCTCCGCGGTCGGTCTGGCCGGAAAGGCGGCGTTCTTCCTCTTCCTGTACCTGGAAGTCCTCGACGCGTCCTTCTCCTTCGACGGCGTCATCGGCGCCTTCGCCATCACCAACCACATCTTCTGGATGGCGCTCGGCCTCGGCATCGGCGCGATGTACGTCCGTTCGCTCACGGTGTACCTGGTCCGCCAGGGCACCCTCGACGACTACGTCTACCTGGAGCACGGCGCGCACTACGCGATCGGCGCCCTCGCCGTCATCCTGCTCATCACCATCGAGCACGAGATCAGCGAGCTCATCACCGGCACCATCGGTGTCTTCCTGATCGCGGCGTCCTTCCTCTCCTCCGTCCAGCGCAACCGCAGGCTCGCGGCGGCCGAGGGGAAGGCCGGCTCCCCGGACGACAAGACCGAGGTGTCGTCAGGGGTGTGACACGGGCGGCAACGAGGAACGCTTCACCGAGGGGCGGCCGGTGCACCCGGCCGCCCCTCGGCGTATCGAACACGCCGTATCGGCAGGCCACGACGGCGGCCGTATCGGCAGGCCTGGGCAACAGGCCGTATCGGCAGGCCCAGGGGGGCCAGGGACAAGGGGGGTGGGAGGGCCATGGCCTTCTGGGACAGCCTGTTTCCGGGCAGGGCGGCACCGTTCGACTCGGGCAGCGCCTCGACGAACTCCATCGACCTGACGAAGAGACACCCGTCGGTCTCGCTCACCAAGCAGGGCGCCGCCACCGGCAACCTGAGGGTCAACCTCTCCTGGCGGATGCGCACCTCGGACATCGAGGGGCGCTCCCGGCAGAGCGGCCGGCTGCTGCGCCACCCCTCCCAGCTGTTCAAGCCCGAGGTCGTCCAGGCGCACACCCTGGGCGTCGTCAACGTCGACCTGGACCTCGGCTGCATGTACGAGCTGACCGACGGCAGCAAGGGCGTGGTGCAGCCGCTGGGCGGCTTCTTCGGTGCCCTGAACGCGCCGCCGTACGTGAATCTGAGCGGTGACGACCGGTTCGGCGGGTCGTCCGGCGAGACGATCTTCGTCAATCTCGACCACAAGGACACCATCAAGCGGCTGCTGTTCTTCGTCTACATCTACGACCAGACGCCGGCGTTCGACCGCACCCACGCCAAGGTCACGCTCTACCCGAGCAACGGCCCGCGGATCGAGATCGAACTGGACGAGCGCGCCCCGCAGGCGCGCTCCTGCGCCGTCCTCACCGTCGAGAACGTGAAGGGCGAGCTGATCGTCCGCCGCCAGGTGAAGTTCGTCTACGGCTTCCAGGCGGAGCTGGACCGCCTGTACGGGTGGGGCCTGCAGTGGGGGCGCGGCTACAAGACGAAGGCCTGACCGGGTGGCCCCGGAGAACCCCTCAGGGGCGCACGAACTGCGGCCCCATGGGAGGCAGCCGGAAGTTCGGGTCCGGAGCGGGCGCGGCGGCCGGAGCGGGCTGGGGGTAGCCGTACGCGGGCTGCGGCGAGGCCGGCTGCGGATAGCCGTAGGCGGGCTGGGGAGAGGCCGGCTGGGGGTAGCCGTACGCGGGCTGCGGATAGCCGTACGCCGGAGGAGCCGTCGGCTGGGGCGGTACGGCGGGAGGCGCCACGGGAGGCACGGGAGCGGTCACGGGTGCATGGACGACCGTCGCGTCGGTGTCCGGCGCCGCGGTCGTGTCCGGGGCCGCGTCGGTGTCCGGGCCGGCGGAAGCGTCCTGGCTCGCCGCGGTGTCCCGGTCGGCGGTGGCGTCGGCGCCCTCGCCCTCCGCGGCCTCGTCCACCGAGATCCCGAAGTCGGTCGCGAGACCGACGAGCCCGGTGGGGTAGCCCTGGCCGACCGCGCGGAACTTCCAGGCGTCGCCGCGCCGGTACAGCTCGCCGCAGATGATCGCCGTCTCCTCGCCGGTCTCCGCCGTCACATCGAACAGCGCCAGCGGCTCCCGGTCCGGCGCTCCCGCGTCGTACAGCAGGATCCGCAGGTCGGAGACGCGGCGGAAGGTGCCGCCGTCCGAGGATGCCGCGATCACCACCTGGTCCACGGACGGGTCCAGCCCGCCGAGATCGGCCTCGACCGTGTCGGTCAGTCCCTCCGCCACCCGCTTCTTCGGCAGCCGGCGCACCAGACCCGAGGGGTGGCGCGGCTGGTTGTAGAAGACGAAGTCCTCGTCGGAGCGCACGCGCCCGTCCACCCCCAGGAGCAGGGCCGAGGCGTCCACGTCAGGGACCCCGGGGCCCGGGGTCCAGCGGAGCACGGCCCGTACGGCCGCGGTGTCGAGAGGGACGTTGGAGCCCTTCAGCATCGCGTGCGTCATGACCGTCATCCTGCCTTCCCGGCCGGGCGCCGGACAACGCGGGGGCCTCGTCCGATCGGGGAGAGACCGATCGGATGCGGACGAGTTACCTGGATTTCATGCGAGGGGGGAACTACGGACACCAGCACCTACGTACTATTACCGGCCACATGTCATCAGGGCCCGCAAAGGCAGTCGGGGGAGTTACATGCGTCATTTCGGGCACATCCCGGCCGCTTCGCGCGCCAGGCTGTTCCACCAGGAGCCGGCCGAGTTCACGGCCGACTCACCCGCGAGCACGCTCGCCGTGGCCCTGGGCGCCACGCTCTACAGCCCTGCCACCCGGCCGCGGCTCGCCGACGACGTCCGCAAACAGGCCGCACGCGGGGTCGTCTCCATGGTGCTGTGCCTGGAGGACTCCATCGCCGACGCGGACGTGCGGGCCGCCGAGGCGAACCTGGTCCGCCATTTCAGCCTCCTCGCGGAAGCGGAAGCGGAAGCGGAAGCCGAAGCGGGCGCCGAAGCGGGCGGAGACGGGGGCGGCGGGGACGACCGGCCCCTGCTCTTCATCCGGGTCCGTGAGCCCCGCCAGATCACCGACCTCGTCGCACGGCTCGGCGACACCGTCCGCCTGCTGTCCGGATTCGTGCTGCCCAAGTTCACCGAGACCCGCGGCCACGCCTTCCTCGAAGCGCTCACCGCCGCCGAGACGGCCTGTGGACGGCGACTTTTCGCCATGCCCGTCCTGGAGTCCCCCGAACTGCTCCACCTCGAGACGCGCGCCGACACCCTCGCCGGCATCGCCACGACCGTCGACAAGTACCGGGACCGGGTGCTCGCGCTACGGCTCGGCGTCACCGACTTCTGCTCCGCCTACGGACTGCGCCGCTCGCCCGACATGACGGCGTACGACGTCCAGCTCGTCGCCCATGTCATCGCCGACGTGGTCAACGTCCTCGGCCGCTCCGACGGCACCGGCTTCACCATCACCGGGCCCGTCTGGGAGTACTTCCGGCTCGGCGAGCGCATGTTCAAGCCGCAGCTGCGCCGCAGCCCCTTCCTGGAGGGCCGGGCGGAGGACCTGCGGACCGCCCTCATCGAGCACGACCTCGACGGGCTGCTGCGCGAGATCGAACTCGACCGGGCCAACGGCCTGCTCGGCAAGACCTGCATCCACCCCACCCACGTGGTGCCGGTGCACGCCCTCTCCGTCGTCAGCCACGAGGAGTTCAGCGACGCCCAGGACATCCTGCGGCCGGAGCGGGGCGGAGGCGGAGTGATGCGCTCCGCGTACACGAACAAGATGAACGAAGTGAAGCCGCATCGCGCGTGGGCCGAGCGCACCCTGCTGCGCGCCGAGGTGTTCGGCGTCGCCAAGGAGGACATCGGCTTCGTGGATCTGCTGACCGCCGGACTGGCCGGCTGACGAAGGGTGATTGACGACGTGGTGTGGTCGGGAACATGGGTCGCCGAGCGACTCGGTGTCGAACTGGTCGGCGACGAGAAGCTCCCGGGCCTGTTGGGCCTCGCACTGCGCCGCAACCCGAAACGGGCGCATCTGCTCGTCTCCCACGTGCTGGGCAAGCACGTGCCGCAGCGCCCCACCGTCGTCTACGAGGCGGGCTTCGCCCTCGGCGAGCGCGTACGGGACCTCCTCGGGCCCGAGGACGCCGCGCGTGCCGTGGTCGTCGGGTACGCGGAGACGGCGACCGCGCTCGGTCACTCCGTCGCCGACGGCCTCGGCTTCGCGCCGTACCTGCACTCCACCCGGCGCCCGGTGGACGGAGTGGCACCGGCGGGCGGCTTCGAGGAGTCCCACTCGCACGCCACCTCGCACCTCCTCCTCCCCGAGGACCCCAAGCTGCTGGCCGGCGACGGGCCCCTGGTCCTCGTCGACGACGAGTTCTCCACCGGCAACACCGTCCTCAACACCGTCCGCGACCTGCACGAGCGCTCTCCCCGCGACCGGTACGTGGTCGTCGCCCTCGTCGACATGCGCTCCGCGGCCGACCTGGGCCGTCTGGACGCCTTCGCCGAGGAGATCGGCGCCCGCATCGATCTCGTGGCCGGAGCGGCGGGCACGGTACGGCTCCCCGACGGCGTCCTGGAGAAGGGCCAGGCGCTGGTGGCGGAGTACGAACGGGAGACGGCACGAGTGCCGGACCCGCGAGCGCCGGGGTCGTCGGCGGAGGCATGTGCGGGCGCCTCGCCCGGTGTGTCTCCCGTACGGGTCGACCTCGGATGGCCCGAAGGCGTCCCGGACGGCGGCCGCCACGGCTTCACCGCGCCCCACGCCGCCGCGCTGCGAGGCGCCCTGCCCGCCATGGCGGAGCGCCTGGCCGCCGCCCTCGGCGGAGCGGGCCGTACGGGCGGTCGCGTTCTCGTCCTCGGCTTCGAGGAGCTGATGTACGCGCCGCTGCGGCTGGCCGTCGAGCTGGAGCGCGCCGGACACGACGTGTCGTACTCCACCACCACCCGCTCGCCGGTCCTCGCCGTCGACGACCCCGGCTACGCCATACGCACCCGGCTGGTCTTCCCCGCCCACGACGCCCCCGCCGACGGACCCGGCGAGCGGTACGCGTACAACGTCGCCGGCGCCGGCTTCGACGCGGTCGTCGCCGTCGTCGACTCGGCCGCCGACACCCCCGCACTCCACGCCCCCGACGGCCTGCTGGCCCAGCTCGCGGCGCACATCCCGCACGTCGTGCTCGCCGTCGTACCGACCTACACGCCGCCCACGCCTCCCGAAAGGGCCTCCATGCTGCCCGAGCCCCTCCGCGGCCCCGCCTTCTCCTCGTACGCGCCCGAGGAGGTCGGCTGGCTGCTCCAGGACCTCTCGGACGTCGAGCTGGAGGCCCCGACCGAGGAGCGCGAGGAGGCCATCCAGAGCGGCGGCGCGCACTACGCCGAGTCGCTGCCCGTGGAGTACCAGCCCAGCGCCCAGTACCAGGAGCTCTTCCACGCGGCCCTGAAGACGTCCGCCACCCGGATCGCCCGCGCTGTCGGCACCGTCACCGAGACGGTCCTCGCCGAGCGGTCGGGCCGGGGCAGCGGGCGGCCCGTGCTCGTCTCGCTCGCCCGGGCCGGCACCCCCGTCGGAGTGCTGATGCGCCGCTGGGCCCAGGCCCGCCACGGCCTCGAACTGCCGCACTACGCCGTCTCCATCGTGCGCGGCCGCGGCATCGACGCCAACGCGCTGCGCTGGCTCGCCGCCCACCACGACCCCGCCGACGTCGTCTTCGTCGACGGCTGGACCGGCAAGGGCGCCATCACCCGCGAACTCGCCGAAGCACTGAAGGACTTCCCCGGCTTCGACCCGGAGATCGCCGTCCTCGCCGACCCCGGCTCCTGTGTGCGCACCTACGGCACCCGGGAGGACTTCCTCATCCCGTCCGCCTGCCTCAACTCCACCGTGTCCGGGCTGATATCACGCACGGTCCTCCGCGCCGACCTGGTCGGACCCGACGACTTCCACGGCGGCAAGTTCTACCGCGAGCTGACCGGCGCCGACGTGTCCAACGCCTTCCTCGACGCGGTCGCCGCCCGCTTCGACAAGGTCGGCGAAACCGTCGACGCCGAGGTCAAGGAACTGCTGGGCGCCGACCGCGACCCCACGTGGGAGGGCTGGGCGGCTGTCGAGCGGATCAGCGAGGAGTACGGCATCCACGACGTCAACCTGGTCAAGCCGGGCGTCGGCGAGACCACTCGGGTGCTGCTGCGCCGCGTCCCCTGGAAGATCCTCGCCCAGCGCGGCGCGGGCGCCGACCTGGACCACGTCCGCCTCCTCGCCGCACAGCGCGGGGTACCCGTCGAGGAGGTCGACGAACTCCCGTACACCTGCGTCGGACTGATCCACCCCCAGTACACGCGCGGCGCCACCGGCGCCGACGGGAAGGCGGTGGTCTCCCAGTGAGTACCGCGACGAACGGCACCACGCCCACGGTGATGAACGCCCCGACGGCCCCCATGGCCCCGGCAGCCCCCACGGCCGCCGCGCCAGCGGTGACGAACGCCGCCACGCCCGCCGTGATGGTCGCGAGCGACCTCGACCGTACGCTGATCTACTCCGCCGCCGCCCTCGCCCTCGGCATGCCCGACGCGCAGGCGCCCCGCCTGCTCAGCATCGAGGTCCACGAGTCCAAGCCGCTGTCCTACATGACCGAGGACGCCGCCGTGCTCCTGGCGGAGGTGGCCGCGGAAACGGTCTTCGTCCCCACCACCACCCGTACCCGCAAGCAGTACCAGCGCATCCAACTCCCCGGCCCCGCGCCGAAGTACGCCATCTGCGCCAACGGCGGACACCTCCTCGTCGACGGCGTCACCGACCGCGACTGGCACGAGAGCGTGCTGCGCCGGCTCGGCGACGAGTGCGCGCCGCTCGCCGAGATCCGCGCCTACTTCACCGCCACCACCGACCTGTCCTGGGTGCGCAAGCACCGGGTCGCCGAGGACCTCTTCGCGTACCTGGTCGTCGAGCGCGAGCGGCTGCCCGAGGAGTGGTTGAAGCGGTTCGGCGACTGGGCCGACGACCGCGGCTGGACCGTCTCCCTCCAGGGCCGCAAGGTGTACGCCGTACCGAAGCCGCTCACCAAGAGCGCGGCGATGCGCGAGGTCGCCCGCCGCACCGGCGCCGGCCTCACCCTGGCCGCCGGGGACTCCCTCCTCGACGCCGACCTGCTGCTCGCCGCTGACCGCGCCTGGCGGCCGGGCCACGGCGAACTCGCCGACGCCGGCTGGACCGCCCCCCACCTCGACGTCCTGGCCGAGCGCGGAGTGGCGGCCGGCGAGGAGATCCTGCGCCGCTTCCTCACCGCTGTCCGCGACCACCGCGCGACCCTGCCCGCCGAGCGGACGGCCACCCCCGCCGCCCTCGCCGACCCGGCCTGATCAGCCGCACGACGACGAACACACGGTATTCCGACGACGAAGCACACGGTTTTCGCGGTGCGGTTTTCCGCAGTGCGCCCGGGCGGCGGCTCCGGCTAGCGTGGCCGATCATGAGGATCCTCGCCGGGCCTGTCGCGCACGGACTGCGGATGGCGGCCGGTCTCACGCTCGGCGCCGCCACCGCCGTCGTCGGACCGCTCGCCCTGATCGCCGCCGGACTGGCGCTGCTGCCGGTGCTCGCCTGGCCGCGCGGGCGCCGCGCCGTCCTGGGCGCTCTGACCGGCGTCGCCCACCGCCTGCTCCGGCTGGAGCGGCGGCGGCTCGACCGCTTCTTCGGCGTGCGGCTCCCGGGCGCCCAGGCAGACGCCGCGGCCCTGCGCCATCTCGCGGCCCGCTGGCCGCTCGGGCTGCTCGGCGGAGTCGTCCTCGTCTGCGCCGCCTACGGCCTCGGCCTCGGCACCTTCGTCCTCTACGGCTGGCTGATCACCGATATCGAACACCCCTGGCTCGTCGCCTTCAGCAGCGCGGGCGGCTTCTTCCTGCTCTTCCTCGCCGTCCAGGGAGCGCTCGGCGTCGTCTCCCTGGAGAGCCGCCTGGCCCGCCGCCTGCTCGGCCCCCGCCACGCCGACGCCCTGGAAGCCCGCATCGCCGAACTCGCCAGCAGCCGCGCCGAGGTCATCGACGTCGTGCACGACGAACGGCGCCGTATCGAACGCGATCTCCACGACGGCGTCCAGCAGCGGCTCGTCGCCCTCGGCATGCTCCTCGGCCGGGCCCGCCGTATCCGCGCCCGCGACCCGCACGGCGCCGACGTCCTGCTGCTCCAGGCCCACGAGGAGAGCCGCCGCGCACTGGCCGAACTGCGCGAGGTGGCCTGGCGGGTCTATCCGACGGTCCTGGACGAGGCGGGCCTGCGGGCGGCCCTCGAGGCGGTCGCGGAGCGCGGCCCGCTGCCGGTGGGACTCGCGTACGACGTGTCCGGGCCGCTGCCGAGGGCGGTGGAGACGGTCGCGTACTTCGTCGTCTCCGAGGCGGTCACCAATGTGGTCAAGCATGCGGGAGCGACCCGTATCGACGTACAAGTCACCCGGGAGGACGGTGTGTTGCGTGTGAGTGTGAACGACGACGGAACGGGCGGAGCGGACGCCTCCGGCAGCGGCCTGGCGGGTCTCGCGAGCCGGGCGGCGGCGCTGGACGGGCGGTTCGCGGTGGACAGCCCGGTCGGCGGGCCGACGGTCGTGCGGGCGGAGCTGCCGTGCGCGTGATGCTCGCGGAGGACTCGACGCTGCTGCGGGAAGGGCTCGTACGGCTCCTGGCGGAGGAGGGCCACGAGGTCACGGCAGCCGTCGGCGACGCGGTGGAACTGCTCGCGGCGGTGGCGGCCGACCCGCCGGACGTGGTCGTGGCCGACGTCCGGATGCCGCCGACCCACACGGACGAGGGGCTGCGCGCGGCACTGGAGATCCGGCGGGCCTGGCCGAGGATCGGCGTACTGGTGCTCTCGCAGTACGTGGAGCGGCGCTACGCGACCGAGCTGCTGACCGGCGAGTCGGCGGGGCAGGGGGCGGTCGGCTATCTGCTCAAGGACAGGGTGGCGCAGGTCGACGAGTTCCTGGACGCGCTGGAACGGGTGGGGGAGGGACGGACGGCGTTCGACCCGGAGGTCGTCCGCCGCCTCCTGGTCCGCTCCTCCCACACCGATCCGCTGTCCCGGCTGACGCCCAGGGAGGGGGACGTCCTGGCGGCGATGGCGCAGGGGCACACGAACGCGGCGATCGCGGGCCGGCTGCACGTCTCGCAGAGCGCGGTCGAGAAACACATCAACGCGATCTTCGACAAGCTGGAGCTGACGGGCCGGGGCGAGGGCTACAGCAGGAGGGTGCTGGCGGTGCTGCGCTACCTGGGCAGCTGACCGGCCGGGTGGTGGACCGGCCCGGCCGTCGAGGGCCGGTCAGCCGCCTGTCCGGCGGTCCTGCGCGGACCGCGGACGCGAGAGAACGCACGGTCTCGGGTCCCGGGCCGAGAAACGCCTGGTCTCGGGTCCCGGGCCGAGAAACGCCTGGTCTCGAGTCCCGGGCCGAGACACGCCTGGTCTCGGGTCCCGGGCCGAGAATGCCTGGTCTCGGTTCCCCGGCCCGGTACGGCTGGTCAGCCGCAGCACCCGCCCTCGCAGCAGCCACCGCCGCCCCCGCTCGCGGCGGGCGCGGGGCCGGCTGTCGCCGTACCGCCGACCGCGACGGCGGACAGCAGTTTCACGGTGTCGTCGTGCCCTTCGGGGCAGGCGGCGGGGGCGGAGGACTCGGCCATGGGCCGGCTGAGTTCGAACGTGTCGCCACAGGTCCGGCAGCGGTATTCGTAACGAGGCATACGGACCAGGCTAACGGCCGCCGCCCCCGCCGCCGCCCCGGTCCTCCCTGATCAGTTCCACGACCCGGGCGGCGGTCGCGCGGACGGCCTCGAGCTCGGTGAGGAAGTGCCAGTAGTCGGGGTGGCGGCCGCTGTCGAGGGCGGCGACCGCCCGGTCGAGGCGGGCGACGGCGTCGTCGAGGGGGCGGGCGTGGCGCGGGTCGGGGGTGTGGCGGCCCGCCATGGCGAGGCGCTGCGCGTCGCGCACGGCGAATCGGGCGCGCTCGATCTCCTGCCGGGGGTCCTTGGCGACGGCGTCGAGACGGCGGAGCCGCTCACCGGCGGCGGAGACGGCCTCGGCGGTGTTGTCGAGCAGGGCACGGGCGGTGGCCAGCAAACTGGTGGCGTCGGCCCAGCGCTGCTCCGCGCGGGCCGCCGCGGCCTCCTTGAGCCTCTCCTCGGCCTGGCGGACGCTCTCGGCGGCCTGCTCGGGGACGTGCTGGAGGTCCTGCCAGCAGGCGGCCGAGAAACGGCGGCGGAGCTCGGACAGGACGGGCTCGACGGCCTCGGCCCGGGTGGTGAGCGCCTCGGCGCGGGTACGGAGGGAGACCAGGCGCTTGTCGGTCTCGGCGGCGCGCTCGGGGAGCCGCTCGGCCTCGACGCGTACGGCTTCGGCGTCCCGCAGCACACGGTCGGCGCGCTGGAGGGTCTCCGGGACGCCGTGCCGCCCGGCGCCTTCGTTGAGCTTGGTGAGCTCGGGGCCGAGGGCGGCGAGCCGCGCGGCGAGCTCGTCGGCGCGCAGACCCGCGCGCCGTGCCGTGTCCAGGGCGGTGCCGGCGGCCCGCAGCGCCGCCCGCGCCCGCTCGACGGCGGGGGCGAGCCGGGCGAGCTGCGTCTCGGCCTTGTCGAGCAGCGGCCCGAGCCCCTGCTCGAACCGGTCCAGTTCACCCTTGACCCGTACGAGCTCGTCCTTGGCCCGGGTCAGCTCGGTCCGGGCCCGCTGGGCTGTCCCCGTGTCGAGCTCGTCCCGGTCGAGATCGTGGGCGTCGACGGCGGTGATGTAGGCGTGGCTGACCTCGTCGATCCGGCGCCCGAGCGCGGCGAAGCCGTCGACGGCGCTACGGGCCCCGGGGGAGCTGTCGACGGCTGTGATCGTCTCGATGGAGATCCGCAGATCTCGCTGGGCGGTGTCGAGCTCGTAGAACGCGGCCGCCGCCGCGTCCTTGGCGGCCTGCGCCTCGGCCCGCTGGCTCTCCCCGCGCCCACCGAACCACCGCCGGGTGCCGCCTCCGGCGAAGGCGCCGGGCAGGAGCGCGAGCGTGAGCAGCGGAAGCGCGAGTGCGAGCCGCAGCGTGGACGTGCCTCTTGCGTGAGTCGCCGCCACGTCCCTCTCCCGTGCTGTGATCGCCGCGCTGGTCGGTCCGGTTCATTCTCCCACCAGGTAAGGACGAACACACGGGTCCATTAGTTCGCGCTGCGGACGACGACTTCCCCGTTGTCGCTGCGCGCGGTCACGACATGGCCGCTGCCCTTCGCGGTCGGCACGTCGACGCGGACCTCGCCGTTGTCGCTGCGCCCGTCGACGTCGTAGGTCGCCTTCGGCAGGGCGATGTCGATCTCCCCGTTGTCACTGGTGGCCTCCACCCGGCGCGGCACGGCGCTGAGCGCGAGCCGTACGGCCCCGTTGTCGGCCCGGGCGACGATCTGCCGGGAGGTGGTCCGGCCCCCGACGACGACCTCCCCGTTGTCGCTGGTCAGCTCCAGCGGACCGGACGCGTCGCGCACGAGGACGGAGCCGTTGTCGGCCCGTACCGTCAGGGCGGTGGCGAAGCCGTCGGCCGTCACCTCCCCGTTGCCGTTCTCCACGGTGACGGCGACCTCGCGCGGCACCTGGACCCGGTGGACGGAGCCGCAGTCGCTGGCCAGGGCGTCGCACTCGACCCGCAAGGTGAGGGTGCCGCCCTCCATCCGCCACGTCGCGTCGGGCCCGGACCCCAGGAACACCCACCCGTCGACCCGCCGGCTCACCCGCACGTCGTCGATGTCGGCGGGCACGATCTCCAGCCGTGAGTTCCCGGCGTCGATCGTGAGCGTCCCCCCGGAGAACGCGAAGCTCTTCCGCTCCTCGGGCGCTCCCTCGACATCCGCACCCCCGCAACCGGCGACCCCGAGAGCGACGACGGCTCCGCCGACGGCGAGGAGCGTACGGATACGACGACGAGCGGCCATGACGACAAACCCCCAGGTAACGCGCTGACTGTCCCCTCACCGTACGGCCGCCCCCACCCCACGACGATCCGGCGACCCACCGCCCCGATGGTGGGGCTACCCCCCGCCCCGCTACGCACGGGTATCGGTTTGCGGGACCCACCCATGGGCCATGTACGCTGTTGCCTCATTCCACGGGTGCGTAGCTCAGGGGTAGAGCGCTGCTCTTACAAAGCAGATGTCGGCGGTTCGAAACCGTCCGCGCCCACTCGCTTGATATACGACAAAGGCCCAGGCCACCGGTACTGAACCGGGAGCCTGGGCCTTGTCCGTTCCCCGGCCGCGGAGGCGGGGGAGAGGCGTCGTGCCAGTTGCCTCGTCGGACTCTGTCGGCCGGTGCCGCAGGCGGTCTCGGAGACGTTGGGGCTCAGGCGCCGCTCGTCGTGGTGGGATCGCAGGTCCTCAGTCCCGTGACGTAGTTGAGCTGCGATCCGTATCCGGCGAAGGTCGCCCACGCGCCGGGGTCGATGACGCGGCACGGGGCGGCCTGGCCGTCGGTGTACTCGACCGTGACGGCGACGGTGACGTCGCAGTCGTTGACGACATGGGTGTAGCGCCAGCCCGAGTGGTACCGCACGCACTCCGGAGGCGCGGATTCGGCGACCGCCGCAGCGGACGGGGCGACGGTCACGGCGGTCAGGAGGCCGGCCGCGGCCCCGGCGGCGAGGGCGACGGGGCGGGATACGCGCGTCATGAGGTTTGCCATGGCCGGATCATCGAGGCGCGGGACGTCCTTGCGCAAGTTTCTGCATAGGTTTTCAGTCAAGGTTCGATGGGGGTTAGTAATAGCAGGTCAGGGCGGCTTTCAGGTTTGAAAGGGCTTGCAGGGCTTACGGTCAGCGGCCTCCGGAAGCCTATCCGTCCCCGCCGTAGACTCCGCGGATGGACGATGACTCTCTGCGGATCACCGTGCTCGGGTCCGCCACGCCCTACCCCCAGGTCGGGAATCCCTGCTCCGGGTACCTCCTCGAAGGGGGTGGCGTCCGGGTGTGGGTGGATGCCGGGAGTGGGACGCTCGGGGAGTTGCGGCGGTACGCCGGGCTCGCGCAGGTCGATGCCGTGTGGATCTCGCATCTGCACGCCGACCACTGCGCCGACCTGCTCACCGCGTACTACGGACTCCTCTACGCCGACATCCGCCTCGACGCGCCCCTGCCCCTCTACGGGCCGCCGGGGATCGCCGACCGGCTGGCCGGGTTCCTGACCAACGGGCCCCGCCGGAGTCCGGTCGAAGACGCCTTCGCCGTCGAGGAGTTGTACGACGGGCACGAGGCCCGGGTCGGCGGTCTGGTGCTGCGGAGCAGGGGCGTCGAGCACGGGATGCCCGCCTTCGGGCTGCGCGTCGAGGACGGGGCGGGGCGGCGGATCGCGTACTCCGGGGACTGCGAGCCGTGTCCCGCGCTCGTCGAACTCGCCCGCGACTGCGAGCTGTTCATCTGTGAGGCCGACGGCGAGGGGCCCGGGCACCACTCCGCCGCGCAGGCCGGGCGGTCCGCCCACGACGCCGGTGCCGGACGCCTCGTGCTGACCCATGTCGGGCCCCGGGCGGAGCCGGAACAGGCGGTGAGGGAGGCGGCCGAGAGGTTCTCCGGCAGCGTGGCGTACGCCGCGCCCGGCGGCGTCTTCACCGTCACGCGTCGAAGTCGTACTCCAGGACGTACGACGCCGAGTCCAGCGTCATCTCGTTGAGCTCCACCGCGACACCCGCCTCGGTGAAGGCCGTACGCCGGATGAGGATCACCGGCGTCCCCAGCTCCAGCGCGAGCCGGGCCGATTCGTCGGCCGTCGGCATCCGGCAGCGGATCTCCTCACGGAAGTGGACCGGCTGGTGTCCGAGTTCGGCGAGCCGCGCGTAGGTGCCGCCCGGTCCCGTGTCCGCCGCCGCGATGGGCGTCCCGTGGGTGAGGGCGGCCGGGAGGTACGACACCGAGAGCAGCACCGGCTTGTCGTCCAGGACGAAGCGGCGGCTGCGGACGCAGACCGGTGACTCCGGGGGAAGCGCCAGCGCCTCGGCGACCCCGGCGCTCGCGGCGGCCTCGCCGACCTCGATCTGGTCCACCGCGAGCGCGCGGTCCTCGATGTCCGCCGACCAGACCGAGCGGCCCGTGCCCCAGTGCTCCCGCGCCAGCCGGGGGATGCCCCGGCGGCGCAGCGGGCGGAAGGCGCGGACGAAGACCCCCGCACCCCTCCGCGCCTCGGCGAGGCCCTCGTTCCGCAGCACGGACAACGCCTGGCGGGCCGTCATCCGGGCCACCTCGTACCGCGTCATGAGATCGTTCTCGCCCGGGAGCCGGTCGCCGGGGGCGAAGGCGCCTGACTGGATGGCGGTTCTCAACTCGTCGGCGATGCGCTGGTACTTCGGCCGACGACCGCTGTCCTGGTCAGTCATGGGTGGACCACTCCCTTCGTCTGCGGGACACCCTACGGCGCGCTTCTTCGCGGTGGAGCACACGTGTGCGCCGACCTGAGCGGCCGATCCGCCCATCGGGGGACTTCTCTAGAGATACGTTGACAGTGAGGGGTCACGAGGTTTCTCTGGGTGTATCTCTAGAGACCTGGGATCCGGGACGGAGGGGTTTCGTGGAGCCACTGCCCGAGGTCGGTGACCTCGTCCGCGACACCGCCACCGGGCGGGTCGGGTTCTACGTGGACAGCGTCGCCGACCGGTTCCTCATCCGGCCCGTCAGCGGCGGCCGCGCGTGGGAGGCCGAGCCTGCCGACGTGCAGCTCGCCACGCCCCTCCGGGAGCTGCGGGCCCGCGCGGCGGAGATCAACGCCCGCAGCAGGCGCGCTCTGGGCAGCTGAGCGGCTCCGGCAGGCAGGCGACCGGCCCGCCGTGGTCGGCTGCGACCGTGGTCGGCAGGCAGCGACCGGGGTCGGCAGGCAGCGACCGGGGTCGGCAGGCAGCGACCGGGGTCGGCCGGCAGCGACCGGGGTCGGCCGGCAGCACCGTTGCCCTCGGCGGCCACTGTTGTCAGCTGACAGTCGACCGCTGTCCTCGGCAGCCGACCGTTGTCAGTGGGCCGCGTCACACTGGAGGCATGTGCCGCAGCATCAAGACCCTCCGTCCGCCCGTCCTGCCCGAAGAGGCCACCGAGGACGACATCCACGCCGCCGCCCTGCAGTACGTCCGCAAGGTCTCCGGCTTCCGTGCGCCCGCCGCGCACAACCGCGAGGTCTTCGACCGGGCCGTGGACGAGATCGCCCGCGCCACCGCCCGACTCCTCGACGGCCTCGAAGTACGTGGCGCGCACAGCGCCCATGGGGCCCACCGCGCCGCCGACCCGCCCGGGCTCAGGAAGCCGGAGCGGGAGCCGCAGCCGGACGCTGTATGACGTAGGCCGCCAGCGTTCCGGCCAGGAACAGTGCGAGGACGGAGACCCCCGCGCTGAACCAGGTCGCGCCCAGCCACTGCCCGCCCAGCCAGCCCAGGCCCACGCTGTAGCCGGCCCAGGCCACGCCCGCCAGCGCCGACCACGGAAGGAACTCCTCGATCCGGCGCTTGGTCGCGCCCGCGCCGAAGGAGACCACCGACCGGCCCGCCGGGGCGAACCGCGCGATCACCACGAGCAGACCGCCGCCCCGCGCCAGCGCCGCGCCGAGACGTTCCTGCGCGACGGTCAGCCGCCGGGACCGCGCGATGGCCCGGTCGAGCCGCGCCCCGCCCCGCCAGGCGAGCCGGTACGCCACGAAGTCGCCGAGGACCGAGGCCGCGGCCGCGCAGAGCAGCAACGGGAGTACGGAGGGCACGTCAGGGGACGCCGCCGTGGCGGTCGCCGCCGCCGTCGCGGCCGTGATCACCAGGACCCCGCTCGGCAGCACGGGCAGGAAGACGTCGAGAAGCACCGACGCCGCCACCGCCGCGTAGATCCACGGGCCCGCGGTCAGTGACCTCAGTGACCCCATGCTGTCGAGCACGTTCACAGAGCCAGAGCGTACGCGGGGCCGTGCGGGCGGTGGGGGACGGGGTCGCGCAGCGCCGCGCGTACGGCACGGGCGTCCGGGAGCCTGATCGCGTACAGGGGGTACGGCACGGGCGTCCGGGAGCCTGATCGCGTACAGGGGATACGGCGCGAGCGCTGGGGCCTGATCGCGTACGGCACAGGGGCCGGGAACCGCTCCCGCGGTCCGGCGGCCCCTGTGGCGGTGCGGAAACGTTACGCCGCGACCGGCGCGTGCTTCTCCTCGCTCCGGGGCGCCTCGGCGCCCCGGGCGCCGAACAGCCGGTCGAGGGCCAGCGCGCCCGGGCCGGTGAAGACCAGCAGCAGGAACCCCCAGCAGAAGAGCGCCGCGGTCTCGCCGCTGTTCTGCAGCGGGAAGAGCGCCTCGGGCTGGTGGACCGTGAAGTACGCGTACGCCATCGAGCCGGACGCGATGAACGCGGCGGTACGGGTGCCCAGGCCGGCCAGGACCAGGACACCGGCGACGAGCTGGATCGCGGCGGCGTACCAGCCCGGCCAGATGCCGGCTTCTATCGTGCCGCCGCCCATCGCACCGCCGAGGACGCCGAAGAGCGAGGCGGCGCCGTGGCAGGCGAAGAGCAGGCCGATGACGACGCGGAACAGCCCGAGCGCGTACGGCTGGGCCTGATCCAAGCGGGTGACCAGAGTGTTCATGGGGGGTGGGACTCCTTCGGTCTTGCCCGTTCACGGGGAACGGAGCGCGGGGGACGGAACCGATGAGGCCGTCAGGTTAGGCACCCCTCACTAGTACTTGCAAGTTCAACATTTGGCCGAGACTGTTTGTGTGACGAGCGTCACTCCTCGCCGAGCGGTCGCTCGTCGACGGTCACCAGCCGCCCCCCGCGCCGCGCCTGATCCAGCCTCAGATGCGCCTGGCGCCCCCGGAGTACCAGCGTCATCAGCTGATTCCCGAACCACGGTCCGCCGGTCCTGCGCCAGTCGATCACCGGCCGTCCCACCCGGCCGTGCCGGGCCAGCCCCCGGCCCAGGAGCCGCCCCGCGCCGCTCCAGCCGAAGCGGAAACCGAGACGTATCGAGGCCGGGACCGCGTTGTGCAGCGGGGAACAGGTCAGCTGCACCACGCGCGCCACCGGAGGCGGCGCAGGCGCGGAACCCATGGCGGGCGCCTGGGTTGCCCGCGACTCCAGCGACTCCAGCGACTCCAGCGACTCCGGCGACTCCGGCGACTCCGGCCACCGCGGTTCCGCCACGTACGCGTGGTGGACGTCCCCCGACAGCACGCAGACCGTCGCCGGCGCCTGAGGCCCGCTCCCCGCTTCCGCCAGCAGCGCCGTCAGCGCGTCGAAGGACGACGGGAACGCCGCCCAGTGCTCCAGGTCCGCGCGCTGCCGCAGAGCTTCGGCGAACCGCGCCCAGCGGCCGTCGGGTCCGCCCCGCTCGCCCCGGCACAGCGCCGTGCTCCACGCCTCCGCGTCGTGGACGAGCGGCGGCAGCAGCCAGGGCAGCGAGGTGCCGACGAGGAGATGGTCGTACGTGCCCGGGTCGGCGAGCGCCTGAGCGCGTACCCAGTCGGCCTCGGCCGGGTCGAGCATCGCGCGCGCGTCCTCCCGCAGGACGCGCGCGGCCCGCGTGTCGATCATCAGCAGCCGGGTCCGGCCGAAGTCCCTGCGGTAACTCCACCGCACCCCCGCCGGATCGGAATCCGCCTCCGACGCGAACCGCCGAAGCCGTTCGGTGCCGTCGGGCACGGCGCACACCTCCGCGTACAGAGGGTCCGCCGCCAGTTCGGCCGGGGAGAGATTGCCGAGGTGCTGGTACACCCAGTACGACATCAGCCCGCTCAGCACGCGCTCGCGCCACCAGGGCGTGCGGCGCGTCCGTGCCAGCCAGGCGGCGCTGGTGTTCCAGTCGTCGATGATGTCGTGGTCGTCGAAGATCATGCAGCTGGGGACGGTGGAGAGCAGCCAGCGGACCTCGGGGTCGCGCCAGGACTCGTCGTAGAGCCAGGTGTACTCCTCGTACTCCCCGACCTCCGCCCCCGGAGGGTCGCGGGGATCGCGGCGGGCGGCGAGCCGGCGGCGGGTGGGAGCGGAGGTCTCGTCCGCGTACACCTGGTCGCCCAGGAGCAGCAGCACGTCGGGCAGTTCGGCGGCCGAGGGCCCCGTGGCCGGGGCCGTGGCCAAGGCCGTCGACAGGACCGCCGCCAGGGTGTCGAGCGCGTCCGGGCCGACGGGGTCGCGGCCGGTCGCGGGTTTCGCCGCCCAGCGGCAGGAGCCGAAGACGACCCGGAGATCGGCGTCCGGGCCGTGGGCGGGGGTGCGGATGGTGCTCGGCGGGAAGGGCGAGCCCGGCAGGGGCCAGACGCGGCGGCCGTCGAGCAGTACCTCGTACGGTGTCGCCTTGCCCGGCGTCAGGCCGGTCACCGGGATCAGGGCGTAGTGGTGTCCGGCGATCTGGAACGTACGCGTCCGGCCGCCGGCGCCGTCCTCGCACCGGACTTCCGCCCCGCACGGGCGGTCGGCCTCGACCCACACCGTCGCGCTGTCGCCCGTCACCCCGTCCACGTACCGCAGCAGTGGTCCGAGTCTGAGTCCTGCCGCCATCGTTGATCCCCCTCCGTCGTCCCGCCGTACGGTACGGAACGACGGAGGGAGCCGGGAAGCGTTCCCCGTCCGGTCTCAGTAGCCACTCAGCAGCCGACTCAGCAGCCGACTCGGCAGCCGTCTCAGCCGCCGGCTCGGCAGTCGGCCTGACGGCCGATCCGGCGGTCGTCTCAGCAGCCGTTGAGGACGGACTGGAGGGCGCTCTTCTCGGCCGAGTCGACGCTGAGCTTCCAGTAGTACTTCACGTGCACCCACATACGGGCGTACGTGCAGCGGTACGCGGTGCGTGACGGCATCCACTCCGCCGGGTCGAGGTCGCTCTTGGCCTGGTTGACGTTGTCGGTGACCGCGATGAGCTGCGGACGGGTCAGGTCGTTGGCGAACGCCTGCCGCTGGGAGGTCGTCCAGGAGTTGGCGCCCGAGCGCCAGGCCTCGGCGAGCGCCACGACGTGGTCGATGTCGAGGTCGGACGCGGCCGTCCAGGTGGCGCCGTCGTACTCGGAGTACCAACTGCCGCTGACGGCCGCGCAGCTGGAGTCTCGCACGACGTTCACGCCGTCCCGCTCGAGGACGACCTCGCGGGTGTTGCACGCGCCCGACTGGGTGATCCAGTGGGGGAAGAGATCCCGGCTGTAGCCGCTGGAGGAACCTTCCGCCTTCACGGTGAGGGAGGCGAGGTACGTACGGGCGGTGGCGGCGCTGACCGGGGTGGGCGGGGCGGCCTGGGCGGCGGGGGCGGTGGCCAGGAGGCCGGTGAAGGCGAGGGCGGCGGTGGCGGTGAGAACGCCCGCGCGGCGGGCGATTCGACGCGCGTAGACGGTGGCGGCGAGCATGTGAACTCCCTTGAGGTGGGGGATCTTTGACCTGCCGTCCGCGGGCGGGTGCCGGGCGGCCCGGTCATCGTGGCGGCGCCAGGTTGCGGTGGGGGGTGCGCCAGGTAACAGCGTGACGACATGAGCACGTCACATCAAGGGGTGGGGAGAGGGTGACGGAACGACAGGTTCCCGCCGGGGGCCTAGGGTTGGCGCGTGCTTCTGGACGTCGATGTCACCTTCGGGGTGGTTCTCACCGTTCTGCTCGCCGTGGCCGCGGGGGTGGTGGCCGTCGCCCGGCTCGGGCGCGCCCGCGACAGCCTGGTCGCCGGCGGGCGGGCGGCCGTTCAACTCCTGGCCGTCTCCTTGGTGATCGGCTGGGTGATGCGCCATGTGCCGCTGCTGCTGGGGTTCCTGCTGCTGATGTACGGCGTCGCGGTGTGGACGGCCGGGCGGCGGATCGTCCCCGCGCCGGGGCGCGGCTGGTGGTGGGCCGGGGTGCCCCTCGGGGCGGGTGTGGCGCCGGTCGTGGGGGCGCTCGTGCTCACCGGGCTCGTACCGGTGCGCGGCGTGGCGCTCATCCCCGTGACGGGCATCCTCATCGGCGGGGCGCTGACGGCCACGGTGCTCGCGGGGCGGCGCGCGCTCGACGAACTGGAGACGCGGCGAGGCGAGGTGGAGGCGGGGCTCGCGCTCGGTCTCCAGGCACGGGAGGCCCGTCTGGAGGTGGCCCGGCAGGCGGCCTCGGACGCGCTGCTCCCTGGGCTCGACCAGACGAGGACGGTGGGTCTGGTGACGTTGCCCGGCGCGTTCGTGGGGATGCTGCTGGGCGGCGCGTCCCCGTGGGAGGCGGGGGCGGTGCAGCTGTTCGTCCTGGTGGCCCTGATGGTGGTCCAGGCGGTGGCGACCGCGGTGGCCCTGGAACTGGTGGCGCGGGGGCGACTGGCGCGAGGGGAGTGACGGGCGGGCGCGTGTCGGCGCCAGGAGGGGGCGGGCGGGGCCGGCGCGGGTGGTGGGCGCGGGCCCGCGAGGTGGCTTACGCCAGGAACGTCAGCCGGATCGTGCCGGCCGCGTCCGCGGTGACCCGCAGGGAGGTCAGGTCCTCGACGTGGACGTCCGGGGCGAAGGCGGCCGCTCGCGGGCCCACGCCGACCACCCGCATGCCCGCCGCGCGGCCCGCCTGGATACCGGCCTCGGAGTCCTCGAAGACCACGCAGTCCGCCGGGTCGAAGCCCAGTTCCGCCGCACCCTTGAGGAAGCCCTCCGGGTCCGGCTTGCTCGCGCCGACACACTCCGCAGTGACCCGGGTCTCCGGCATCCGCAGCGCCGCGGCGCCCATCCGGGCCCGGGCGAGGGCCGCGTCGGCCGAGGTCACCAGCGCGTGCGGCAGGGCGGCTATCGCGTCCATGAAGGCGGGGGCGCCGGGGATCGGCACGACACCGTCCAGGTCGGCGGTCTCCTCGGCCAGCATCACGCGGTTGTCCGCGTGGTTCTCCTCCATGGGCCGGTCGGGAAGGAGGACGGCCATCGTCGCGTACCCCTGGCGGCCGTGGACGACCTTGAGTGCCTGCTCCGGGTCGAGTCCGTGGCGCACGGCCCACCGGCGCCAGCAGCGCTCGACGACCGCGTCCGAGTTGACGAGGGTGCCGTCCATGTCGAGGAGCAGGGCGCGAGCGGTGAGCGTTGCCGGGGTGGTGGCGTGCATCGAGGGTCTCCGAAGGGGGTGGGAGAAAACGAAGTGGACCCGCTCACCGGTCAGGGAGTGCGAGCGGGGCCACTTTGTTCCTCCACGATACAAAACGAGATGCCGGCGCGCCACCCCGTCCCGCATGACGGAACTCACCCGCGCGTGTCGGCCTCCAGGGCGCGGCGCGTGTGGGGCCCGTACACGCCCTCCGGGTCCTCCGGGATGTACTTGTACGACTGGTAGCGCGCGACGGCGACCTCGACGTCCCTGTCGTACACGCCGTCCGCCCGGCCTTCGTACAGCCCCACCTGGCGCAGGCGCTTCTGGAGCTCCCTGACCTCGGCCCCGCTGTCCCCGCGGCGCAGGGTCGGCTCGTCGGTGGTCCGGGTCGGAGCGACGGCCGGGGCGGTGCCGCTCCGGCTCGTCGACGGCGACGGCGGCGGTGGCCCGGCCGCACCGGTGGAGGCGGCCGTCGCGGTCCCCGAGCCGGCGGCCGGGGCCGAGGCCGAAGAGGCCGTCGTCCGCGCGGACGGTGAGGCGGTGGGGGAGGGGGACGTGGCCGGGGTGGAGGTCGAGGAGGACGGGGACGGTGCTTCGGAGACGGCGACGTTCTCGGACGCGCTCGTGGTGACGGTGGGCACGGCCGCCCGGTCCTCGGTCTCGCCGTCACCGTCGAGGAGCCCGGCGGCGAGGGCCGCCGTGCCGATCACGGCGACGGCGACGGCCGCCGCCAGCGCGACGAGCGCGCCGCGCCGACGGGTGGCGGGCAGCTCGGGCCGGTCGTCGTCCCCGAAGCCGTCCGCGAGCCGCCCGTGGGCGGCCGGATCACCGACGACCCCGCGCAGCAGCAGCGTCATCGTCTCGGACGGGTCGGTGGGGTACGCCTCCTGCGGCGCCGGGGCGGGAGCGGGGGCGGGAGCGGCTGCCGGGGTGGGCGCGGGGCCGGGCGGCGGCGCCGGAACGATCACGGCAAGCGGCGTGGTCCGCTCCGAAGGCGACTCCGGCGACTGCGGTGACTGCGGTGACTGCGGCGAATGTGGCGACTGCGGTGACTGCGGTGACTCAAGCCTCACCGAAGCGACCGGCGCACCCCCGAGCGGCCCCGCGCCGCCCGGTATCGGGCCGGCTAGTACCGGTCCGCCGTCCGGCCCCGGCCCCGGCACGGCCCGCTGCGGCGGGAGTGCCCCTGCGCCGCCCGGTACCGGTCCGCCCGCCCCCGGCGCGGCCTGCTGCGGCGGGAGCGGCATCGCGCTCGTCCGCCGCGGCGCCGGGTCAGCCGGTATCGGCCCGACCGGCCCCAGCCCCGTCCGTTCCGGCGGGAGCGGTCCCGCCCCGACCGCCACAGGCCCGACCGGCCCGGTGCCGGCCGCCACAGGCCCGACCGGCCCCGCCCCCGCGTTCGCCGGGCCCGCTTCCGCTGCCGTATCCCGTACTCCCTGCGGCGGAACCGGAGCGGCCCCGTATCCCGCAGCCCCCGCAGCCCCCGCCGGTCGTGCCGGCGGCGGCTCCAGTGTCACGTACGGGCGAATCCGCAACGGGTCGAAGTCCTCCGCCGCCGCGATCTCCGCCTGGGCGCAGCCGCAGCCCGGTCTCCGTGCACCGCATTCAGGACAGACGTGTCCGAGCACCGTGGGTTCCCTCCCCAGTTCAACTGCGAGCGATTATGCAGGCCGCCTCACACCTCCACCTGAACAGCCGTTCTCCTCGGCAGGCCATAACCGGACATAGCAATCAGGATGGGGGGTACTGAGGACCCTCGGAGGTAAGTGCCCATGGCCCAGGACGTACGCACGCCGGACGTCGGCGGCGGCCCCGCGCCGGGAGAGGGGCTGAGCCACCGCACCGTCGTCGTCGCGATCGGTGCGCTGCTGCTCGGCATGCTGCTCGCCGCGCTCGACCAGACCATCGTCTCCACCGCCCTGCCGACCATCGTCAGCGAACTCGGCGGCATGGAACATCTGTCGTGGGTCGTCACCGCCTACATGCTGGCGTCGACCGCCGCCACCCCGCTGTGGGGCAAGCTCGGCGACCAGTACGGCCGCAAGAAGCTCTTCCAGGCCGCCATCGTCATCTTCCTCCTCGGCTCCGCCCTCTGCGGCATCGCCCAGAACATGCCGCAGCTCATCGCCTTCCGCGGCGTCCAGGGCCTCGGCGGCGGCGGACTCATGGTCCTGTCGATGGCGATCGTCGGCGACCTCGTCTCCCCACGGGAACGCGGAAAGTACCAGGGTCTCTTCGGCGCCGTCTTCGGTGCCACGAGCGTCCTCGGACCCCTCCTGGGAGGGCTGTTCACCGAGCATCTCTCCTGGCGCTGGGTCTTCTACATCAACCTGCCCATCGGCGTGGTGGCCCTCTTCGTGATCGCCGCCGTGCTGCACATCCCGGCCCGCGGCACCCGCCACACCATCGACTACCTCGGCACCTTCCTCATCGCCTCCGTGGCCACCTGCCTGGTCCTGGTGGCCTCGCTCGGCGGCACCACCTGGGCGTGGGGCTCCCCGCAGATCATCGGGCTCGCGGTCCTCGGAGCCGTACTCCTGGCCTGGTTCGTGTACGTCGAGAAGCGCGCCGTCGAGCCCGTCCTGCCCCTGAAGCTGTTCCGGATCAGGACCTTCACCCTCGTCTCGGTCATCAGCTTCGTCATCGGCTTCGCGATGTTCGGCGCGATGACCTATCTGCCGACCTTCCTCCAAGTGGTCCAGGGCGTCACCCCGACGATGTCCGGTGTCCACATGCTGCCGATGGTCCTCGGCATGCTCATCACCTCCACGGCGTCCGGCCAGATCGTCTCCCGCACCGGCCGCTGGAAGGTCTTCCCCATCGCCGGAACGGCCCTCACCGCCCTCGGGCTGCTCCTCCTCAACGAGCTGACCGAGACCAGCTCCACCTGGGCGATGAGCGTCTACTTCTTCGTCTTCGGAGCCGGCCTCGGCCTGGTCATGCAGGTCCTCGTGCTCGTCGTGCAGAACGCCGTCTCCTACCGGGACCTGGGCGTCGCCACCTCCGGCGCCACGTTCTTCCGCTCCATCGGAGCCTCCTTCGGCGTCGCCATCTTCGGCACGATCTTCACCAACCGGCTCACCCACAAGCTCGACGACGCCCTCGCCGGACAGAACGTGCCGCCCGGAACCGGTCCCGACCAGCTGGCCGCCGACCCGCGCGCCATCGCCGCCCTCCCGCCCGGGCTGCGCCCCTCCGTCCTGCACGCGTACGCCACCTCGATCACCGACGTGTTCCTCTACGCGGCGCCGGTCGTCGTCATCGCCTTCGTGGTCGCCTGGTTCCTGAAGGAGGACAAGCTGCGCGGTTCCGTCACCGCCCCCGACCCCAGCCAGACCCTGGCCTCCAACCCGGTGGAGCGCTCCTCGTACGACGAGTGCGCCCGCGCCCTGTCGGTGCTCGGCTCCCGCGAGGGACGCAAGGCGATCTACGAGAAGATCACCGCGAAGGCGGGGCTCGACCTGCTGCCCGCGTCGAGCTGGCTGTTGCTGCGGATCCGCCGCCACGGCACCGTCGAGCCCGCCCGGCTGGCCGAGACCACGCCAGTACCGCTGCGGTTCATCACCGAGGCGGCCCGTGAGGTCGAGGGGCGACGGCTGGCCCGCCGTGAGGGACTGCAACTGATGCTCACGGACGAGGGGGTCGAGACGGCGGCCAGGCTGGCCAAGGCGCGCGAGGAGTCGCTGGCGGAGCTGCTCGGGGACTGGTGGGGGCCGGAGCGGCCCACGGATCTGGTGAAACTGGTGGAGGAGCTGACGGCCGAACTGAGCGGCTCGGACGCGGAACGGCCGCACGCGCCCGCGCCGCCCCGCGACCACCACGCCTGACGGCGCCTGTCCCAGGGAGCCCCTTGCCGCAGGGCCCGGGCCGCCGCCTGCCACCCGCCGCGCCCGCGCCCCCACGGCGCCCGTCTACAGCTCCTTGCCGTACCAGATGTCCATGTACGGACCCTCGCAGTAAGCGGGTATCTCCGCGTACCCGTGCCGGGTGTACAGCGTGCGCGCCTCGATGAGATCGAGACGGGTGTTGAGGACCATCCGGCGCGCCCCCAGCTCGCGGGCGGCCGTCTCCAGCCCGCCGAGGAGAAGCCCCGCACCGCCGTTGCCGCGGAACGAGGGCCGGATGTACACGCGCGTCAGCTCGGCGCGCTCCTCGTCCAGCATCAGTACCCCGCCGCAGGCGGCAGGCTCGTCCGCGAAGCTACCGACCAGGAACCCGCCCGTCGGCGGAGTCAGCAGCTCCACGCCGTCGTTGGTCAGGCCCTCGTCGATCTCCGCCGCGGTCGAGGGCCGCTTCCAGTAGCGGCTCGCGACCTCGTCGTAGTAGTCGCGGCGAAGGGCGGTGGCGGCCGGAGTGTCGACGCGCTCGGGGGAGAAGTTCCAGGTCATGGCGCCATTGTGGGTGGTGCGGGTCCGGCCGCGCCTCCCCTTTGCGGCCGCGGCCGATGGCCTGCGCGGGCTACTTCGCAGACGCCTGCTGGACGACCTCGAACGACCACAGCGTGGAGCCGGTCGCCGCGGGCTTCGGGCGCTCTCCGCCGCCCTCGCCCGGGCCACCGCCCTCGCCACCACCCGAAGTGCCCTGGTGGGCGGCCTTCATGGAACCGTTCATCCAGTTCTGGAAGTCCTCCTCGCTGCGCCAGCGGGTGTACACCAGGTACTGGTCGGTACCCTCCACGGGGCGCAGCAGCTCGAACCACTCGAAGCCGTCGGAGCCCTCCACGGCCCCGGCCCGCGAGGCGAAGCGCTGTTCCAGCACCTCACGCTGCTCGGCCGGCACGGTCAGGACATTGATCTTCACGATGCTCATGGGGGGCAGGATATGGCCGGCGCGGAACTGGCGACGCATACGGATGCCATTCGGGCGCTCGCCGCGCGGTGGCTGCCCCGGCTGGGCGACGACGACTTCGTCTGCTCGCCGGCCGGCCTGTGGCTGGGCCTCGCGGCCGTCGCCTCCGGCGCCCGTACCCGGACAGCCGAGGAGCTGCGGGAGCTGCTCGGCGTCGAGGGCGAGGCGGCCGCCGAGACGGTGACCGCTGCGGTACGGCGGCTGGCGCGGACCGACGGGCTCGCGGTGGCTACCGGCGTGTGGAGCAGGGTGCCGGTGCTGCCCGCCTTCCGCCGGGGGCTGCCCGGCGTCGGCTTCGGCACCCTGGCCGACGGGACCGCGCAGAGCGCGCTCGACTCCTGGGTGGCGCGGGCCACCGGCGGCCTGATCGACCGGCTGCCGCTCGACCTGGACGGCTCCGAGGACCTGGTGCTGGTCGACGCCCTCGCGCTCCGGGCGTCCTGGCTCACGGCGTTCCCGGTCGCGGGGACGCGGGACGAACCGTTCACGGACGGGCGCGGCGCCACCACCTCCGTACCGACCATGCACCGGCGGATCCCGGCGTCGTGGGCGTGGCGGGTCGGCGGGGCGACCGTCGTCGAGCTGCCGTGCGCGGGCGAGGAAGGCGGCGCCGTGCGGGTGCGGTTCGTCCTCGGCGCGGACGGCGACGGCCCCGCCGAGGCGCTGGCGGCCGCCTGGGCGGGGGTTGGGGCGCGCGAGCGGCTGAGGGCCGACGGTGTGGAACTCGCCCTGCCGCGCTTCTCGTTGCGTACGAGGACCGATGTGTACGAGCAGCTGCCCGCGCTCGGCATCACCCGGGCCGTCCGCCCGGACGCCGACTTCTCCGGCCTCTCGGCGCACGGGCTCTTTCTCGCCAAGGTCGTTCAGGAGGCCCTCGTCGAGATCGCGGAGCAGGGGGTGGAGGCCGCCGCGGTCACGGTCGTCGCCATGTCCCGCAGCGCCGCCTCGCCCCGGCGGGAGGTGGTCGAGAAGATCGCCTTCGACCGTCCCTTCGGCGTCGTGGTGCTGGACGCCTCGGGCGAGGTGCCGCTCTTCACCGGCTGGCGATCGAGCGCTCCCGCCGCGACGAGGCCCTGAGGGGCGCCTGCCGACCGGGCGCCGGCCCCTACCCCACCACGCGGGCCAGGAGCAGGCCGTCGTAGCCCTTGGTGCCCACCGTCTGGACGGCGGTCGCGTCCAGGCGGGGCTCGCGCGAGACGAGTTCGATCATCTCGCGGGTGCCGGTGATCGCCGCGTCGTCCGGGTGCGCGACGGCGACCTTCCCGCCCCGCACCACGTTGTCGACGATGATCAGCGCGCCCGGGCGGGAGAGCTTCAGCGCCCAGGAGACGTAGTGGGCGTTGTTCGCCTTGTCGGCGTCGATGAAGACGAGGTCGAACGGGCCCGTGCCCTCCGCCTCCAGCCGCGGGAGGGTGTCCAGGGCCGCGCCCGTGCGGACCTCGACCTTCTTGTCGAGGCCGGCGCGGGCGATGTTGGCGCGGGCCACGTCGGCGTGGGCCGGGTTGTACTCCAGGGTGATCAGCCTGCCGTCGGCGGGCAGGGCGCGGGCCAGCCAGATCGTGCTGTAGCCGCCGAGCGTGCCGATCTCCAGGATCGTGCGCGCGCCCAGCGTCGTGGCGAGCAGGTTCAGCAGCTTGCCCTGGTTGGGGGCGACGGCGATCTCCGGCAGCCCGGCGGCCGTGGAGTCCGCGAGGGCGGCGGCGAGCGCCTCGTCGGCCGGGGCGAGCAGATCGGTGAAGTAGCGGTCGACACTGGTCCATTGGTCGTTGGTCATACGGCCGAACGTACCCCGGCGCGCTGCCGCCGTACCCGTACCGCCACGGCTGTCGCGACGCCCGCCATCAGGACGCCGGACACCGTCAGGAGCCAGACCGGGATGCCGCCGACCGTGAGCAGCCGGTCCGTGTGGACGATCTCCCGGTAGGGGGTGTCGGAGACCGTCCGCAGCTCGTGGTCGCCGTCGATCCGCGAGGGTTCGGGGAACTCCTGGTCGAGGGCGGTGAGATAGACCCGGCCCGCGCCGCCGGCCAGGCCGGCGACCGCGCCCTCCGGTTCGATCGGGCCCGCGAACCGCACCTCGGGCCGCGCCCCGCCGATGGTGCCTCGCGGCTCCATGCGGTGGTCCGCGAGCACGTACAGGCCGAGGGACTGGGGCGTCTTCGCCAGCCGGGAGAGCCGCATCGGGTAGACGAGCGTGTCGCTGGTGAAACGGATCTTCAAGGGGTCGAGCTCGCCTCGCAGCACCGTTCCCTCGTCGTCGGGTGCGAGGCGCACGGCGACGTACTCCCACTCCTTCTCGACGTACGGCTTCAGTTCGGTCGCCAGCCGGTCGGAGAGCTCGAAGCCGTTCTGTTCCAGCCAGCCGCTGAGCGCCTTCGGGTCCGTCGCGGTCAGCCGCGCCACGTCGAAGGGGCCGAGCCGCTCGCGTCCGACGACGCCGACGTCGGCGGCGCTCGCGCCGGGCGGGGCGGCGCCCGCGCCGTCCAGGTCGCGGTCGGCGAAGGGCCAGTCGTCCCCGCGAGGCCAGAAGTAGTACCGGTCCCTGTACTCGGGCCGGGTGAGCCGTTCGAGCTCGTCGAAGAGCGCGCCGTCGCCCAGTGCGACGTCGGCCCGGCTCGGTACGGGCATGATCCAGGCGGCCCGCTCGGCGTTCCCGCGCACGGTGAAGCGCATGACGATCTCTTCCGTACGGCCGTCCCAGCGCACGGCCGAGGTCTCCCGGTCCACGCCGATGCGCTGGGCGCGGTCGGAGACCATGGCTCCGCAGCCGCAGGCGTACGCCGGGGCCACGAGTGAGCCGAGCTGGAGCGCCAGCAGCGCGACGATCATGGCCAGAATTCTGTGTTTCCCCCGCATGCGAGGTCAGACGCGACGCACACAGGTCCGGTTCCGCGGCCCGAAACGCCCCGACGCCGCAGCGCGGGAGCGGGGGCCGGGCGTGGGATCAGCTCGATCTCCGGGCGTTCGAAGACCTCGGGGTCGTTGTCCTACGGACAAGGAGTCCGCGCTGATCACCATGTGCGCGGGCGGGGCGCTGGCCACCGGCACCATCATCCGGCGGTTGCAAGGGCTGTAGTGGTTGCAGGGCTTCGGGGCCGGGTGGCCGGAGAACGCGGCCGGCCCCGCACCTCCGGAAGGAGGGCGGGGCCGTGCGGAAGGCGGCTGTCTCTTAGTACCAGCCGTTGGCCTGCCAGAACGCCCAGGCGGCGTTCGGGCTGCCGTAGCGCTCGTTCATGTAGTTCAGGCCCCACTTGATCTGCGTGGCCGGGTTGGTCTTCCAGTCGGAGCCGGCCGAGGCCATCTTCGTGGCCGGCAGGGCCTGGACCAGGCCGTAGGCGCCGCTGGAGGAGTTGGTCGCGGTGTGGTTCCAGCCGGACTCGTGCGACACGATCTTGCTGAACGCCTGGTACTGCGAAGCAGGGACGATCTGCTTGGCAATCTCCTGCGGGGTCGCGGCCGAGGCCGAGGCCGTCGTGCCCAGCACCGCGCCCGAGGCGCCCAGCAGCACGGCTGCGGAGGCGGCGAAGGTCTTCTTGCGGGCGGAGACACGAGTGGCGATGGAGCGGAACAACGTAGACACCTAACGTCGGGAACATGGTCTTCGCCGGGCGTTTCAGGCAAGCCGGAACCAGAGCCCGGGAATCCGGGAACCGTGAGGAATCGGCCTGTCCGAGGAGCTGCGCTGAGCGCCGGCTGCCTGGCGACGTCCACCAGACAAGCAGGCTCGGCAGGCCGTGGCAACGACCCCGTGTACTACCGCCCATCGCACTCCCGGCGAACGGCCCGGGACCCATAGTCCGGGCCTTTTCACAGGTCAAGCGCCTATATGGGGTGATATGGGTGGTGTGTCCATCTCCTATTCCGGGCCGTACGTGACGTAGGTCCTGTGGGGCGCCTCACCGTCCGGGGGCCTGCGAGCGGCCTCGAATGTGACCTGGGCCTCGAAGTTCGCGCGTCGGGTGGCCCGCCGCAACGCCTTGAGAAGGGGGCCGCCGACGGTCAGCGTGAGGACGACGGTCAGCGCGGCCCGGCCCAGGTCCCAGCCGAGCGAGGTCGCCAGGACGTACGCGGCGAACCGCGCCAGGTTCTCCCCCAGCGGATCACCCGGCTGGAACGAGACGCCCGAGGCCAGACCGGGGACGAGCACCCAGCCGTACAGGTTCATGACCGTGCCGTACGCGAACGCCGCCAGGAACCCGTACAGCGACAGCATCAGCAGCTCGCCGCGGCCGCGGAGGCGGTCCGCGCCCGGCAGCAGCCCGGCGCCCATCGTGAACCACCCCATCGACAGCATCTGGAACGGCATCCAGGGCCCCACACCGCCCGTGAGCAGGGCGGACGCGAACATCGTCATCGAGCCGAGGACGAAGCCGAAGCCCGGCCCGAGGACCCGGCCGCTGAGGACCATCAGGAAGAACATGGGCTCCAGACCGGCGGTACCGGCGCCCAGGGGGCGCAGGGCCGCCCCCACGGCGGCCAGCACTCCCAGCATCGCGACCGCCTTCGCGTCCAGGCCGCCGTCGGCGATGGTCGCCACGACCACGGCGACGAGAAGCGGGAGCAGGGCGGCGAAGAGCCAGGGCGCGTCGGCGGAGTGCGAGCCGACGGCCGAGCCGGAGTCGGCGAGCAGCGGCCAGCCGAACGCGATGACACCGACGACGGAGATCAGGACGAGGGCGGCGATCGAGCGGGGACCGAGACGGATCGGCCGCGACGACGTGCTCACAGGTCCGCCAGGTGCGGGGCGACCTGCTCGACCGTGAGCCAGGGCTGCGGGGCGAGGATCTTCGCGACCTGCGGGGAGAAGGCGGGGGAGGAGACGACGACCTCGGCGGTCGGCCCGTCGGCGACGACCTCGCCGCCCGCGAGGATCACCACCCGGTGCGCCAGCTCGGCGGCCAGCTCCACGTCGTGCGTGGCGAGGACGATGGCGTGCCCCTCGGCGGCGAGTGTGCGCAGGTGGGCGACGAGACGGGCCTTCGCGGCGTAGTCGAGCCCCCGGGTCGGCTCGTCGAGGAGGAGGAGCGGGGGGCGCCCGGTGAGGACGACGGCGAGGGCGAGCGCGAGGCGCTGCCCCTCGGACAGGTCACGCGGGTGCGTGTCGTCCGCGACCCCCGGAAGGAGCTCGGACACCAGGGCCCGGCAGGTCCCCGGCCGGACGCCCGCGTCCAGGTCGGCGGCGGCGCACTCGGCGGCGACCGTGTCGGCGTACAGCAGGTCACGCGGCTCCTGCGGTACGAGAGCGACCTGGCGGATCAGCTCGCGCGGGTCGGTCCGGTGCGGGACGCGCCCACCGACGAGGACGGCCCCGGAGGTCGGCGCGACCATGCCGACGAGGGAGCCGAGCAGCGTGGACTTCCCGGCGCCGTTACGGCCCATGAGGGCGACGGTCTCTCCGGCGTCGAGGCGGAGGTCCACGCGCCGCAGGGCCTCCACGCGGCCGCGCCGGACGCCGAGGGCGTGGACCTCGACGAGGTGGTCGGTCGCGACGGGGCCGTCCGGCCGTCGCCGCAGCCGGGGCAGTCTCAGCCGCGTCGGCGTTCGAGGCGCGGGGGTCGGAGGGCGGAGCCCCCGGCTACGGGAAGGGGCGGGGTGGGGGAGAAGCCCCACGGGGCCCGTCCCCGGCTCCCGGTCCGTGCCCGGCTCTCGGCCGGTCCCCGGCTCCCGGTCCGCCCCCGGCTCTCGGCTAGTCCCCGGCTCCCGGTCCGTTCCCGGCTCCCGGCCCGCCAGGGCCTCCCGCAACGCGCCCGCACGCCGTCGCGCGTCCCGGACCGTCAGCGGCAACGGGGACCACCCCGCCAGGCGGCCCAGCTGGACCACCGGCGGGCAGACCGGTGAGACGGCCATGATGTCCGCCGGCGGGCCCATCGCCCCCTCCGGCAGCAGAAGCACCTGGTCCGCGTACTGCACCACCCGCTCCAGGCGGTGCTCGGCCATCAGGACCGTCGTCCCCAGGTCGTGGACCAGGCGCTGCAGCACCGCGAGGACGTCCTCCGCCGCCGCCGGGTCGAGCGCGGACGTCGGCTCGTCGAGTACCAGGACCTTCGGGTGCGGAGTCAGCACCGAGCCGATCGCCACCCGCTGCCGCTGGCCGCCCGACAGCGTGGCGATCGGACGGTCGCGCAGCTCCGCCAGGCCCAGCAGGTCGAGCGTCTCCTCCACCCGGCGCCGCATCACCCCCGGCGCCAGGCCCAGGGACTCCATCCCGTACGCCAGCTCGTCCTCGACCGTGTCCGTGACGAAGTGCGCGAGCGGGTCCTGGCCCACCGTGCCGACGACGTCGGCCAGTTCACGCGGCTTGTGCGTCCGTGTGTCGCGGCCCGCGACCGTGACCCGGCCTGTCAGCGTCCCGCCCGTGAAGTGCGGGACGAGTCCGGACACCGCGCCGAGCAGCGTCGACTTCCCGACCCCGGAGGGGCCGACGAGGAGGACCAGTTCGCCCTCGGGGACGGTCAGGTCCACCTCCCGAAGGGTGGGCGCGTCGGCGTCCGCGTACGTCACCGAGACGTTCTCGAAGCGGATCACGGGATCTCAGGACTCCTTGGGGGCGGGGGCGACGAACGCGGGCACCAGGCCCACCAGTACGGAGAGGGCGGGCCATACGGGCAGCTGCGGCGCCACCAGCGGGACCACCCCGGGGTGCAGCGCCTCGGGCGCGTACGCGTTCGCCGCGATCACGAGCGCCGCGACCGCCGCACCCGAGCCGGCGACCAGCCAGGCCCGGACCCCCCACCGGTCGGGCCGGTACCGGGTCCGGACCGTCCGCCGCCCGCCGAGCCACAGCCCTGCCACGGCGGCGACGAGACCGGCGCCCACCAGCGGCAGCCCGTACCCCGCGCCCTCCGCCGCCAGCAGCCCGTACGAACCGGCGCACACCCCGAGCAGCCCGCCCAGCGTCAGCACGTTCGTCGTCCGCCGCACGGCCGCCGGGACCCGCGCCGTACGGCCGTACCCGCGCGCGTCCATCGACGCCGCCACCGCGACCGAGCGTTCCAACGCCCCCTCCAGCACCGGCAGTCCGATCTGGAGCACCGCCTTCACGCCCCCCGTCGGGCGGCCCCGCAGCCGCCGCGCCGTGCGCAGCCGCGCCACGTCCGCGACCATGTTCGGGGCGAACGTCATCGCCACCACGACGGCGACCCCGGCCTCGTACAGCGCGCCGGGCAGCGACTTGAGGAGCCGGGCCGGGTTGGCGAGCGCGTTCGCCGCGCCCACACAGATCAGCAGGGTCGCCAGCTTCGCCCCGTCGTACACCGCGTGGACCAGCTGCTCGGCGGTGACCCGGCCCCCGATCCGTACTCCTTGGGCCCAGTCGGGCAGCGGCACCCGGGGCAGCGCGAACAGCTCGTGCGTACCCGGGATCGGAGAGCCGAGCACGAGCGAGAAGACCACCCGCAGCACCACCACGAACAGGCCGAGCTTCACGAACGCCGCGTACGAGCGCGCCCAGGGCGCGTCGGTGCGGCGCGCCGCGACGACATAGCCCGCGACGCCGACGATCAGACCGAGGAGCAGCGGGTTGGTGGTACGGGAGGCGGCCACGGCCAGACCGAGCGCCCAGAGCCACCAGGCGCCCGCGTGCAGGGCGTTGGAACGGTTCGCCTCGGGGGCCGGGATCATGTGCGGCGGCGGGCCTTCCAGACCGCCGCGCCACCGAGTACGAGCACGGCCGCTCCGCCCGCGACGATCCCGACGGACGGGCCGCCGCCGCCCTCGCCGTCACTCGCGGCGGTCGGGTCGGTCGGGGTGGTCGGCGCGGTCTGGGGCGTGGACGCGGAAGGCCGTGCCTGTCCGGCGGACGGCGCCGTCCCCGCCACCTGCTCGCCGCAGCCCTTCGCGGGGTAGCCGGAGATCCCGCACAGCAGCGCCGCGCTGTCGTACCGCAGCGGCTTCGCCACCGCCGCCAGCGCCTCCGCGCTCGTCGCGTCGTCCCGTACCTGCGCGCAGCCCGTCCTGACCGGCGGGTCCGGCGGCGTCTCGCCCGGCGGGGCGTCCCGCGGACCGCCGAAGTCCACGACGACCGCCACCCGCTTGGTGCCGGCCTTCCCCTCCGTACCGGCGCAGATCGACGCGAAGTCGGGGGCGGCGGACGGCGGGGCGGCGTCGTTCGCGTCCTCGCTGACCGCGAAGCGGAAACCGATCGCGTCGCCGTCGGCGGGGACCGCGGTCGCCGGGCCCTGCGTGCCGTAGGCCCACCGGCCGCCGCCCTGGCTCTCCCAGAACGACCAGTAGCGGTATCCGGCGGCCTCGGCGGGGACGGCGACGGCCAGGGTCAGGACGGCGGCCGCGACGGCGGTGGTGGCGGAAGCCGCGGCCCGGCGCAGCCGCGTCCTCACTTCTTGCGGCCGCTCAGCAGGAAGCCGATGCCGACACCGACGACCATGCCGATGCCGATGATCCACCAGAGGTCGAAGGAGCCGGAGTCCGCGCTCTCCTCGTCCTCGTCGCTCGCCGGCGCGGCGGCCGAGGGAGCGGACTGCGGCGCGGGGCCGGTGGCGCCCAGCCCCTTGAGGAGGTCGGCCGAGCCGAAGGCGCGCGGGTCGACGCCCATCGCGTTGGAGGCGAAGATCAGCTGGGCGTAGGCGGCCGGGCCGTTCTCCTTCGCCCAGGCGGCGGAGTTCTGCTGGAGCCAGGCCAGCGCCCCGGCGGCCTCCTTCGTCGCGCCGCTCGCGGCGAGCGCGACGACGGCGTCGGCCGTGTTGCCGAAGTCGGGCAGCTCGGACGGGTTCGCGGCGCCAGGCATCGGCGGCGTGTTCAGGTGGCCGGTCTTCGCGAGCGCCCCGGCCAGATAGGAGGCGCCGTTGAGGGCGGCCCGCTCGATCGTGGGCTCGGGCAGGTCGGTGCAGGTGGGGGTCTGCGCGGGCTTCACGCCGCGCGCGGTGAGGCCCTTGCCGAGTCCGGCGAGCGTGGCGGCCGCGGTGGCGTCGGCGTTGGCGAGCAGCTTGCCGGACTTGTCCGGCTGGTAGGCGAACGCGCCCGCGCCGTCCTTCGCGGCACAGGGGATCGCGAAGCCGAGCAGCGCGTCGTACGGAGTCCTGCCCTCGGCGGACTTCACCTCGCCGGGCTTCTCGCCGAGGGCGGCGAGCGCGCCGATCACCAGGGAGGTGGAGTTGGCGTCGCTGGGGCTGCCGGGGTTGTAGCCCCAGCCGCCGTCCTTGTTCTGGACGCCCTTCAGCCAGCCGGCGCCCGCCTGGGCGGCCTTGGCCAGCCGATCGGGGTCGGCGCTGTCGCGCTTGACGCCGGCGAGGGCCTGCACGGCGGCGGCGGTGGCGTTGGTGTCCAGCATCGTGGCCGGGGTGCAGGGCTTGGCGGGATCCGGGCGGTACGAGGGGAAGGCGCCGCTGCCGCACTGCTGCCGCAGCAGCCAGGTCACGGACTTCTCGGCGGGCTGGACGCCGTTGGTCCGCTGGGCGATGAAGGCGAGCGACTGGCGCCAGACACCGTCGTACGTCGGGTCCTTCGTGCCGTAGAGCCCGGAGGGGATCACGGGCGCGGGGGTGGGCGAAGGGGAAGGCGCGGCGGATGCGACGGAAGCCGTTCCGGTGCAGAGCAGCGCGGCGGCTGCGAACGCGGCGGCGCCGCGGCGGACGGTGGTCATGCGTGCTGTGCCTCTCCTGCGGGCCGGGCACAGGCACGCTCGGGGCACCAGGCTCGGCTCCGTATTCCTCGACGGTGCCGGCGGTCACGTCCCGGGCGGGGCATTCCGACTCACCACGCGGAGGCGGCTCACGGCTGCGGGTCAGTGCCGGATTCGCACCGGCTTCCCCCCGTACGGGCATGATGACGACTCGCACACTCTACCGGGCCGTACCCCGGACGGCCGGTGGGTGCGAGGCGCCTCACACCGCGCCCGGCGCGAGCCCTCCGGCGCCCCGGGGACGGCCGGCGGACCGCCGCGTACGCCACCGGGTCCGTGCCCGGCACGGCCTCCGCGCGGCCCGGCTTCACCAGCCGGCGCACACGCGCCTCGGCCTCGCCGACCGCGATGTTCCGCGGGGAGCGCGGCCGGTGCCGTCAGGTGGACCAGCCGACCGGCCGACCGGCCGACCGGCGGACCGAACGGGCCCGCCGGGCCCGCCCGGCGCGGTCGGTTCGATCAGCCGGCGGTCCGGGCGGGCCCGGCCGGCGCGGTCAGGTCGATCAGCCGGGAGACCGTCTCGATGTCTGTCTTCACCTGGGCGATCGAGGCGCGGCCCGACAGCCAGGTGATCAGCGCCGAGTGCCAGGTGTGCTCGATCACCCGCACCGCGGACAGCTGCTCCGGCGTGGGGTGCTCCGCCCCCATCGCGTCCAGGATGATCGCCGTCGTCAGCCGCGACACCGTGTCCACCTCGGGGCTCACGCTCCGGTCCGCGAAGGTCAGCGCCCGGACCATCGCGTCCGCCAGCTGCGGCTCCCGCTGGAGCGCCCGGAACGCCCGCATCAGCGTCTCCGCCACCCGCTCCGCCGCACTGTCGCCCGCGGGCGGCCGCTTCCGCAGGGTCGTGCGCAAGTGCTGGAGCTGGTCCTGCATCGTCGCGACCAGCAGATGGATCTTGGAAGGGAAGTAGCGGTACAGCGTCCCGAGCGCCACCCCGGCCGCCTCGGCGACCTCGCGCATCTGTACGGCGTCGAAGCCGCCCCGCCCGGCCAGCTGCGCGGTGGCGTGCAGGATCCGGCGGCGACGCGCCTCCTGGCGCTCTGTCAGGGGCGGCGAGGCGGGTCTGTCTTCCGCGGTCATGGAGTCCCGTTCCGTGCGGACCGCCGAGCGCGACGGCGGTGGGGGAGCGACAGTGTGGCGGGGTGCCCGCCGTGGCGCGAATCACCTGACGCGGCTCCTGCGGGGGGCCTACCTGCCGGTAGATTCAGTGCACCTCGGACGATCAACAGCGATCAAGTCTGTAACTTGTTCTAGATTAGCGCGAGCGGTTACGCTCCCGCGAAACGCACGCTCGAAGGGGGCAGCGAGTGACCGCTGAGGCCATAGAGTCAGGCCCCCGCCAGGGCGTCACCGACGACGGTGACCGTCCGTTGCGGATCGCTCTCCTCACGTACAAGGGCAACCCGTTCTGCGGCGGCCAGGGCGTCTACGTCCGGCACCTCTCCCGCGAGCTCGCCCGGCTCGGCCACAGCGTCGAGGTCATCGGCTCGCAGCCGTACCCCGTCCTGGACGAGGGCGTCCCGCTCACCGAGCTCGCCAGCCTCGACCTCTACCGCTCGCCGGACCCCTTCCGGACCCCCGGGCGCGACGAGTACCGCGACTGGATCGACGCCCTCGAAGTCGCCACCATGTGGACCGGCGGCTTCCCGGAGCCGCTCACCTTCTCCCTGCGCGCCCGGCGCATGCTCGCCGCCCGCCGCGGCGACTTCGACGTCGTCCACGACAACCAGACGCTCGGCTACGGGCTGCTCGGCGACCTCGGCGCGCCCCTCGTCACCACGATCCACCACCCCATCACCGTCGACCGGCAGCTCGAACTCGACGCCGCCGCCGACTGGAAGCGCCGCGCCTCCGTACGCCGCTGGTACGCCTTCACGCGGATGCAGAAGCGGGTCGCCCGCCGGCTGCCGTCCGTGCTGACCGTCTCCGGCACCTCCCGGCAGGAGATCGTCGACCACCTCGGCGTACGCGACGACCGCATCCGGGTCGTCCACATCGGCGCCGACACCGCCCTGTGGTCACCGGACCCCTCGGTTGCCGAGGTCCCCGGCCGGATCGTCACCACGTCCAGCGCCGACGTGCCGCTCAAGGGCCTCGTCCACCTCGTCGAGGCGCTCGCCAAACTCCGTACCGAGAACCCGGCCGCCCACCTCGTCGTCGTCGGCAGGCGCGCCGAGGACGGTCCGGTCGCCCAGGCCATCGAGCGGTACGGACTCACGGACGCCGTCGAGTTCGTCAAGGGCATCACCGACGCCGAACTCGTCGACCTCGTGCGCTCGGCCCAGGTGTCCTGCGTGCCGTCGCTGTACGAAGGGTTCTCGCTGCCCGCCGCCGAGGCCATGGCCACCGGGACCCCGCTCGTCGCCACCACCGGCGGCGCGATCCCCGAGGTCGCGGGACGTGACGGCGAGACCTGTCTCGCGGTTCCCCCGGGCGACGCGGACGCGCTGGCCACCGCCCTCGGCCGGATGCTCGGCGGTCCGGAGCTGCGGGCCCGTCTCGGCGCCGCCGGACGCGCCCGGGTCCTGGCCCGCTTCACCTGGGCGCGTGCCGCCCAGGGCACCGCCGAGCTGTACCGGGAGGCGATCGCCGCGCAGGGTGCCGGGGTGCGCGGGGGCGCCCGGTGACGCCTCGTCCCGTTCGCCGGGTGCGGCCCGGTGGTCCGGTCGCGCCCAGCCTCCCCCGAGCTCTCGGCCGCGTTCGATCAGGGAGCACCCCCATCGCCCGGCGGGACGATCGCCCACAATCTCCCGTCAACACCGAAAGCAGGACGACCCCGTGCTGACCGTCGACTTCACCCGCTTCCCGCTCGCCCCCGGCGACCGCGTGCTCGACCTGGGCTGCGGTGCGGGCCGGCACGCCTTCGAGTGCTACCGGCGCGGCGCCCAGGTCGTCGCCCTCGACCGGAACGGCGAGGAGATCCGCGAGGTCGCCACGTGGTTCGCCGCGATGAAGGAGGCCGGCGAGGCCCCCGCCGGCGCGACCGCCACCGCGATGGAGGGCGACGCGCTCAACCTGCCCTTCCCCGACGAGTCCTTCGACGTCGTCATCATCTCCGAGGTCATGGAGCACATCCCGGACGACAAGGGCGTGCTCGCCGAGATGGTCCGCGTCCTGAAGCCCGGCGGCCGGATCGCGATCACCGTCCCGCGCTACGGCCCCGAGAAGGTCTGCTGGGCGCTGTCCGACGCCTACCACGAGGTCGAGGGCGGCCACATCCGCATCTACAAGGCCGACGAACTCCTGTCCAAGATCCGCCAGGCGGGCCTCAGGCCGTACGGCACCCACCACGCGCACGCCCTGCACTCGCCGTACTGGTGGCTGAAGTGCGCCTTCGGAGTGGGCAGGGACGGTAAAGACGCAGCGCTGCCGGTCCGCGCGTACCACAAGCTCCTGGTCTGGGACATCATGAAGAAGCCCGCCCTGACCCGGGTCGCCGAGCAGCTGCTCAACCCGGTCGTCGGCAAGAGCTTCGTGGCGTACGCGACCAAGCCGCACCTGCCGAAGGCCACCTCCGGAACCTCCGCGGACGTCGCCAAGTGACCTCTCCGGAGCGCATCGCCGAACACCTCCTCCTGCCCGGGGTCCTCACCGCGGAGCAGGCCGCCGAGACCGTCGCCGGGATCCTCGCCGTCCAGCGGGAGGACGGGGCGATCCCCTGGTTCCGGGGCCACCACCTCGATCCGTGGGACCACACCGAGGCCGCCATGGCCCTGGACGCGGCCGGCGAGCACGCCGCCGCCGCGCGGGCCTACGAGTGGCTCGCCCGGCACCAGAACCCCGACGGCTCCTGGTACGCCGCCTACCAGGACGGCGACCCGGCCGACGTCACCGACCCGGGCCGGGAGACCAACTTCGTCGCGTACGTCGCCGTCGGCGTCTGGCACCACTACCTCTCGACCGGCGACGACTCCTTCCTCGACCGGATGTGGCCCGTCGTCTACGCCGCCGTCGAGTTCGTCCTCGCCCTCCAGCGCCCCGGCGGCCAGATCGGCTGGAAGCGCGAGCCCGACGGCACCCCCGTCGAGGACGCCCTGCTCACCGGCAGCTCCTCCATCCACCAGGCGCTGCGCTGCGCGCTCGCCATCGCCGAGGAACGGGAGGAGCCCCAGCCCGACTGGGAGCTGGCGGCGGGCGCCCTCGGCCACGCGATCCGCAGCCACCCCGAGCGCTTCCTCGACAAGTCCCGCTACTCCATGGACTGGTACTACCCCGTCCTCGGCGGCGCCCTGACCGGCGCCGGGGCCAAGGCCCGGATCGACGCGCACTGGGACGACTTCGTGGTCCCGGGCCTCGGTGTGCGGTGCGTCCTGCCCAACCCGTGGGTCACCGGCGGCGAGAGCTGCGAACTCGCCCTCGCCCTGTGGGCGATGGGCGAGTCCGACCGCGCCCTGGAGATCCTCCAGTCCATCCAGCACCTGCGCGCCGAGGGCGGCATGTACTGGACGGGGTACGTCTTCGAGGGCAACCGGGCCGTATGGCCCGAGGAGCTCACCGCCTGGACGGCCGGGTCGCTGCTGCTCGCGGTGGCGGCCCTGGGCGGCGACGAGGCGACGGTCGCCGTCTTCGGCGGCGAACGGCTGCCGAGGGGCCTGGAGCCGGACTGCTGCGGGTGAACGGCCTGCGAGTCCGGTGACTTGAAGCCGGGCTGCTGCGGGTGAACGGCCTGCGAGTCCGGTGACCTGGAGCCGGGCTGCTGCGGGTGAACGGCCTGCGAGTCCGGTGACCTGGAGCCGGACCGCTGCGGGTGAACGCCCGGCCGTCCGGGGCCGGATGACCCCGGACGGCCCGATGGCCGGTCAGTGGCGGCGCAGCAGGCGCCCCGCCACCGTGTGCCCGACGACCAGGTAGACGACGGCGGCGAGACCGTAACCGGCCACCACACGCGCCCACGCCTCGTCGAAGGTGAACAGATCGTGCGACCAGCCCGCCAGCCAGCGGGCCACGCTCTGGACGAACTCCACCAGCCCGTTGCCCCGGTTGGCGTCCAGCAGATACATCAGGATCCAGAGACCGATGATGGCGGCGAAGACATCGGCGACGATCGCGATCACCCGCGCCGCTTGCGTGGTGTTACTCCGTCCGGAAGTCATACCGCTCGCCTTGCCGGGTTCCGTCCTTCGAAACCCGTTCGAGTGGCCCAGGGTGGCGAGACCGCCGACAAGGTGGTCGCGACCGCTCAACTCGACGGCCGGAACTATGAGATCAGCAGGCCCTCGCCGGGTCGTCGCAGACCTGGGCGCGGACCAGGGCCACGTCCGGTGTGGATGGGGGACTGCACGGCAACGGCCCCCCGCCCGGAAGGGATCCGGGCGGGGGGCCGTCGTCGGTGAAGCGGGTGCGCGCTCAGCCGCGCTGGATGCCGGTGGTGTCCTGGAGGACGCCGCGGCGGCCGTCCTGCGTCTGGGCGACCAGGCCGGGACCGCGCTGCTCGACCGCCAGGTACCACGTACCCGGGGCCAGTTCGGCGATCGGCGTCGGGGAGCCGTCCTCCGCGTACAGCGGGCGGGCGACCGGGACGGCGAACCAGAACGGCGCGAAGTCGGCCGCGGGCTGCTCGCTCTGCGCCGGCGCCGGCTGCTGCGCCTGCACCGGGGCCGGCTGCTGCGCCTGGGCGGCCTGCGGGTCGGGCTGCGGCTGCTGGCCACCGTACGGCTGGTGGGGCTGGGCGCCGTAGGGCTGCTGCTGAGCGCCCGGGTAGCCGTAGCCCCCGGCGACGCCCTGCGGGCCCGGCTGGCCGGGGTGCATGCCGTACGGCTGCGCGGTCTGCGGCTTCGGGGCGCCGAGCAGCGGGGCCTTCAGGGCGGGCACCAGCGGAGCGGCGACGGCCGCACCGGCGAGGACCAGGGAGGCGATCACGCCGAGGATGAGGCCGATACCGGCGTTCTCCGACTCGAAGATCCACATCAGCAGGGTCCAGGCCGCGGCCACGGTGAACGCGACGCCGATCTGACGCAGCTCCAGGCCGGCGACCTTGAGGGGCTGAGGAAGCGCGTGGGAGAGGACCACCAGCGCGGCGCCCACGATGCCGAGGAGGAAGGCGCCCCAGCCCAGGGGGGAGAACTCCCAGGAGAACGGGGAGCCGACCGTGTCGCAGTAAGGGCCTTCACAGCTGGAGTAGCCGAGGAACGAGGCGATGAACAGCACCACCGCTGCACCGATCACCACGCCATCGCCTCGAGTGAGGGAGCGGATATTCACGTAAAAATCCTTCGTCGGGTCGTCTCGTCGGGGTGGCGCGAAGCACGGGGGCGGCCCCATCGTACGGAGCGAATCTATCGCCCGCCGGTTCTACCCCTTGAGGTAGGTCCTGATGCCGTCCGCGATTCCCCGCGCCGCTTTCTGGCGCCACGCCGCATCGGTCAGCAGTGCGGCGTCCTTCGGATCACGCATATTGCCGCATTCGACGAAGACCTTGGGGACGGTTGAGAGATTGAGTCCGCCGAGATCGTCGCGGACGTCCAACCCCGTGCCGGAGCCCAGATAGTTGGCGGGCGCGGTCCCGGTGGCCCGGGCGAAGTGCCGGGCGATGTCCTCGCCGAGGATACGGGAGGGGCCGACGATCGCCGTGGTGTCGGCGGTGCCGGAGCGCACGCGGGCGGGCAGGATCACATGGAACCCGCGGTTGCCGGCCGCGGAGCCGTCGGCGTGCACGGAGACGACGGCGTCCGCGCGGGCGGCGTTGCCGGTCCTGGCGCGCTCGTCGATGCAGGGCCCGAAGGGGCGGTCGGCGTCATGGGTGAGGACCACCTCGGCGCCCTGGGCCTTGAGGAGATCGCGCAGGCGGTGGGAGACGTCGAGGGTGAAGGCGGCTTCGGTGTACCCCGCGTCCGTGGAGGTGCCGGTGGTGTCGCACTCTTTGCGGTGCGTCCCGATATCCACCTTTTGGTTGATTTCCTCGGGGTGACGGAAGTTGCCGGGGTTGTGGCCGGGGTCGATGACGACCGTCCGCCCCGCCAGCACCTTCGGCGGCGGCCCGGCGGGGCCGGTGGCGGTCGCCTCGCCCGTGCCCGTGGCCGTGGCCTTCGCGTCGGCACTACGGGGGGACTGCGCGGCCGATCCGGGGCCCCCGCAGGCCGAGAGGGCGGCGCAGGCGGTCAGGGCAAGGGGGAGGGCGAGAAGCTTGCGGTGGTCGTACGGCACCCCGTGACTGTAGGCGTTCCGGCGCCGGATTGCCCGTACCGGCGGCCCCGGACCGACTGGTTGAGCGTGCAACGGGTCCCGTTCCCCGCGTTTGCGCGGCGAACGGGACCCGCTGATAGTGGTTAAGGCGGCCGCCGTCCCCTCCCTTCTCATCCACACGAGAGGAGCGGTCCCATGCGTCTACGCAAGGAAACGCGGTCCCGTCGTCTCCTGACGACGTCGACGATCCTCCTGGCCGGAGGCACTCTGCTCCTGCCGTTCCCCGCGGTCGCCCACCCCGCGGCGGACACCACCGCCTCGGAAGCCCGGATCTCCGGAGCCGCCTTCCAGTTCCGGAACCTCCAGACCGGCAAGTGCATGACCTTCAGCGGTGGCAGCCTCGCCCAGAACAACCTCGAACTGCTCCAGTTCGACTGCGACACCGACCGGTCACGCCGATGGAGGATCACCAACTGGAACGGCGACTCCTTCCAGCTGGTCAACCTCCACAGCGGGAAGTGCGCGACGGTCGCCGGCGGCCGGTCCACCGCCAACAACCACCCGCTCGTCCAGTTCACCTGCGACTCCGACCCCTCACGCCGCTGGCGCCTGACCAACTGGGGCGGCACCTCCTACCAGGTGGTGAACGTCCAGACGAACAAGTGCGCGACGGTCGCCGGCGGCCGGTCGACCGAGAACAACGTGCAGATGGTCCAGTTCACCTGCGACACCGACAACTCCCGCCGCTGGGTCATCCGCCTCGGCGGCTCGGCGACCTGACGGCGCAGACGAGTCCGCGTGGTTCCCGCGGACTCGTCTCGGCCCTCTCGGCCGATGCGGCCCTCTCGGCCCTCTCGGCCGTCTCGGCCGTTTCCGCCGTTCTCAGCCGACGGCGTCGAGCAGCAGTTTCGCGGCCACCATCGCCCCGTCGGTGCGGACCGTGCCGGCCACCGCCTTGGCCCGGGCGCCCGTTTCGGGCGTCAGGGCGGTCTTGAGCGCACCCGTCAGGGACTCGACGGTCGGCACGGGACCGTCGTGGGCCACGCCGATGCCGAGTTCGGCCACCCGGCCGGCCCAGTACGGCTGGTCCGCCAACTGGGGCACCACCACCTGCGGAGCGCCGGCCCGAGCGGCCGTCGTCGTCGTTCCCGCGCCACCGTGGTGCACGACGGCGGCCACCCGTCCGAACAACCGCTGGTGGTTGACCTCGCCGACGGCGAAGCAGTCGTCCCGGTCGTCGACCAGGCCCAGATCCGCCCACCCGCGCCCGACGAGCACCCGGCGGCCGTTCGCGCGAACCGCCTCGATCGCGACCCGGGCCGCGTCCTCCCCCGCGCGTACGGCCATGCTGCCGAAGCCCACGTACACCGGCGGCGCGCCCGCATCCAGGAAGGCCACCAGCTCCGCCGGGAGCGGCCGCTCGTCGGGCAGCACCCACGCGCCGGTCTGTACGACGTCGAGGTCCGGCGTCTCCCGCCACGGGTCCAGCGCCGGGTCGGTCGCCAGCCACGGCCGGTCACCGAAGGCGTAGTCGCGGACGTTGTCCACCGGGGGCAGGCCGATCGACGCCCGGTTGGTGTTGAGCGCCTCACCGAACAGCGCGTCGATGCTCTCGGCGTCCAGCTCCCACAGGGCCCGGTTGTCGGTCACCTCCGGCGGGAACGGCCGCCCCGGGTACGCCAGCGGCGGGCGCAGCGGCGACGGCAGGGTCAGCTGCTGGAAGATCGCGGACACGTAGCCGATGCCCAGCTTCTCGGCCACCGACCGCGCCCCGGCGATGGCCGGCATCGCGCCCGTCGCCACCAGCACGTCGCACCCTTCGGCCGCCGCCGGAATCACCTCGAACTGACTGGTGATCAACTCGGCCGCGCGCTGGGGCAGATTGGCCTTCGACGGCGGTGGCGCAGCGGTCGTCAGCGCGCGTGCCGACTGCCCGACGCCCACCATGGGCACGCCGACCCCGGCCAGCCGCTCCGCGAAGTCCTCGTCCGGCGGCGCACACACCCGCACCTCCGCGCCGAGCTCCCGCAACCGCACCGCGAGGGCCACGAGTGGTTCGACGTCCCCACGCGACCCATACGTCGACAACAGCACACGCACGTCGCACATCTCCTGTCTCCATTGATTCGCCCGAGCGCGCATGACCCCGGCGGCCGGCGCGGAGGTCTCGCCCGTGGGCTCGGCTCGGCCTGTTCCACTCGTCCTAGTAGGTGAAGGCCGTGCCGTGTGTCTTGGCGATGCGCTGCGAGGCGTACCCGGTATGCACCTGCAGGCGGTTGCCGGCGTGGTTCGACACCTTCAGCGTGGCGCGGACGCGGTCGCATCCGCCGAGCTCGGCGGTCGTCAGGTACAGCGTGTTCGTCGCGGTCTGGTGGTGCTTGCGCTCGGTGATGTACCAGCGCGCCACGGCGCTCTTCAGCGGGCCGCCGCAGGTGGAGCCGTCGGCCCTGACGGGCTGTGCCTCGATCCAGGTGGAGGCGTCCGTGTGGTGCGCGGTCGGGTCGTTCTCGCCCGCGCACTTGTCGATCCCGTAGTTGGGCGTGATGCCGTCCTTGTCGTTGTTGCAGCTGGTCATGTTGGCGTCCAGGACGATCGCGATCCGGTCCGCCCCCTGCGGGGTGTACACGTGGTCGAGGAAGCTCTTCGTGGTCCCCGGCGTGAGGGCGGGCGGTTCCACGGCGTCGGCCTGCGTCCACCCGGCCGTGTCGCTGTACACGGCCCGGGACAGACCCGCGCCCGCCGCGACCTGCATGGCCACCGAGTTCCCCGCGCCGATCCAGGTCGCGTAGCCGAGCACCGAGACGCGGCACCGGTAGCGGTCCGTCGTCGGCGCGACGAACGTCCACCGCACCGAGGGCGCCAGGGCCGTCTCACCGGGCGGCACGAGGTTCGCCGCCCAGTACGCTCCGGTCTCCCTGTCGGTGGGAAGCGCGCGCCCGTCCGCGTACATGCAGCGGATCGCGCCGGTCACACCGATGTTCTTGTGCTCGCCCAGCGCCGGGACGTTGCCGACCGACACGTTGCGGGTCCACAGGTACGACGCCTGCCCCTGCGTGGCGTCGAACTCGAGCTTCGTTCCCGGGACGTCCGCGTAGCGCAGGGGATCGGCGTCGTCCTCAGCGCCGAAGGTGAAGGAGGGAGACGTCATGGGGTCCGCACCGCCCGTGCACACCTTGTCCAGCCGGTGCCAGGGCGAGGCGGGGTCCGAGGCTCCGGTGTTGCTGCTGGCCCCTCCGGACCGGATGCTGCCGCGCAGGACGTGGTCGGCGGAGCTGAGACCCGACGTGTCGAACTGGTACACCTGCGCCGTGACGGGGAGGTTGTTGACGTACGAGTTGATCCCTCCTGACCCCTCGCCCAGGCCGTACCGGCCCAGCCAGAAGCAGGTCTGGGTGCTGCCCGCCACGAACTGGAGACCTTCGAGGCCCGTTCCGGAGTACAGGCACAGGCGTTCGGCGGGACACGGCTCCGCCGCGGCGGCCGGCGAGGCCGTGGCCGTGAGGCCGGAGAAGACGAGCCCCACCGCCGACAACGCCGTCGCCACTCTTCGGGATATACGAGAAATACCCATCAAAACCGCCCTCTTGGGGGAACAGAAGCGGTCATGGTAGACCGGCGATCACCCACCACGACAAGCGGGCCGTCCCCGGCCGCCAGGGGCGTGGCGCACGACCGGTCCCCACGCTTCCGCAAGCCGCCCCCTAGGGCCTTTCGTTTGGATCATGCCGGGCTCGCCGGCTCTGGTGCCGCGCCTCGCCGCGTTGTCGTCGGTCGCCAACGCTCCGCGTTGACTCCCTCCTCCGCCTTGCGATCCGTCCCCTCGGCCCTGGCGGGCCTGGGGAGACCCCATGCACCGGACCCCGCTCCCTGATCCGGCCTGATCCAAACGAAAGACCCTAGGCGCGGTGGCGCAGGACGCGGAGGGAGTCGGTGACCGAGGTCTCCTCGAAGTCGCCCGACTCCAGCGCCCGCAGGTAGATCCGGTACGGAGCCTGGCCGCCGTCCGCCGGGTCCGGGAAGACGTCGTGGATGACGAGCAGACCACCGGCGGCGACCTTCGGCGCCCAGCCCTCGAAGTCCGCCGTCGCGTGCTCGTCCGTGTGGCCGCCGTCGATGAAGACGAGGCCCAGCTCGCCCGCCCACACCTTCGCCACCTGCGGCGAGCGCCCGACGACCGCGATCACGTGCTCCTCAAGGCCCGCCCTGTGCAGGGTCCGGCGGAAGGCGGGCAGGGTGTCCATCAGCCCGATCTCCGGGTCGACGACCGTCGGATCGTGGTACTCCCACCCCGGCTGCTGCTCCTCGCTGCCCCGGTGATGGTCCACGGTCACGGCCACCGTCCCGGCCGCCCGGGCCGCGTCCGCCAGCAGGATCGTGGAGCGCCCGCAGTACGTCCCCACCTCCAGCAGGGGCAGCCCGAGCGCGGCGGCCTCGGCAGCCGCCTCGTACAGCGCGAGCCCCTCCCTGACGGGCATGAAGCCCTTGGCGGCCTCGAAGGCGGCAAGGATCTCGGGCTTCGGCGCGGCGGCGGGCTCGGCGGCCATGGGCGGGTCCTCCTACTGGCGGGTACGCGTGTGCGAGCGCCCATCGTGCCCTACGCGTCACACTCGAACCACACCGTCTTCCCCTTGCCCGACTCCACCACCCCCCACCGGTCCGTCACCGCCTCCACCAGCACCAGCCCGCGCCCGCCCTCGTCCAGCGCCCCGGCGGGCTTCGCCACCACCGTCCCCGGCACCGCGTCGGCGACCTCCACCCGCAGACCGAACGGCTCCCGCAGGATCAGCACCGTGCACCGCCGCCCGGGCACGTGCCGTACGACGTTGGCGACCAGCTCGGTCAGCGCGAGCTGGGCGGGGTCGGTGACCCGCTCCATCCCCCAGCGCGTGAGGAACATGCGCAGGATGCGGCGCATGTGACCGGCCGAGTGCTCACCGACGGTGAACCCCATGCGGTAGCTCGTGGGAAGTTCGGCCGGATAGAGGTCAGTTACCTGATTCATGCCGCCAGAATGGAGCGCCGTCGTTACGCTCGGCTACGGACCGAATACAACGCTTCACCGCGTGAACTTGGGGGTGACCTCCTCGTGGTCAACATCCGCAGCCTCGACCCCAGCGCGTCCCCGCTGGACTACTACGGCTCCGAACTCCGCCGCCTGCGGGAGGAGGCGGGGCTGAACCAGGATCAGCTGGGCAAGATCCTGTTCTGCACGGGATCGCTGGTCGGCCAGATCGAGACGGCGAAGAAGGTGCCGACGCGCCAGTTCTCGGAGCGGCTGGACGCGGGGCTGATGACGGGCGGGTTGTTCTCGCGGCTGGTGGGGCTGGTGCTGAAGAGCCAGCTGCCGACGTGGTTCCAGCCGTACGCGGAGCTGGAGGCGAGGGCGACCCGGACATCGTCTACACCGAGGACTTTGTTCAGGGCCGTATGACCGCCAATCCGACAGCCATCAGGGAGGGTTCGCTCCGTTACGATCACCTGCAGGCCGCCGCGCTCTCCGTGGAGGATTCGGCCGCACTGATCGCCCGTGCAATGGAGGAACGCTATGGGGACCAACCAGAACCTGACGGGCGCACACTGGCGTAAGTCGTCGTACAGCGGTGACACCGGTGGCCAGTGCATCGAGTGCGCCCCCGTCGGCACCGCCGCGTGGCGCAAGTCCTCGTACAGCGGTTCCAGCGGCGGCGAATGCGTCGAAGTCGCCGACCTCACGGCCCACGTCGCCGTCCGCGACTCCAAGAACCCCGACGGGCCCGTCTTCCTCGCCGTCCCCGCCGCCTTCACCGCGTTCGTCGCCGCCGCCGCCGAAGGGCGTCTGCGCGCCCGGTGAGGCGGTAGGCGGCCGGAGGCAACGTCCGCCCGCTCGGTCACGTCCTTCTGGGCGTGATCGAACTGCTCGACTTCTCCGGCTCCGACGACGAAGAGAGACTGGCGCCCGGCCCCTGGTGGCGCCACGCCTGGTGGGTGGCGGCTATCGCCGTGCTCGGGGTCGGCCTCGGCTGGGCCGGAGCCCTGTTCCCTATCGGCTCCACGAAGTACGGCCTGCCGCCCGCCGCTTCGGGGGACGTCTGGCCGTACGTGGCCGCCTGGACGGCGACGGGCGTCGCGGTGGCGGCCGTGCTGCGCGCCACCGCCGCCCGCGTCCCCGTCTACGCACCCGGCCGGATCGCGGTCGTCCTCACCCTCCTCGGCACCCGGGTCTGCCTGGGCTGGCGTCCGGAGGCGCCCGTACTGCTCGCGGTCATCGCGGCCGCGCTGGTGGCGGCGGTCGCGTGGGCCGCTCTGGCGCTGCGCCCCGGCGCCCGGAAGCAGGACTGAGGACGGGGTGTGCCCCGGCTCGAATCGAGCCGGGGCACACCCCGTCGTCACCAAGGGGCTGCGGTCTACGTCCAGTCGGCCAGGCGGAAGACGCTGAACATGTCGCTCTTGCGCGGGTCCGTGATGTTGCCGGGGTAGTACGACGCCTCGACGCCGACCCAGCCGCGGAAGGTGCCGGTGTCGTCGATGATCTGGTACATCGGCTTCACGTGCGAGTTGCCGGTGTAGCAGAGCTCGTTCCGCTCCACGGCCAGGCAGGTGCACCAGTGCCACAGGGTGTCGCGGCGGTCGGTGTTGCTCAACTTCTGCAGGTAGTACTGGATGGACGAGATGTTCGACGCCGTGCCGCCGCCGTAGTTCGGGCAGCCGCCCTCCTTCTGGCAGGCGGTCGACGAGGTCGGCTGGAGGTAGGTGAGGCACCACGTCGTGGTCTCGCAGGTGCGGAAGTTCTCGTGGTGGAAGACACCGCTGCTGGTGCTGGTCACGTCCTTGGCCCAGGTCGTGCCCTGGAGGCGGATCGTCGACGGGTGGGCCTGCACGGTCGTCATGGCGCGGCGCGTGGTCAGGGCCGCGTTGCTGCCGTAGCCGTAACCCGTGGTGGCCTTGGTGTTGTGCAGGAAGGACAGGCGGGCGAGGTTCGTGCCGGTCTCGATGGCCCACTTCTCGGTCCAGGCGGTGGTGTGGTTCCACTTGATCCACACGGTCGGCGTGGACACGCCGTCGATCGTGTCGTTCTGGAGCGTGTAGATGCCGGTGCGCAGTTCGGTGGGGGAGCCGGTGAAGCCGCCCGCGGTCTTGATCTGGCAGGCGAGCACGTGCGTGGTGCTCTTCAGGTCGGTGGACGAGCAGCTGCTGTCGGGCACGGTGCCGGTGCCCTCCCGGGCCTTCGGCACGGCGTGGTCCCAGACGTACATGCGGGCCGAGACCGTGCCGGCGGCGGCGTCGAACTCGTAGGTGCCGAGGCGCACCCAGTTGTTGCGGGCGCCGTCCTTGAGGTGGCCGAGGGAGACGACGAAGTTGGCCTTGCCGCCGGGCAGCTCGGCGGCCGCCTGGGCCGGCAGGGCGGATGCGGCGGTCGCCGCGACGGCCATCAGGAAGGCCATCAGAAGTGTGCGTGCGGTACGGAACATGTGCGCGATTATCGCCGGGGCGCGGGGGGTTCCGTGAGCCGCCGGCTCCTTCCCGGACCTCGGTGGGGTTCGTGAGCCGCCTCCCGCCGATCCTGGGGCCGCCTCCCTTCCGGATCCGGCACCGCTTGGCAGCGCGGCTGTCGTGACGATGCCGCGGAGGCCGTAGAGCGGTGCTCCTGCCGGCTCCTGACTCTGCCCGACGGTCCCTGCGCAGGCCCCCGTCCTAGGACCGAATCCCGATGTACGGGCCGCAGCCGCTCTGCGACCATGACGGGCATGCAACCCACCGAGTCGGTCACCGAGAAGCCCGCGTCCGTACGACCCGACCGCCGCACCTGGCTCGTCGTCCTGGCCGCCTGCGCCGGGCAGTTCCTCGTCGTCCTCGACGTCTCGGTGGTGAACGTCGCGCTGCCGTCGATGCGGACCGACCTCGGGCTGTCGGCCCTCGGACTGCAATGGGTCCTCAACGCGTACTCCATCACCTTCGCCGGGTTCATGCTGCTCGGTGGCCGGGCGGCCGACCTCTTCGGCCGGAAGCGGATGTTCCTGCTCGGCCTGGGGCTCTTCACCGCCGCTTCGGCGGCGGGCGGCCTGGCCGAGGACGGCTGGCAGCTCGTCGCCGCCCGCGCCGTACAGGGACTCGGCGCGGCGGTCCTCGCGCCCGCGACGCTCACCATCGTCACCGCCACCGTCCCCGCCGGGCCCGCGCGGACCAGGGCCATCGGCACCTGGACGGCGGTCGGCGCGGCCGGCGGCGCGGCGGGCGGGTTCGTCGGCGGAGTGCTCGTCGACCTCCTCTCCTGGCGCTGGGTGCTCCTGATCAACGTGCCCGTCGGCGTCCTGGTCCTGGTGGGCGCCGTGCTGTGGCTGAGCGAGAGCCGGGGCTCCGGAGGACGGCGGCTCGACCTGCCGGGCGCGGTCCTCGTCACCGGCGGGCTCGCGGCCGTCGCGTACGGCATCGTGCAGACGGAGGAGGTGGGCTGGGCCGCCCCGGCCACCCTCGTCCCGCTGCTCGGCGGTCTCGCGCTCCTCGGAGTCTTCGTCGCCGTCGAGGCGCGTACGGCGGAGCCGCTGGTGCCGCTGAAGGTCTTCCGCTCGCGGGCGGTCTCGGCGGCCAACGTGACCCTGCTGCTCTGCGCCTCCACCTCGTTCGGCATGTGGTTCTTCATGACGGTCTACGCCCAGAACGTCCTCGGCTACACCCCGCTCCAGGCCGGTCTCGCCCTGATACCCAGCTCGGTCAGCGTCATCGTCGGCTCCAAGCTGGGCCCGCGCCTGATGCCCGTGACCGGCGCCCGCAACCTCGCCGTCATCGGCGCCCTCGTCGCGGCGACCGGCTTCGGCTGGCAGTCCACGATGACCGCCGACGGGACCTTCCTGACGACCATCCTCGGCCCCGGCATCCTGATGATGGCCGGCATGGGCCTGCTGATCACCCCCCTGGCCGCCCTCGCCACCAGCGGCGCCGGCCCGGGCGACGCGGGCCTCGTCTCGGGCCTGGTCAACACCTCCCGCACGATGGGCGGCGCCCTCGGCCTCTCCATCCTGTCGACGGTCGCGGCGGCCCGCACCGACGGCGCCACCAGCCCCGAGGCCCTGACAGCGGGCTACGCGCTGGCGTTCCGCACGGCGACGGGGGTGCTGCTGGCGGGCGCGGCGCTGATGCTCCTGTGGCTGCCGAGGCCGGAGCGTCGGTGACGGCTTCCAGCCTGATCACATGATCGACTCACAGGCGCACGTGCATGGCTCAGGCGGAGACAGGCGTACGGGTCAGGGCCGTGCGCAGCGCGAAGACACCGAGCAAGCCGCCTGCCGCGAACCGTTGAGCGGTCATCACGCGCGGCCGGGCGGCCAGGAACCCCGACACCCGTGCCGCGCCGAGCATGATCAGAGCGTTCACGGAGAGCCCCACGAGGATCTGCACACCGCCGAGCTGCAGCAGTTGCGCCCAGGCCGGGCCCGCCTGCGGATCCATGAACTGGGGCAGAAGAGCGGCGTACATGAGGGCGATCTTGGGGTTGAGCAGGTTGGTCAGGAGCCCCATCGAGAACAGGCGGGCGTCGGAGACGGGAGGCAGGTCCTGGGCCGGAGCGAAGGGTGAGCGGCCACCGGGCTTGAGCATGTCCCAGGCAAGGTAGGCCAGGTAGGCGGCCCCCGCGAGCTTGACCACCGTGAACGCCAGCGGCACGGCGGCGAACAACGCGGACAGGCCGGCGGCCGCGGCCAGCAGATAGCACACGAATCCCACGGCGGTCCCGCTCAGGCTGACCAGACCCGCCCTGCGTCCTTGGGTGATCGCCCGGGAGGCGAGGTGGATCATGTTCGGTCCGGGGGTCAGGGCCATGCCCAGTTCAACCAGGGCCACTCCGCCCACTGCGGCCAGACTGATCACTGGTCAACTCCCGATCGTTCGTCGGGTACCCGGTACCCGGCGGGGGCGGCGCCAGGCGGCGACGGACGGCTGCGACGCATCGGCAGTGCCTGCGCCGCCGCCTCAGGATACGGCTCTGCCGTTCGGTGTCTCCGCCCCGGCCCCCGCGGCACCAGTATCTGACGTGGCGTCAGGGCTTTTCAAGTGATCCCCCCTGGGCTATACATGAGGATCACCGACCTAGAACGCGTTCTAGAGCGAAGAGAAGGGCGGGCGCGTACGGGACGGTCCCCGCAACGGCCTCGGTGCGGCCGACGGTGCGGACGGTCGCGCCGAGGTCCTCCCTCTTCACGGATCCACACCGGATCTCCAAGGAGCAGCATCCCGATGCCCATTGATGCCGCCAAGGCCGTCGCCGCCGAGCCCCGCAGCGCCGAGATCGTCTGGGACCACAAGGACGTCCAGCTCTACCACCTCGGCCTCGGCGCGGGAGTCCCCGCCACGGACCCCGACGAACTCCGCTACACCCTCGAATCGAAGCTCCACGTCCTGCCCAGCTTCGCCACCGTCGCCGGCGCCGGAATGGGCATCGTCGGCGGCCTCTCCGCCCCCGGTGTCGACGTGGACCTCGCCGCCGTCCTGCACGGCGGTCAGGCGATCACCCTGCACCGCCCCATCCCCGTCCAGGGCAGGGCCGTCACCACCTCCCGCGTCGCCGCCGTCCACGACAAGGGCAAGGCCGCCGTACTCGTCCTGCGCGCCGAGGCCGCCGACGACGACGGCCCCCTGTGGACCAGCGACGCCCAGATCTTCGTCCGGGGAGAGGGCGGCTGGGGCGGCGACCGAGGCCCCTCCGAGCGGGTCGAACTGCCCGACCGCGCGCCCGACAGGACCGTGGAGCGTCCCGTACGGGAGAACCAGGCGCTGCTGTACCGCCTGTCGGGCGACTGGAACCCGCTGCACGCCGACCCGGAGTTCGCCGAGCTGGCCGGCTTCGACCGGCCGATCCTGCACGGACTCTGCTCGTACGGCATGACCCTCAAGGCGGTGGTCGACACGGTGCTCGGCGGGGACGTCGCCCGGGTCCGCTCGTACCGCACGCGCTTCGCCGGGGTCGTCTTCCCCGGCGAGACCCTGCGTGTCCGCATGTGGACCGGGGAAGGCCGCGTCCAGGTGTCGGTGACCGCGGTGGAGCGGGAGGACGCCCCTGTCCTCGCCGACACCATCGTCGAACACTCGTAGCCATCCCGAAGGAGCCGCACCGTGCGCGCAGCCGTGCTGCACGAGATCGGCCAGGACGGACTGGAGGTCCTCGACGACGTCGTGCGCGCGGCGGGCGGCCGGACCGTCCCCCATCAGGGCGGCGTCGCCGACTTCGGGACCGCGCGGGGAGCGCGGTGTGCACGGCCGCATCGTGAACACCTCCTCGGAGGCGTTCCTCGCGGGCTCGGCGGGCCGGCCGAACTACGCGGCGGCGAAGGGCGGGATCGCGGGCCTGGCGACGTCGGCGGCGCCGGCTCTGGCGGAGTACGGCGGAAGCGGACGGGCGGGACACGCACGCGCCGGGAAGCGCGGCGCGGGAAACGTATGGGCCGGGAAGCGGACGGGGGCCGGGAAGCGCGCGGCGCGGGAAACGCGCGGGCCGGGAAGCGCGCGGGCCCCGGGGGTCTCCCGGGGCCCGCGCGGTGTCATCGCGCCTGCGGGTCGCGACGGTGGCGGCCGCGAGGGGAGGACGTGGAGTCCTCCTCCGACGGCGCCGCCTCGCCGCGATGCCTTCCGGAGCCGTGCGGCTCCGACCCCTCCGTGCGTGCTTCCGACATGCTGGAACTCACCCCGTACTGTTCGCTGTTGTGCTGCGAACAAGAGTCTAGCCAGCCACTTTCCGGTCAGCGAGGGGTGCCTGTTGCAGCGGGACCGGCCGGCACACGGCCCGCGCCGGGGGAGCGGCTTCCGCTTCCCGTGCCGGTGCCTGCTCCGGTTCCGGCTCCTGGTCCGGTGGCGCCCCCAGCTCCGCGAGGCCGCACGGCACCTCCCGGGTCGCGTACGGCAGCCTCAGCACCCCCTGCGGCGTCCAGAGGCCGGCCCCCGCCAGCCACCCCGCCGGCGCCGCCACCTGGTGCATCCGGCGTCCCGAGGGGCGCCACACCCCCACCCAGCTGCCCGCCGCCGCGTCGATCCGCAGCGCCACCGCGCAGTGCTCCGGCAGCAGCACCTGCCCCGGCTGCACAGCGAACGGCGTCACCGCCGCGTCGTCGAGACGCAGACACTCCGGGAAGCGGATCGGCAGCCGGCTGCCGAGCACACCCCACCCCAGCCGGTCGTGCCCCGGCGACGGGGCGTCCGAGCGGATCAGCAGCAGCCCGCTGTCCGGGTCCGCCAGCAGCAGCCGGTCGTCGCTCCCCTCGGTGATCTGGAGCAGCGGCGTCACCTCCCCGCCCCGCTCCAGATCGACCGCCACCGCCTTCACCGGGCCGCCGTCCAACCGCCGGTCGAGCGCGAGCATCCGGCCGGTGCGGTCCAGCCACACCCCGCCCGTACAGCGCCCCCGGACCTCCGCGACCTGCTCGGGACCGAACGCCCCGCCCGCCACCAGCCACAGCGTGGTCGTCTCCGGGCCGACGCACATCGCGTACGCGCAGATGCCGTCCGGCGACGGCGGCAGCAGGGTCAGTTCCCCGGACGGCTCGACGGACTCGACGGCCCCCAACGGCAGCTGCCCGGTCCCCGGTCCTGTCGGGTACAGCAGCGAGAACGTGTGCCGGCGGCCGTCCACCCGCCGACCGATCAGCACCCGGCCGTCCGCCAGCGGCAGCAGCCGCGCGCCGGGGTCCTCGGGCTGGTCGAGAGGGAGCGGTACGGCGTACGGCTCGGGCCCGTCCAGCGTCCACCGCTCCGCGTACAGCGCGTCCCCGGCACCCGCGAGCCGCGCCGCGTACGCCCCGTTCGCCGTGATCGTGAACCCCGTCGGCCACACCGCGCCGCCGTCCTCCGTCGCGGTCTCGATGGCACAGACTGTCATCGACTCGTCACCTCCGGCCACCGAAGCTAGTTTTCGCACTTCCAGCCGAACAACACGAGCCATGTCACTTCACACATAAGGGTGGCCGTTCCGCGATTCGACTGAGGCGAGGGAGGCGGTTGTGCTGGGCGGACGCGGGACGCGTAATAAGGCCCCCTAAGCGGAGTCTGTGGCTCCGAGCACGGGACCCCGTGCCGGCCGACGAGCCGCCGTCCCCGTCCCGTACAGGAGAACCCTTATGTCCCTCCGCCGCCGTCGCCCTCACCGCCGCGCTCTCCCTCGCGGCCTGCGGAAGCGGCGACGGCGCCTCGGACAGTGCCAAGAAGGAGGGCGGCGCCAAGCCGGTCGGCTACGCCCCCGCCGAGGGCGACGACGGCATCCCCGGGTACCTGAAGAAGGACGCAGGCGCCCCCAGGTCCTTCGGCACCATCAACAACCTCAACCTCGAGGCGATCACCAACCTGAAGAAGTAGGAGTCCGGGAGCGGGCGGGCGGGCCGCGGGGACGGGCGGACGGGCCCGCGGCCCGCCCCGCGCGGGCCACGGCCCGGCCCCGTGAGCCAAGCGGAATCATCCCTGCCCACAGGGCAGGGCGGCGGGGCGCGGAGGACAGGTAGCCTTTCCTCCGTGCCCCGTCTGTCTGAAGTCATCGCCGAGCTCGACGCCCTCTGGCCGCCCGAGCGGGCCGAGCAGTGGGACGCCGTCGGCACGGTCTGCGGCGACCCCGACGCCGAGGTCACCCGCGTCCTGTTCGCGGTCGACCCCGTCCAGGAGATCGCCGACGAGGCGGTCAAGCTGGGCGCCGACCTGATCGTCACCCACCACCCGCTCTATCTGCGGGGTACGACGACGGTCGCGGCCTCCCACTTCAAGGGCCGGGTCGTGCACGGCCTGATCAAGCACGACATCGCCCTGCACGTGGCGCACACCAACGCCGACACCGCCGACCCCGGTGTGTCCGACGCCCTCGCCGGCGCCCTCGACCTGCGGGTCGTCGGCCCCCTGGTCCCCGAGAACAACCTCGGCCGGATCTGCGAGCTCACCCACCCCGAGACGCTCGGCGAGTTCGCCGCCCGCGCCGCGCGGCGGCTCCCCGCCACCGCGCAGGGCATCCGCGTCGCGGGGGACCCCACCATGACCGTGCACCGGGTCGCCGTCAGCGGCGGCTCGGGCGACAGCCTCTTCGACGCCGTACGGGCCGCGGGCGTGGACGCCTTCCTCACCGCGGACCTGCGCCACCACCCGGTGTCCGAGGCGACCCAGCGCTCCCCGCTGGGCCTGGTCGACGCCGCCCACTGGGCCACCGAGTGGCCCTGGTGCGAGCAGGCCGCCGCCCAGCTCGACGAGATTTCCGACCGCCACGGCTGGGACCTCCGCGTCCACGTCTCGAAGACGGTCACCGACCCATGGTCCTCCCACCACACTTCTGGAGCCCCCAACTGAACGCCGCGCCCGCCGACCAGATCCGACTTCTCGACCTCCAGGCCCTGGACGTTCGCCTCCAGCAGCTCGCCCACAAGCGCAGGTCCCTGCCCGAGCACGCCGAGATCGAGTCGCTGAACAAGGACCTCACCCAGCTGCGCGATCTGCTCGTCGCCGCGCAGACGGAGGAGAGTGACTGCGCCCGCGAGCAGATCAAGGCGGAGCAGGACGTCGACCAGGTGCGCCAGCGCGCCGCGCGGGACCAGCAGCGCCTGGACTCCGGCGCCGTCGCCTCGCCGAAGGACCTGGAGAGCCTCCAGCGGGAGATCGCCTCCCTCGCCAAGCGCCAGGGCGACCTCGAGGACATCGTGCTGGAGGTCATGGAGCGCCGCGAGTCCGCTCAGGAGCGGGTCGCCGAGCTGACCGAGCGCGCCTCCGCCGTCCAGACCAAGGCCGACGACGCCACCGCCCGGCGCGACGCCGTCGAGGCCGAGCTGGACAGCGAGGCCGCATCCGTCGGCAAGGAGCGCGAGCTCGTGGCGGCGACGATCCCCGCCGACCTGCTGAAGCTGTACGAGAAGCTGCGCCAGCAGCAGGGCGGGGTCGGCGCCGCGCGCCTGTACCAGCGCAGGTGCGAGGGCTGCCACATCGAGCTGAACATCACCGAGCTGAACGAGGTCCGGGCGGCCGCGGCCGACACGGTGGTGCGGTGCGAGAACTGCCGCCGGATCCTCGTCCGTACGTCGGAGTCCGGCCTGTAATGACGCCTGTGAGGGAACTGATCGTCGAGGCCGACGGGGGCTCCCGGGGCAACCCGGGTCCCGCCGGTTACGGCGCCGTGGTCCTCGACCCGGTGACGGGCGAGACGCTTGCCGAGACGGCCGCCTACATCGGCGTGGCCACGAACAACGTCGCCGAGTACAAGGGCCTGATCGCCGGCCTGAAAGCGGCGCGCGACCTGTTCCCCGACGCGCTGATCCATGCCCGGATGGACTCCAAGCTGGTCGTCGAGCAGATGTCCGGCCGCTGGAAGATCAAGCATCCCGACATGAAGCCGCTCGCGGCGGAGGCCGCCCGGGTCTTCCCGGCGGGCCGCGTCCGCTACGAATGGATTCCGCGCGAGCAGAACAAGCACGCGGACCGGCTCGCGAACGAGGCGATGGACGCGGGCAAGCGGGGCAGGCAGTGGGAGCCCGCTGCCTCCTCGGCGGCCTTCGACGCGGCCGCCGCCCGCAACGCCGCGACGCCGCCCCCGTCGGGCCCGCCCGGCGACGCGACGGCGGGCGCGGCCCGCGCCCGGGCCGCCCTCGCGGGCGGCGGCGCTGCGGGCACGAACGCAGGTGCGAGCGGCGGTGGGGCGGGGCTCGGCGCCGGTGCGGGCAGCGGTGCGGCCTCCCCGTCCGACGGCGGGCTCTTCGCCGCCGACGAGGCGATCGCGGCGCAGGCGCGTGCCTCGCTCGCCGCGGCCGGCACCGCCGAGCGCGACGCCACCGGCACCGCCGAGCGCGACGCCACCGGCGGCGGCACGGCGCCCCGCCGCGAGGCGGCCGACACGGGCACGGACCCGGAGAGGGACACCGCGCGGGCGGGCGCTTCCGCCGTGGCGAGCGGTGACTTCGAGGCCGAGGCGGCAGCCTCGGGGCACCCGGGCCCGGGTGCCGTCCACGCTCCCGCCGCCCCGCGCGGGGAGGCCGCCGCGCCCGGCTGGGGAGCGGCCGACATGGGGGTACCCGCGACCTTCGTGCTGCTGCGGCACGGGGAGACGGCGCTGACCCCCGAGAAGCGGTTCTCGGGGAGCGGGGGGACCGACCCCGAGCTGTCGGCCGCCGGATTGCGGCAGGCCGACGCGGTGGCCGCCGCGCTCGCCGCGCGCGGCACGGTCCAGGCGATCGTCAGCTCCCCGCTCAAGCGCTGCCGCCAGACGGCCGAGACCGTCGCCGCCCGCCTGGGCCTCGACGTACGGATCGAGGACGGGCTGCGCGAGACCGACTTCGGCGCCTGGGAGGGGCTGACCTTCGCCGAGGTGCGGGAGCGGTACGCCGAGGACCTCGACGCCTGGCTCGCCTCCCCGAAGGCCGCCCCGACCGGCGGCGGGGAGAGCTTCGCGACCGTCGCGCGACGCGTCGCCGCCACCCGGGACCGGCTCACGACCGCGTACGCGGGCCGTACCGTCCTGCTCGTCACGCACGTCACGCCGATCAAGACCCTGGTCCGGCTGGCGCTCGGCGCCCCGCCGGAGTCGCTGTTCCGGATGGAGCTCTCGGCCGCCTCCCTGTCGGCGGTGGCGTACTACGCCGACGGCAACGCCTCCGTACGCCTTCTGAACGACACCTCGCATCTGAGGTGACCGGCGACGGTGCGGCGGGCGGGGCCGGGCGAGTCGGTGGCCCCGCCCGCCCGCGCTGTCGCCAGGCCGGAAAGTCGCACCCCGGCCGCCCGTCGTCGCCGGCGCGTCCGGGCGCCCGGCCCAGGCCCCGCCCCCTCACGCCGCCGACACTCCTGGGCACACCGTGCGCAGGCTCGCCCCCTCACGCCGCCGGCACTCCCGGGCACACCGTGCGCAGGCCCGCCGCCTCACGGGCCAGGGTCTCGACGCGGGCCCAGTCGCGGGCCGCGAGGGCGTCCGCCGGGAGCATCCACGTACCGCCGACGCAGCCGACGTTGGGCAGGGCGAGGTAGGACGGCGCGGAGGCGAGCGAGACGCCACCGGTCGGGCAGAAGCGGGCCTGGGGGAGCGGCCCGGCGAGCGACTTCAGATACGGAACGCCGCCCGCCGCCTCCGCCGGGAAGAACTTCATCTCGCGCACCCCGCCCTCAAGGAGGGCGACCACCTCCGAGGCGGTCGAGACCCCGGGCAGGAACGGCACTCCCGACGCCCGCATGGCGTCCAGGAGCCCGTCCGTCCAGCCGGGGCTCACCAGGAAGCGGGCCCCCGCCCCGACGGCGTCCGCGACGCCGGCCGCCGAGATGACGGTGCCCGCGCCGACGACCGCGTCCGGGACCTCGGCGGCGATCGCGCGGATCGCGTCGAGCGCGGCGGAGGTCCGCAGCGTCACCTCGATCACGGGCAGCCCCCCGGCGACCAGGGCGCGGGCCAGGGGCACGGCGTCGGCGGCGTCCTCGATCACGACGACAGGGACGACAGGGGCTTCTGGGGCGAGGTCCAGCACGCTCGGCATGGCCCCATCGTGCCGAGCGTGAGCGTCACGCGCAACGCGCGTTGCGCATATTGCAACGCGGGTCAGTGGATCTCGTCCACCAGCACGTCGAGCACCCCCGCCTTGCCCTCCTCCACCACGTACGACAGATCGCGGAGCGCCTCCACGAGCTCCTCCCGCCCCGCCGGCTCCGCTCCCGACGTCAGCAGGCTCCGCACGATCCGGCCCTTCGTCGCCTTGTTGAAGTGGCTGACCACCTTCCGGGTCGGCGCGTGCAGCACCCGCACCGACGCCGTCCGCGCCGCCACCTCGCCCTTGGGCTTCCACGCCGACGCGTACGCCGCCGAGCGCAGGTCGAGGACGAGACCGTCGCCCGCCGCCTCCGGCAGGACCGACGCCATCGCCCCGCGCCAGTGCGCACCCAGCGCCCCGAGACCCGGCAGCTTCACGCCCATCGAGCAGCGGTACGACGGAATCCGGTCGTCCACCCGCACCGCACCCCACAACCCCGAGAACACCAGCAGCGACTGCCGCGCCCGCTCGCGCGCCGCCGCGTCGAGCGTGGCCAGGCCGAGCGCGTCGTACAGCACGCCGGTGTAGATCTCACCGGCCGGCCGGGCCCCCGCCGTCCGCAGCTCGGCGTTCTTCGCGACCTCGCCACGCAGCCCCTCGCTCAGACCCAGCACCTCGCGGGCCTTCTCCTCGTCGCCGGCACACAGCTCGACCAGCTCGTCCAGGACCGCCGCCCGCGCCCCGGCCAGACCGGGCAGCGACAGCGACTCCGGCTCGAGCGGCGCACCGCGGCCCGAGGAGGCCTTTCCTTCGGAGGGCGGCAACAGCACGAGCACGGCGGTTCTCCTTCGTACGTACGGGGGTGGGGGTGCGGCCCCGGCTGTTCAGCCTACAAACCCCCGAGCACCGCCCGACCCGGCGCCGACCCCGCCGGAAGTCCCATGGCTCCCACGACGTGCCGCTCCGAGCACTTCCGCCCTAGGCTCGGTCCATGCCCCGCCGCCACATTCACGTGACCGGCGCAGCCGAGGCTCCGCTGCGGGCCGCCCTGCGCGCACTGCGTACCGAGCTCACGATCCCGCAAGCATTCCCGCCCGCCGTCCTCGCCGAGGCCGAGGCCGCGGCGAAGGCGCCGACGCTTCCCGGCCACGACGCCACCGACATCCCCTTCTTCACCATCGACCCGCCCACCTCCACCGACCTCGACCAGGCCATGCACCTGGCCCGCCGGGCCGACGGCGGCTACCGCGTCCACTACGCGATCGCCGACGTCGCCGCCTTCGTCGCGCCCGGCTCCGCCCTCGACGCCGAGGCACACCGCCGCGTGCTCACCCTCTACTTCCCCGACGGCAAGGTGCCCCTCCACCCCGCCGTCCTCTCCGAGGGCGCCGCCAGCCTCCTGCCCGGCGAGACCCGCCCCGCCCTGCTGTGGCGGATCGACCTCGACGCGGAGGGCCGCCGCGTCGCCACCGACGTACGCCGGGCCATCGTCCGCAGCCGGGCCAAGCTCGACTACGCGGGCGCGCAGCAGCGGATCGACTCCGGAACGGCCGAGGAACCCCTCGCCCTGCTGCGCGAGATCGGGCAGCTCCGCGAAGCCCTGGAGACCGAGCGCGGCGGGATCTCCCTCACCGTCCCCGAGCAGGAGATCGTCGACCAGGACCACTCGTACTCCCTGGCCTACCGCGCCCCGCTCCCCGCCGACGGCTGGAACGCCCAGATCTCCCTCCTGACCGGCATGGCCGCCGCCGACCTCATGACGGCCGCCGGCACCGGGATCCTCCGTACGCTGCCCACCGCCCCCGACGGGGCGGTGGCCCGGCTGCGCCGCTCCGCGCACGCCCTCGGGGTCGACTGGCCGCACCACGTCTCGTACGCGGACGTCGTCCGCTCCGTCGACCCCACCGACCCCCGCCACGCCGCCTTCCTCCAGGACTGCACCACCCTGCTGCGCGGCGCGGGCTACACGGTCTTCACCGACGGCGGTGTCCCCTCGCCCGCCGTCCACGCCGCCGTCGCCGACGAGTACACGCACTGCACCGCGCCGCTGCGGCGGCTCGTCGACCGGTACGCGGGCGAGCTGTGCGTCGCGGCCGTGGCGGGGCAGGAACCCCCGGAGTGGGTGCGGGCGGCGCTCGACGCCCTCCCCCAGGAGATGGCCGAGGGCTCGCGGCGGGCCAACACCGTCGAGCGCGAGACCGTCGACATCGTGGAGGCCGCGCTGATGAGCGGGCGGATCGGCGAGGTCTTCGACGCGTACGTGATCGATGTGAAGGAGCGCGATCCGTCCGTAGGCACCGTCCATCTGGAGGACCCCGCGGTCGTGGCCCGCGTCGAGGGCGGCGGGGCGCGGCTGCCGCTGGGCGAATGGCTGCGGGTCAGGCTGACGCAGGCGGACCCTGGGCGGGCGAAGGTGCTGTTCGCTCCCGTGTGAGGGCCGGTACGAGCGCCTGGACGAGGGCCCGGGCGTCGTCCGCGTGACAGCGCACCGTGTGGATCGGCCGGGCCCCGCCGAGAAGCCGGGGCACATCGACCGGTTCGGTGAGCTGGATGGTGACGGAGGTCTGGGAGCCGACGGCGAGGTTCAGCTCGCCGTCGGCCTTCTCGTGCGTGAAGCGCAGCTCGTGCCGGACGGCGGCGATCGTGGCCGGCGGAATCGTCAGATCGACGTGAGCGGCCTGCCGCAGCCGCAGCGCGCCCGAGGTGAGGACGTGCGGGCGGGTGACGGAGGCGGCGTGCAGACCGAGCACGAACAGCACCGTGTAGACGTCCAGGACGAGGACGACGGCGTGGACCGCCGGCAGGTCCGCGAGCAGGTACGACATCCCGACGGTCTCGACGAGGCAGACGAAGGCGAAGCCGTACATCAGGGCGGCCTGGTCGCGGGCGTGCGAGAACGCCCGCCCGCCGGCGCCCACCCCGTTCCGGCGGCGGGCGGCCCACAGGCCCAGGCTCCCATCAGCCGCAGCTCGTGCCCGGCGAGCCGGCGCACGGGCTCCGGCACCAGCTCCGCGAGGACCTCGCGCCGGGAGAGACCGCGCCGCCGCAGACGCGCGTACGCGACCCCTTCCGCGACGAGGAGCACGAGGACGGCGATCTCGGCGCCGACGAGCACGGGACCGGGGAGGGTCAGCCCGCCGACGAGACAGACGACGAGCACGATCTCGGCGGGCAGGACGGCGTGGCACGGCGGCGCGCAGCACCCGGGACCGGACGGCGGGCGGGGCGGCGGGCGCGGAGGAACCGGTCACCGGGCACGCTCCTGGACCAGCCGCAGGGCGCCGCGGACGGCGGCGGCCTGGGCGGGGGAGAGGTCGGCGAGGAACGCGTCCATGAACCCGCCCTCCGGCAGCTCCCCGCCGTCCAGCGACGCGACGGCCTCGTCCGGCACGCAGTCGGCGAGGACCTGGGCCGCCGCCACCACACGCGGGTCGTCCGGGTCGGCCTCGGCGAGCGCGTCGAGCCGGGCGTACACGTCGTGGGCGCGCTCCAGCGCCTCCGGGGTCTCGGTCATGCCGCGCATGGCCTCCATCAGCCGCCCCCGCTCCTCCTCCGGGGCGACGGTGTCGAGCAGGGCGAGCAGCTCCCGGTCCTTGGCCGCCATGGCGGAGGCGGGGACCTCGCCGAGACCCGCCAGCAGACCGGCGAGCTGGGGGGAGACCGGACCCTCGGCGGTGATCCGGCCGGCCCGTGCCTCCCCGAGCAGCTCGGCGAGGCGCGTCCGCCGCTCCCGGATCACGGCCTCCTGCCGCCCGAGGTCGGCGTCCAGCTCCTCCAGGACCTCGACCAGCTCCCGCCCCTCGTCGTCGGCCAGGACGTCCCGCACCTCGTCGAGCCCGAGCCCCAGCTCGGCCAGCCGCCGGACCCGTGCGAGCAGCACGGCGTCGCGGAGGCCGTACTCCCGGTATCCGTTGGCCCGCCGCGCGGGCTCGGGCAGCAGCCCCAGCCGGTGGTAGTGCCGCACGGCCCGCGGGGTGACCCCGACGAGCGCGGCGATCTCGCCGATTCGCATGAGCCCCAGTACAAACCCTGACGCTACGACAAGGTCAAGCGCGGCCGTTCCCCCTCCCCGGCGCCAGGTAGCATGGTCGGCACGGCAGACGAGCCGGGCGGGCGGCCGCGTGGGGATCCTGGATCCTCCCGAGGAACGTCCGGGCTCCACAGGGCAGGGTGGTGGCTAACGGCCACCCGGGGTGACCCGCGGGACAGTGCCACAGAAAACAGACCGCCGGGGACCTCGGTCCTCGGTAAGGGTGAAACGGTGGTGTAAGAGACCACCAGCGCCTGAGGTGACTCAGGCGGCTAGGTAAACCCCACCCGGAGCAAGGTCAAGAGGGGCCGTTTGGCAACAGGCGGCTCTGCGCGAACGCTCGAGGGCTGCCCGCCCGAGTTCGCGGGTAGACCGCACGAGACCGGTGGCGACGCCGGTCCTAGATGGATGGCCGTCACCCCGACGACCGCGAGGTCCCGGGGTACAGAACCCGGCGTACAGCCCGACTCGTCTGCCCCTCAGGCCCCTGGCCTGCAAAATTGCAGGCCAGGGGCCTTTTCTCAGGGAATCGTGGGCGTCACCTCACCCCGTTCCGTACCGGCTCTGACCGGACCTCGCGGCTATGAAGGTAGCCACGCTGGGCGGCTTGGTGTGGGTGTTGGCTGAGTCGGGGCCCTCCGCGTGATGCGTCTACGCCTAGGTGTCCCTCAAGCTCCTCGATCTTGGTCAGGAGTCGCTGAAGTTCCGCAGCCATGAAACGCAGATCCAGGTGCGCGCCGGCGACTTGGAGCGTTCCCGCCTCTACGTTGATGAGGCGCATGGGGGGAGCTGGGAATGTGGGCTCGGTGCCCGCCTGCCACTCCTCGACGGTGGAGCGAGGCAGGCTGACGATCCACTCGTCAAGGCGCTCGTCGAAGTGCTCGCTTCCGTTACGGACTTCGCGGGCCTTCAGTGGGGACGAGTCCTCCACCTCAAGAATCCTTCGTAGAAACGGACCTCGCTTCGTCCGCCACTCCAGGCCCTCATCGGTCCCTTTCGGGCTCTTTCCTGTGGCAGGCCACAGAGTCCGGGAGACCTTTCCCACGAAGGAAAGGAAGTCCTCGAAGCGGACCCAGGCGGCTGGTGGGACCGGAGTGGTCTGCGCATAGCCAATCAGGGCGTTCAGGGCTGCCAGAGCGTAGCGATATCGCGGGCCAGCCACGTCAAATACACCCGCTGTGCCCATGGGTCATCGGATATGTCGTTGCTCACGGGCGCCAGTGTGCCGCAGGTGGTCTACCGGCTGGGGGCCGGTTTCAGAGGTATGGCTTGGACGCCAGAGAATCATGAGGAAGTCGGAGGCTTCCGATGCCTGCCGGTCCCGGGGACGAGCTTCGGTGTTGCCTCACGGGTGGAGGCGGCCTCGGTGTGGGGAAACAGGATGCGTCGTGCTTCCGCGAGGTTCGCCGCGAAGCCGTGCGGTTCCCACAGATGGCCGTTCCACCGCTGGATCGCGCGGGGAGCATCGGGGTTCAGATGCGATGCCCTCGGGCCGTCGCCGGTGACGAGGGGTACGGCGCGGAGCTGCCCGATCCTCGCATCGCGACGCTCGGCCCACTGGGAGAGCGGTTCGTCGTCCATGTCCGGAGCGTAGTGGGTCAGGTGATCCGGTGTTTCCAGCGCAGGGAGGGCGCCTGGTCGATCCAGTACCGGTGGGTCGTGGGCGTCACGTGGAGCCGTACGGAGTCGATCTCCGGCGCCCCGGCGCCCTGCCAGGCGACGAGGGAACGTTCCACGTCGTCCCACAGGGCCACCGGACCGCCTTGGCGGACGGTCCAGTTCTCGCCGTCGGCGAGGAACTCGGCGAACGACTCCTTCTCCGGATCGAACAGGTACCGCAAGGGCGAGCCGTCACCGCCCGTCGCGCGGACGAACTGAACGCCGGGCGCCGCCAGCTGCGCAAGGAAGGCGGGCATCCATTCCTCCAGGACAAGAGGAGACACCTGAGTGCGCCGCTCACTGTCCGCGTACGCGGTCCGGGCGGAGAGATCGCCAGCCGCGGGGGCCACTGCCTGGGCACGCGCCTGCATGAAGGATGAGCGCCCGACGAACGAGCCCTCGGCGGTGCCGCCATCGCCGACGGTCAGTTTCGCGAGGCCGGTTCCCCACGGCCACGAGCCGACCGTGCCGAGGACGATGCCTCCAGGGTTCGTCTGCCTGATCCAGGCGTACGGGATGCGGCGAACCGCGCAGGTGGCGATGACCCGGTCGTACGGTGCCCGGTACGGGTGGCCGAGGAGCCCGTCGCCCGTCACCGTCCACGTCGAGAAGCCGACGGCTTCGAGAGCGGCATCGGCGCGTGCGGCCACCTGTGCGTCGACCTCGACCGTGGCGACGTTGTCCTCGCTGAGGTAGTGGCACATCAGGGCTGTGGAGTAGCCGGTGCCTGTGCCGATCTCCAGGACTCGGTGGCCCGTCACGAGGTCCAGGGTCTCGATCATGCCGACGACGGTGGCCGGGTCGGTCGAGGAGGACGTGGGCACGCCCACTACGGGTTCGTCGGCCTGGTCGGCGGTGAGGTGGCCGTCGAGCTGGGTGGTGAAGGTGTCGACGCTGTATGCGATCTTCAGCCACTCGTCCGGATTCGTGTCGGTGGCGGTGACGGGCCGCCAGGTCCGCCCCTCGTCCAGGAAGATTCCCGGGCGGAGGAACCGCTCGCGGGGGACGGACTCGATGGCCTCACGCAGCCACGGGGATTTCAGGACCCCTTCATTCATGAGAACGGTCGCCATGCGGCGTCGCTCGGATGCCGGATCGGTCATCGGCGATCTCCTTGTGCGAGTAGGTCGGCGAAGGCAGCGGACATCGGGAGGCCAGTCTCGGTCTCCAGCCACCCCCACTGTCCGTTGGGATTCAGTTCCAGCCACCAGTAGGCCCCCGCCCGGTCGACCGCGAGGTCGAAGCTTCCCGATACCAGATCCAGCCGGTCCAGGTAGGCATGCAGTCCCTTGGCCACCCGGTCGGGAAGGTGCTCCACGGTGTAAGTCAGGGCGCTGTAGTCCTTGCGCCAGTCCAGAAGGTCGGAGTCGATGCGTACGGCGAACGTGTGCCGGCCTACGAGCAGTACGCGAACGTCGGCGACTTTGTCCACGCGGGCCTGGAACAGGTGGGGCGCGACCCGAACGCTGTCGTCGATCTCGTCAGGGGTGACGGGGGCGGTCCATCCCGTCATCGGCACGCTGTCACGCGTGTAGGGGGTCCATCGCAGCGTCTTGAAGATCGCCTGCCCCTGAGCCTGGACGAACTCGCGGGCCTCGTCCGGGTCGTTGGTGACAAGGGTGGGAGGGATGGTGAAGCCGAGTTGCTGGGCGAGAACGAGCTGCGCGGGCTTGTAGTCGGCTGCGGTAACGCGCAGGGGGTGGTTGACCCAGAGAGGGCCGCCCAGGGCGAAGAGGGTGCCACCGAGTCCGGAGCGGACCTGCGCCGCCGCGAACCGGGAGTCGTCAGCGGACAGGTGGGGAAACGTGGGCCATTCCGGGCGGCGCCAGTACACCGACCGGACGTGGGTCACATCAGCGGTTCTCGACGGGGTGCGTACCTGCCCGACCACCGGGGCCGGGCAGGTGCCGAACCGAGCCGAGACCGTGAGGTTTTCGCCCATGTCGGCGGGGTTGAACCGGACCACCGGCACATCTCGCCGGTTGAGTTCGGTGATCACCATGTCGGCGGTGATGTCGTCCGCCTCGGTGGCCACCAGAACCGGCCTCTCCTCGGTCATGGTCATCAGTCCTGCGTGCTGTCCTGATCGTGACCCTGGTCGTTCCGGGAGTCCGAGTTCGTCGTCGTGGAGGTCTCGGTGCCCGAGCTGGTGCCGTGCTTGCCCATCTCGACCACCTGCCCGACGCGGTCGCGGAACACCCCGAGCTGCGTCGTGGGGTCGATGGCGACCGTGGCGTGGGGTCGGCGGATGACCGTCGGGTAGGGCGCGAGTCGGCCCGCGCCCCACGGCCGCGTGGGGGAGGGGAGTGCGACAGAGGTGGTCATGAGACTCCTTGGGTTGAAGGGTGTGGTGCGGGAGTCCGTCTGCGCCAGGAGGCGCGGACGGCGATCTGCGGGCCGCGGCTCAGGGGCGAGCGGCCTGGATGTTGTCGGCCGCGGTCGTCCACTCGACTCCGGACGCGGACCGGATGTGCGCGATGCGGACCGTGCCGTGGCTGTGGAGCTCGTGTGTGACGGCGACGAGCACACCCTCCCCACGCGAGGCGATGTCACGGACAAGCGTGTTCAGGAGCGGGTGGTGCTCGTAGCCGTCGGAACCGACCAGCTTCACTCCTCCGGCTCCTGCCGGGCCTCGATGCGGCGCATGAACCTCTCCCAGCCGCCGGCCGCTCGCACCCGAAGAGCCCGGCTCGGCGCACCCGGCCGGGGCTCCGGCGGCGTGTACGTACGGCCACTGGCGCCAGGGTTCCTGCGGGGCAGTCCGGAGGTTGTCACTCGGTCGCTCCTCTCCGTGGGGAGCCGCCCGGAGGGTCCTTCGGTCTCCGAGCGGCGTGTGACCAGTCAACGACGATCCGTTACCTTCTCCCAGAGCGGACCTCGCGCAATACCCGGGCTTTTTCCAGGCGTTGGCGCGTGGCGGGTATGAGCGCGTGAAAGGGTTCTCGTGAGGGGAGACCTATGACGTCGAGGCGAAGGCACTTTGCGGAACGGCGCGCGGCCCGGGGCTACTCTCAGGAGGAATTCGCAGAAGCGCTCTCGGTGGCCGCGTCCACCGTGGTCCGTTGGGAAAGTGGTCGTGCCACCCCGCGTCCCCATCAACGGCCGAAGATCGCAGGGCTGTTGGGAGTGACCCTCCCCGAGCTGGAAGCCCTTCTCTCCGACGAACAGCCGGCCGAGACAGCCGGGCTCTCCGCTGCTCCACCCCTCCTCCATGGTGATGATGACGACATGAAGCGCCGCGAAGTCCTGGGTCTGCTCGCCGTTACGGGTGCGCTGGTCGCACTTCCCGATCCCGGTGATGCCGCCCGAGGGCGCGCAGCGTCGACGCTCTCGGAGACGGGGGACGCCCTGCATCGCAGCCTCTGGCAGGTCTACGCGCTATCGGACACCAAGCAGGTCGTCTTCCCTGCGGTGCGCGCACAGCTCGATGTGATGGCGAAGGGACTGACCGAGACCCGTACTGCTGTGGATCGGTCCCGATTGTGTCGGATGACGGCCGATCTCTACCAGCTCGTCGGCGAGCTGTTCTTCGACGCCAACCGGTACACCGACGCCGCGCAGTGCTACACACTGGCCGCCCACGCGGCCTATGCCGGTGGCGACCACGACCTGTGGGCCTGTGCCATGACCCGCCACGCGTACGTCGAGCTGTACGCGCGCCGCGCGCACGCTGCCCAGCCCCTGCTCGCGGCAGCTTTCCGCATCGCCCGGAGGGGCGACGACACTCTCTCCACCCGTCACTGGGTCGCGGCCGTCCAGGCGCAGGCGTACGCGGCCGTGGGCGATCTCGATGCGTGCAACCGGGCTCTTGACGAAGCTGAGAAAGTGCACGCCCTCGACAGCGCTCACTCCCATAACGGCGGCTGGCTCCGCTTCGACGGCTCCCGCCTGGCAGAGGAGAGAGGTGCCTGCTACCTCCAACTGGGCCGCCCTGATCTCGCCGATGAAGCGCTCACCGCAGCCCTTGCCCAGCCTCTGTCCCTGCGTCGCCGCGCTGCCGTCCTGAGCGACCTCGCCGTGCTCGGGGCGCACAGACGGGACATCGACCTGGTCGTGTACTACACGGAGCAAGCACTCGGACTGGCCGACCGGTCGAATTCGGGATTCATCGGCAAGAAGCTGGACGGGCTTCGGGGGCGTCTTGCCCCGCTCATGTCCGATGACCGAGTCTCGACTCTTGATCACCGAATCGCGGCGCTTCCGCGCACCGCATGACGAGAGGGACACGCGCATGAATGACGGCCGGATCTTCCGCGAGGCGTGGATCGACGGTGTGAACAAGCATTACCCCGGCGAGCCCAAGCCTGGCTACGTCACGCCGTGGGACGACACGCCCGCGTGGGAGCGCGAAGCGGCCACCGCCGTGTACGGGCAGGTGCGCGACTTCATCGAGGTCAGCGGCGGGCATGCGGCGAGGCTCACCCGCGAGCAGAAGGGCCGATTCGTCGCGATCTGCTGGACCGCCCAGATGTTCAGGCACTTCGAAGACCCGAAGCCCGGATATGTTGCCGACTGGTCCGACCTGCCGGTCTGGCAGCGGGAGACGGACGCGGACATCTTCGAACGCATCGAAGGGACCGTCTGAATCTCAGAAGCGACGACGTCCCCGTCCGGGCCGATCCGGGCGGGGATGTCTTGTTACGTAGCCGTCAAAGTAGCCACGGAAGCACCATCCCTGCACGTTTGTGCAGGTCATAGCGTTGCGCCGACAGTCCCCGGCGTACAGCCCGACTCGTCTGCCCCTCAGGGCTTCTGACCCGCGAAACGGCAGGTCAGGGGCCCCTCCCCCTCGGCACCCGGCCGTCGCCGGGTGCCCCCGTCGGAGTCGCCGCCGACTCGCCTTCCCCCTCGGACGCGCGCCTCAGGCGAGCGTGGTCCGGTCCTGCCGTGACTCGGTGACGGAGAGATCGTCCGCCATGACGCTGGTGACCTCAGTCGTGAAGACCGTCTCCCCGTCCTGGATTCCGCTGACGAGCTGGCGGCGGAGCCCCGCGTCCCCGGTCTCCGCCCCGCCCGCGACGATCGTGCACGGCAGGTCGAACTCGACGTAGCGGTAGAACGTGGTGTCGAGCGCGATCGGGACCACGCGCGCCGGTGCCGCGTCGGCCTGGACGGCCTGGCTCGCCGCCTCCAGCAGGACCATGCCGGGTATGTGGTCGTGGGGGTGGTCGAAGAGGACGGAGTGGGTGGTGTCGGCCCGCAGCATCCACCGTCGCCGCGCGCCGTCCACGCCCCGCGAGGTGTCGGGGGCGAGCGTCACATCGCGTGCGTGGGTACGGCCCACCAGCGCGGGATCGAGCGCGGGACCCGGCGGCAGGGCGCGGGCGAAGGCCTCCTTGGCGTCGGCGTGGGAGCCGCGCAGCCGGTCGTACAGCGACGACGGATAGGCGGTGTAGTGCACCCGGGCGGTCCCGAGGTGCACGCCGTCCCGGGTGGCCCGCACCTGGGCGGTCAGCCGGACCAGGCCGGACCTGCGGCGGGCGACGGTCTCATGGGTGACGGTCAACTCCACGGCGGCCGGGCCCGGTCCGGTGCCCAGGGCGTCCGGCGCCACCGCGCACGACAGCGTCTCCCAGCCCATCCGGTGGCCCACGGGTATGTCGAGCCCCGCGTGGCTGGCCACGGCCAGGGCCTGGCGGACGCTCTCGGTGAACAGCATGAGGCCGTAACCGTGCGGCGCGGGCGCGTAGAAGTCGTGATGGCGCGGCCAGTGAACCGTCACCAAGTCTGTCAGGTCGCCCAGTCGGCGCCACCCGGTGACGAGCACCTCGGCGAGGTCGACCTTGCCCACGTACCGCGCGACGTCAGGTGCAGAGGCAGGCTCGGGGGCGGCGGAGCGGGGATCGAGATCGACGATTCTGTGCAGAGTGCGCGGAGCCATCGGGTTCCTCCGTAAGGATGTTGACGTGACGTCAGGACGGCCCGAAGCCGTCGGCGTCATGACCATAAGAGAGATTATTCTTTTTCTCGAGTGAAGAAGGAGCCGTCCATGGCCGACCTGATGGGCAAGCGGGAGATCAAGCAGGAGCGCGCCGCTCGCACGAGGGCGGTCATCGCCCGCGCCGCCGCCGAGGTCTTCGCGGAGCTCGGGTTCTCCGGCGCGAGCGTCACGAAGATCACGCAGCGGGCCGGGCTGACGCTCGGGGCGATGTACTTCCACTTCGAGAGCAAGGAAGCCCTCGCGCGCGAGATCGTGCGGGACCAGCCCGCCCGGGTGACACCGCCCCATCCGTCCCACGGGCTCCAGCATGCGATCGACGTCACGTTGACCTGGGCGCACCGACTCCTCGATGATCCTTTCCTGTTGGCTGGTGCCCGTCTTGTCATGGAGCAGGACTCCTTCGTCGGCCCCGCGGAGAACTCGCACCAGCAGTGGACCGAGGTGATGGCCCAGGACCTCGCTCTCGCCAAGCGCGAACGCGAGGTCCGCGCGAACGTCGATGTCGTCCCGGTGGCGCGGCTGGTCGTCAACGCCTGTACGGGCGCGCAGATGCATGCCCATCTGGAGAGCGGCCGTGAGGATCTGCCCGAGCGAGTGAGAGAGATGTGGAACGTGTTGTTGCCCACCATCGCCACACCGAGCGCGATGAAGCGTCTCGAACTCGACGACTCACGGGGGAAGTCCGAGTGACTCGCGCCCCCGCCGCGTCCTCCGGCGCGGCGCATCCGAAGATCGTCGTCACCGGGGCCACCGGAGCCGTCGGGCGCCAGGTGGCACGACTCCTCGCGGCCCGGGAGCCCGGACCCGCGACCCCGACCCTGTTCGTGCGGGACCCGGACAAGGCCGCCGCGCTCGGACTCGCCGGAACGGTCGTCCAGGGTGACTACCAGGACCGCGACGGGCTGCGCGAGGTGCTCGACGGGGCCGACGCGGTCTTCGTCGTGACGGCGAACCCGCTGCGCCCCGAGGACGACGAGAACATCCTGGCCGCCGCCCGCGCCGGCGGGGTGCGGCACGCCGTGAAGCTCTCCTGGCTCGGCGTCGCGGACCCGGGCGCCGACGATCTGGTCGCCCGCTGGAACCTGCGGAGCGAGGAGGCACTGCGCGAGAGCGGCCTGTCCTGGACCGTGTTGCGCATCCGTACGCCGATGTCCAACGCCCTCGCCTGGGCGCCGTCGATCCGTGAGAAGGGCGTGGTGCGGTCCCTCGGCGGGGACGCGCGCACCGCCTGCGTGGACCCCCGCGACGTCGCCGAGGTGGCGGTGCGGGCGCTGACCGAACCCCGGCACGCCTCCCAGGTCTACGCGCTGACGGGCCCTCAGGCGCTCTCGCCGCGCGAGCAGACCGACGCGCTCTCCGAAGTCCTCGGCCGACGGCTGGTGTTCGAGGAGATCACCGAGGAGGAGGCGAGGGAGGGATGGAGCCGGCGTTACGGCGACCGGATCGCCCAGGCCTTGCTGGAGGGCGCCCGGCGGCGGGCCGGAGGAGCGGCCGGCCGCGGCGACGGGACACTGGAGCGACTGATCGGACGGCCACCGGCGACCTTCGCCGCATGGGCCGCGGACCACGCCGGACTCTTCGGCTGACGCACGGCTGTCGGGGGAAGGCGCCGGGGTCTCCACGCCGGTACCGAGCGGGGTGGTCCGAAGTGACAGGGAGGGGATGCGCAGTGCTGAAGGACAGGACCGTCATGATCACGGGGGCGTCGAGCGGGATCGGCGCCGCCACCGCCCGGTACGTCGCCGCGCAGGGCGCGGCGGTGGTGCTGATGGCACGCCGCGAGGACGCGCTCAAGGCGCTGGCCGGTGAGATAACCGCCGCGGGAGGGCGGGCCCTGGCCTGCCCGGGGGACGTGACATCGGTGCGGGACGTACGGGAAGTGGTCGCCGCCGCCGTCGACTCCTTCGGTTCCCTGGACGCCGCGTTCAACAACGCGGGCTGGGGGACGGCGGGCGCCAGGCTGCACGAGCTGCCCGAGGAGGTCTACGACCAGATCATGGACGTCAACGTACGGGGCACGTGGAACTGCCTGCGCCAGCAGATTCCGGTGATGCTCGCCGGGAACAGCGGCGGCGCCATCGTCAACACCTCCAGTATCGCGGGGCAGTTCGCCACCGGGGCCGCGGCCCCCTATGTCGCGGCCAAGCACGCCGTGATCGGTATGACGAAGGCGGCCGCGGCCGAGTACGGCGAGCAGGGCATCCGGGTCAACGCGCTCGTGGTGGGCACCACGCGTACGGAGTTGATGGAGGGGGTCATCGAGCAGTACCCCGAGGTCGAGAAGCAGGCGGTCGCCCGCACCATCCAGCGGCGCATGGCCGAACCGCTGGAGATCGCCCGCGCCGCCGCCTGGCTGCTGAGCGACGACTCGTCCTTCGTCACGGGCGCGGCGGTTCCGGTGGACGGCGGCTGCAGCGCGGTCTGACCGCGGAGGGCGGGGCGGTTCCGGTGGATGGCGGCCGCAGCGCGGTCTGACCGCGGAGGGTGATCGCGGGAGTGGGGGGGCGCCTGGGGCCAAGGCTGCTCGGGCGCTCAGTGCCTCAGCACGCTCTGTCTCGCGTCCGCGGCCTTCTCCGGTCGGCTCCGGTGGCCCCCGACAGCACCACGTCCCAGACCTCGCCGAGTCTGCGCAGATGGCTCGGGCAGCCCCCGGTGGGCTGGGCCGACGCCTCCAGGCCCGAGACCAGATAGCGCGTCAGGAGCGCCACGATCGCGGGGTCCACGCCGGCCCGCAACTCCTTCTTCTCGCCCGCCCGCTCCAGCAGTTCGTCGACACAAGGAAGCCAGGAGTCGTTCCAGTCGACCTGCCCCAGCGTCCGCTCCCGGCTGAGGCGGCCGGCCGCCCGGACGGTCGCCTCCTCGTGGAGCAGGCGCGCCAGGGCGTGCGTGACGCCGATGACCCGCTGGAGCACCGGGGTGCTGCCGTGGTCGCTGTCGGCGGCGTCGGCCTGGGCCGCCGCGACGTGTTCCACCGCCGCCCGCGTCAGGGCGGACCCATGGGCGTGCACGGCCCCCGCCAGGTCGATCTTGGTCGGGAAGTGGAAGGTGAGCGCCCCCATGGTGACCCCCGCGGCGCTGCTGATGCGCTGGAGCGACGTGCCGCCGTACCCATGCTGCGCGAACTCCGTGGCAGCCGCCTGGAGCAGACGCTGCCGCGTCCGCTCGGCACGCTCCTGACTGACCATTGACTCCTGGCCTCCGCACGTTGGATGGGCGCGGAACCCGCTGACCCCGCAGAAGAAAGATAGCGCTCGCGATCATTTATCGGTGCCGATGGCCGCCGGTGCAACCCCGGCATGCCGATCACGGCGCGAATTCGGCGTGAATCGGCTGCCCCGACACAACCCGGCCCCGGCCCGGTCCGCCCGCTCGCCGCTCCAGCGCCGTTCCCCGCTCCAGCGCCGCTCACGGCTCACCGATCCAGCGCCGCTCGCTTCTCCAACGCCGCTCACGGCTCACCGATCCAGCGCCGCTCTTCGCTCGCCGCTCTCCACTCACCGCTCCAGCGACCGCTCCGCCACCCGCCGTACATGCCCCGCGAAGACCTCCGCCGCCTCCGGTGTCAGCGTGCGCAGCGCCACCATCGCCGTGATGATCACATCGCACAGTTCGGCCTCGACGTCCTGCCAGGTGTGCGTGGTGCCCTTGCGGGGGTTCTGGCCTGTCGCCCCGATGACGGCCTGGGCCACCTCGCCGACCTCCTCCGAGAGCTTCAGAACGCGCAACAGGACGTCCTGCTGCGGCGGAAGGTCGTGGTGCGCGGCGATCCACGCGCACAGGCGGTCGACGGTGTCCCAGGTGTCGGTCATGAGGCTCAGCGTGCCAGGCGGGCGCCCCGCTCGCCCAGGTGGCCGAGTCCGTCCACCGACGCGCGCCACACTCGCGGCCGGGGTCCACGGTGATCGGGGTCGGCCGGTGTACGGGTAACCCATGACCATCCCCGTGGACAAGCTCAGCGACCCAGCCGTGCGCGCCTTCGTGGGCGCGCTGAACGCCAACGACCGCGACGCCTTCATGGCCGCCCTGGCTCCCGGCGCCACCATGTCCGACGACGGCTCCGACCGCGACCTGGACGAGTGGACGGAGAAGGAGATCTTCGCCTCGCGCGGCCATATGGAGATCGAGTCCGTGAAGGAAGACGGGCACGTCCTCATCGCCCGTTTCCGCAACGACACGTGGGGCGAGATGCGTACCCGCTGGCGCTTCGTCGTCGACGGCGGGAAGGTCGTCCGCTTCGAGACGGGCCAGGCGTAACCGGCGCGTGGGCGGCGGGACGCACGGCCGCGGGAATCGGCCGCGGGGACCCGCGGAACAGCGCCCCCGTCCGAGCCTCTGACCCCGTCCGAGCCCCTAACCCCGCCCGATGTACGGCATCGCCGTCGCCATGACCGTCGCGAACTGCACGTTCGCCTCCAACGGCAGGCCCGCCATGTGCACCACCGTCGCCGCCACGTCCGCCGCGTCCATCACCGGCTCGACCGCCAGCTCGCCGTTGGCCTGGAGGATTCCTGTCCGCATGCGCGCCGTCATCTCCGTCGCCGCGTTGCCGATGTCGATCTGCCCGCAGGCGATCCGGTACGGCCGCCCGTCGAGCGACAGCGACTTCGTCATCCCGGTCATGGCGTGCTTCGTCGCCGTGTACGCGATCGAGTGCGGGCGCGGCACATGGGCGGAGATGGAGCCGTTGTTGATGATCCGGCCGCCCTGCGGGTCCTGCTCCTTCATCGCCCGGAAGGCGGCCTGTGCGCACAGGAAAGCGCCCGTCAGGTTCACGTCCACGACCGAGCGCCAGGTCTCGTACTCAAGGTCCTCGACCGGGACCCCGCCGCCCGCGAACGTCCCCGCGTTGTTGAAGAGGAGGTCGACCCGGCCGAACCGGTCCCGTACCGCGTCGAACAGCGCCGCCACCTCGTCGGGTGACGTCACGTCGGTGGGGACGCACAGGGCGTCTCCGGAGGAGAGGGACGCGGCCGTCTCCTCAAGGGCCGGCGCCCGCCGGCCCGCGAGCGCCACCGACCAGCCCGACTCCGCGAGAGCCAGCGCCACGCTCCGACCGATGCCCGAACCTGCTCCCGTCACTACAGCGATGCTCATGGGCGGGCAGCGTACGGCAGATCGGTGCACAGGGAACTCATCTGTCCGACACGCGGATGTTCTGTACCCGACAACGCGGGGCCTTGCCGCCCCGCTGCAATGCCGGGGGCACCACATCCGTCTGGGGAGGGGTACATGACCACCGCATCGCAGCACGCACCCGAACTCCGCGCCGCGGCCCGCCACTTCGGCCGCCGCCGATTCCTGACCGGCACGGCGGCCGCCGCCGCGCTCGCCTTCGCCGTCAACCTGCCCGCCACCGGCGCGGCGAGCGCCACCGAGCTCCGCGGCCGCCGGATCATCGAGAACCCGTTCACCCTGGGGGTGGCATCCGGCGACCCGCTGCCCGGCTCCGTCCTCATCTGGACCCGGCTGGCGCCCAAGCCCTTCGAGGTCGGCGGCGGACTGCCCCCCGAGCGGGTCCTCGTCCAGTGGGAGCTCGCCCACGACGCGGCGTTCACCCAGATCGTCCGACGCGGCATCGCCACCGCCCACCCCGAGTACAACCACAGTCTGCGCGTCGCCATCAACCTCCTCGACCACGACCGGGTGTACTTCTACCGCTTCCGCGCGGGTGCCTGGATCAGCCCCGTCGGCCGCACCCGCACCGCACCCGCCGCCGGCACCCTGACGTCCGAACTCAAGATCGCCGCCGTCTCCTGCCAGGCGTACCACGACGGCTACTACACCGCCTACCGCCACCTCGCCGAGGAGGACGTCGACGTCGTCTTCCACCTCGGCGACTACCTCTACGAGTACGCCGTCAACGCCACCGGCGGCGCCCGCAACTACACCGACCGGGTGCTGCCCGCCGTCTTCAACCGGGAGACCCTCACCCTGGACGACTACCGGCTGCGCTACGCCCTCTACAAGTCGGACCCCGACCTGATGGCCGCGCACGCCGCGCACCCCTTCGTCGTCACCTGGGACGACCACGAGACCGAGAACAACTACGCCGACGACATCCCGGAGAACGGCGTGCCGCCGGAGGAGTTCCTGCTCCGCCGCGCGTCCGCCTACCGCGCCTACTGGGAGAACCAGCCGCTGCGGACAGCCCAGCAGCCCCAGGGTCCCGACATGCAGCTCTACCGCCGTCTGACCTTCGGCCGGCTGGCCCAGTTCGACATCCTCGACACCCGCCAGTACCGCTCCGACCAGGCGTACGGCGACGGCTGGCGGCCGCCAGGACCCGAGTCCCAGGACCCGAGCCGCACCCTCACCGGTGCGACCCAGGAGCGCTGGCTGCTCGACGGCTGGCAAGCCTCGGACGCCGTGTGGAACGTCGTCCCCCAGCAGGTCGTCTTCTCCGAGCGACGCAGCAACCCGACCCCCGGCTACACCGTCTCCATGGACACCTGGGACGGCTACCCGGCGTCCCGGCAGCGCGTCCTGGACGGGGCGGCCGCCGCAGGCGTCGAGAACCTGATGGTGCTCACCGGCGACGTGCACGTCTGCTACGGCCTCGACATCAAGGCCGACTTCCGCGACCCGGCGTCCCGGACCGTCGGCACCGAGATCGTCACCACCTCCATCAGCAGCGGCAGGGACGGCACCGACCGGCCCCCCAACTACGACGACCTCACCACCGCCAACCCGCACATGCGGTTCTACAACGGGCGGCGCGGCTATGTGACGGTCGCGCTCGGCGAGCAGAGCGCCCGCGCCGACTTCCGTACGGTCTCGGCGGTGACGACCCCGGGCGCCCCGGTCACCACCGCCGGGTCGTATGTGACCGAGGCGGGCAATCCGGGCCTCAAGCCCGCGTAGCCGCGAGTTCGGAGGGGTAGCGGACGCCGACGCGGTCCCGTACCGCGTCGAGCGTCCGCATCACCGCCACCGAACCGTCCAGCGGCACCAGCGGGGACTCCGTCTCGCCCGCCCGGAGACACCGCATGACCTCCGCCGCCTCGTACCGGAAGGAGTGCCGCTCGGCGGGGCCGTGGCCCTCGACCACGTACTCCTCCGGGTCGCGGCCGTCCCTGTGCAGCGTGAAGCGCTCCGGGTGGAAGAAGCCGCGCGGGAGGTCGATCCGCCCGCGCGTGCCCGTCACCGAGGCCGTCACGGGAGTGTCCGCGACGATCGAGCAGGACAGCAGCGCGGACGCCCCCGAGTCCGACCAGCCGAGCAGCATGGCCGTGTTCAGGTCCACGCCCTCCGGCGAGAGCAGGGCGTGCGCCTGGACGGAGTCGGGCTCGCCGAGCAGCAGGTGCGCGAACGAGACGGGGTAGACCCCGAGGTCCAGGAGCGCCCCGCCGCCCACCGCCGGGTCGCGCAGCCGGTGGTCCGGTGCGAACGGGCCGGCCAGCCCGAAGTCCGCCTGGACGGTGCGGATCTCACCGATCGCCCCGTCCGCGACCAGCTCCCGCATCCGCCGGATCAGCGGATTGCAGTACATCCACATGGCCTCCATGAGGAAGAGACCACGGTCCCGGGAGAGCCGGACCAGCTCCTCCGCCTCGCCCGCGTGGAGCGTGAAGGCCTTCTCGCACAGGACCGCCTTTCCCGCCTCCAGGGCGAGCCCGGCCGCCGCCCGGTGCGCGTGGTGCGGCGTCGCCACGTACACCACGTCCACGTCCGGGTCGGCGGCCAGCCCGGCCCACGAGCCGTACGCCCGCGCTATCCCGAAGCGGTCGGCGAAGGCCCGCGCCGACGCCTCCGTCCGGGACGCCACGGCGACGACCTCCGCTTCCTCCATCGCCAGGAGATCGGTGGTGAACCGCTCCGCGATCCCACCCGTCGCCAGCACGCCCCACCGCACGGTTCCGCTCATGCCCCACCCCAAAAGGTCTCGACCACTCCGGACGAGCTGAGAGCATAGGCAAGGATTCAACGAAAGGGAGGGCAGTCGATGCCGGAGAGCGGCCAGACCACGACGCAAGGACACATAGCCACCACCCCGGTCACCGCCGCTCGGCGCACCGGACTGCTCGTCACCCTCGTCCTGGGCGGTCTGACGGCCCTGCCGCCGCTCTCCATGGACATGTACCTCCCCGCCCTGCCGGAGGTCACCGAGTCACTGGCCTCGCCCGCCGCGACCGTCCAGCTCACCCTCACCGCCTGCCTCGCCGGCATGGCGCTCGGCCAGCTCGTCGTCGGCCCCATGAGCGACCGGTGGGGACGCCGCCGCCCGCTGCTCATCGGCATGATCGTGTACGTCGCCGCCACCGCCGTCTGCGCGCTCGCGCCCTCCGCCGAGCTGCTGATCGCCTTCCGGCTGCTCCAGGGCCTGGCCGGCGCGGCCGGCATCGTGATCGCCCGGGCGGTCGTCCGCGATCTGTACGACGGCGTCGAGATGGCCCGGTTCTTCTCCACCCTGATGCTGATCTCCGGCGTCGCCCCGATCATCGCGCCCCTCATCGGCGGACAGATCCTCAGGCTGACGGACTGGCGGGGCGTCTTCCACGTCCTCACCGTCATCGGGATCCTGCTCACCGTGGTGGTGTGGAGGTTCCTCGGCGAGACGCTGCCGCCCGAGCGCCGGCACGCGGGCGGCGTCGGCCAGGCGCTGCGGACCATGCGCGGACTGCTCGCGGACCGCGTCTTCACCGGCTACATGCTGTCCGGCGGACTCGCCTTCGCCGCGCTCTTCGCGTACATCTCCGCCTCGCCGTTCGTCGTCCAGGAGATCTACGGCGCCTCGCCGCAGACCTTCAGCCTCCTCTTCGGGCTGAACTCCGTCGGGCTCGTCGCCGTCGGCCAGATCAACGGCAAGCTGCTCGTCGGACGGATCAGCCTGGACAAGGCGCTGGGAACCGGTCTCGGCGTGATCCTGCTGGCGGCGGTGGCGCTGGTGCTGATGACCAGCGGCGTGTTCGGCGAGCCGGGCCTGGTGGCGGTCGCCGCCGCGCTGTTCGTACTGATGTCGGCGATGGGCCTCGCCCTGCCCAACACCAACGCGCAGGCGCTGATGCGCACCCCGCACGCGGCCGGCTCGGCCTCCGCGCTGCTCGGCACCTCCTCCTTCCTCGTCGGGGCGGTCGCCTCGCCGCTGGTGGGCATCGCGGGGGAGGCGACGGCGGTGCCGATGGCGGTGGTGCAGCTGGTGTGCGCGGCCCTCGCCCTCGCCTGCTTCCTGGGCATGTGCCGTCCCTGGCGGGCTCGGGACGCCGCCTGACCAGGCGCCGCATACGCCCCCCGGGCGACCCCGCCTAAAATATGGAGGTGAACGCCATCTCGCTCCCCTCCGCCGACGCGCTGCGCGCCGCCCTCGCCGGGCTCCTCGACGGGCTGCCGCCGCGCCAGGCCACCCAGGCCGTCGAGCGGCTGATCGCCAACTACCGGGGGACCACCCCGACCGACGCCCCGGTCCTGCGCGACCGCTCCGACGTCGCCGCGTACGCCGCCTACCGGATGCCGGCGACGTTCGAGGCGGTACGGGCCGCGCTCGGCGCCCTGCGGGACGCGGCGCCCGACTGGGAGCCGGCCACGCACACCGACATCGGCGGCGGCACGGGCGCGGCGAGCTGGGCGGTCGCGGAGGCCTGGGACGCGGGAGCGCGCACCACGGTGCTCGACTGGGCGGAGCCGGCGCTCACCCTGGGGCGGGAGCTGGCGGACGGCGTCTTCGACGCGGAGTGGCGGCGGGCCAGGATCAGCGGCGACCTGCGGCTCGACGACACGGACCTGGTGACGGTGTCGTACGTCCTGAAGGAGCTGACCGAGGCCGACCGCGCGGCGGTCGTGACCGAGGCGGCGCGGGTGGCGCGGGTGGTCGTGATCGTGGAGCCGGGCACGCCCGACGGCTACGAACGGATCATCGCGGCGCGCACGCTGCTCGTCGAGGCGGGGCTGACCGTGGCGGCGCCCTGCCCGCACAGCGGAGCCTGTCCGATCCAGCCGGGCACCGACTGGTGCCACTTCGCGGCGCGGGTGAGCAGGTCGTCGCTGCACCGGCAGGTGAAGGGCGGATCACTGCCGTACGAGGACGAGAAGTTCAGCTATGTCGCGGCGACGAGGTTCCCGGCTGTCCCGGCGGTCTCCAGGGTCATCCGCAGGCCGCAGATCCGCAAGGGCCAGGTCCTCCTGGACCTCTGCGGACCCGAGGGTCTCGCCAAGGAGACGGTCACCAAGCGGCACGGGGCCCTGTACAAGGCGGCCCGGGACGCGGAGTGGGGCGACGCCTGGCCTCCGGAGTGAGGCCGGGGCGCCGCCGTCGCGGGGTCAGGAGCGCAGCTCCTGCGTACAGCACTTGACGCTGCCGCCGCCCTTGAGGAGTTCCGACAGGTCCATGCCCAGAGGCTCGAAGCCCCGCTCCCGCAGAGGGGCGAAGAGTCCCACCGCCGCCTGCGGCAGCAGCACGTGCCGCCCGTCACTCACCGAGTTCAGGCCCAGGGCGGCCGCGTCCTCGTCCGTCGCGAGCAGCGCGTCGGGGAAGAGGCGGGCCAGCACGGCCCGGCTGCCGGGCGAGAAGGCGCCGGGGTAGTACATGATCTCGTCGCGCGCGGCGTCCAGGACGCACAGGGCCGTGTCCAGGTGGTAGTAGCGCGGGTCCACCAGCTCCAGGCCGATCACGGGGCGGCCGAAGAACTCCTGTGCCTCGTCGTGCGAGAGGGGACTGGAGCGGAAGCCGCGGCCGGCCAGGATCCACGACGAGGTCACGGCGAAGTCGCCCTCGCCCTCGTTCACGTGCTCGGGCACCCGCACCCGCGTGAAGCCGTGCGCGCGGAACCAGTCCAGGTGCGCCGCCGCCTCCTCCGTACGCTCCGGGTGGGCGAACCTGGCGCCGAGCACCAGCCCGTCCACCACGGTCGCGCCGTTGGCGGCGAAGACCATGTCCGGCAGACCGGGGCGCGGGTCGAGCAGTTCGACGGTGTGGCCGAGCGAGCGGTAGCGGTCCAGCAGGTCCTCCCACTGGGCCAGGGCGAGCGGCAGGTCGACCGGTTTGGTGGGATCCATCCAGGGGTTGATGGAGTACGTCACCTTGAAGTGCGTGGGTGGGCACATCAGATAACGGCGGGGCGAAGCCTCGCGCGGAGTCGGGCGCAATGAGGGCTCCTCACGGACGTGGGTCAGGTGGACCCCATGGTCCGCCCTCTCCGGCGTCCGCGCAGTGGGCCGTTCGGGTGGTTCCCCGGCGGGGCCCGTCCGGTGGGTCTCGGCCCTGACGCGCCGGACAGGCTTGGGGTTCCCCTGGCCCACCACAGGCGAGACGTGGCGTCTCGTCCGCTGCTAGATTGGCTCCATGTCCGACACCAAGGCCCCCGACGCCTCCCGCCGCAGCGAACGCTCCCGCCGCGCCATCTTCGACGCCGCCCTCGCCCTCGTCTCCGAGACCGGCTACGCCAAGACCACCATCGAGGGCATCGCCGCCCGCGCCGGCGTCGGAAAGCAGACCATCTACCGCTGGTGGCCCTCCAAGGCCGCCGTCCTCCTCGACGCCTTCCTCGACCTCGCCGCCCAGGCCCACGAGGCGGCCCGGGGCGACGACGCCCCCGGAGGGGAGGGGGAGAGTGAGATCCCCGACACCGGCGACCTCGCCGCCGACCTCAAGCACGTGCTCCGCGCGACCGTCGACGAGCTGAACAACCCGACCTACGACGCCCCCTCCCGCGCCCTGGCCGCCGAGGGCATCGTCAACCCGGAACTCGGCGCCACGTTCGTGGAGCGGCTCCTGGAACCCCAGCTCCAGTACTACGTACGCCGGATCGAGGCCGCCCAGGCCGCCGGGGACATCGACCCGGCCGTCGACCCGCAGATCGCCCTCGAACTCCTCGTCGGCCCCCTGAACCACCGCTGGCTGCACCGCACGCTTCCGCTGACCCACGCCTACGCCGACACCGTCGTCGACTACGCGCTGCGCGGACTCGCACCCCGAGGCTGACCCCGGATCCACCGCCGATCCGCCGCCGGATCCGCCCCCCGGTTGCGGAGTCCGGTCACCCGGAGCGCAGGATGGTGGGACCATGGGCAGAGCCGAACGGGCGAGCATGAGGTGTGAGGGGATAGATGGGCGACGGTATCGGCCGCTACCGCGGCACGGAGAGCAAACTCGCACAGTGGCTGCGCAGGCGCCCCAAACGCACCGCGGCCGCCGACGACGAGAACCGCCGCGAGACGCTCCTCCTGGCCACCGCCGCCGCCGGAATGCCCCTCGCCCCCGCCGCGTATCCCGTCGGCTACCGCTGTTCCTGTGAGCGCGTCGGCTGTCCCACCCCCGCCCGGCACCCGGTCTCCTTCGCCTGGCAGACCCAGTCGACCACGGACCGCGCCCAGATCCAGCGCTGGGCCGACGCGGAGCCCGAGGCGAACTTCATCACCGCCACCGGCATGGTCCACGACGTCCTCGACGTCCCCCTGGAGGCGGGCCGCGCCGCGCTGCGGCGGCTCCTCTCCGAGGACGTCGAGGTCGGCCCGGTCGCCGAGGCCGCGGAGAGCGCCGGCGACGGCGGGCGGATGCTCTTCTTCACCGCCACCCGCGGCACCCCCGAGGACGAGGACGAGTGGTGGCCCTGCGAGCTGGACTGCCATCCCGAGACCATGGACGAGCACCCGGGGCTGCGCTGGCACTGCCGCGGCAGCTATGTGCTCGTACCGCCGGCGCGGCTCCTCGGTGACGAGGACGCGCAGCCGGCCGTCGCCTGGGTCCGCGGCCCCGAACACGCCCTTCCCGACCCGCTGAACCTGCTGGAAGCCCTCACCGACGCCTGCGCCCGCCACGCGGCCGTCCAGGCCGAGGAGGAGCGCCGCTCCGACGAGGAGTCGGCCTGGCCGCTGAGCCGCTGAGCCCGCCCGGCGGTGCGGCCGCCCGGCGGCGAGGCTCCGGGTGCCGGCCTCGGCTCCCGGCCGTCCCTCCCGGACGCGGCCGGGGACGGTCTACGAACCCACCGCCGCCGTCACGCCCTGGAGCCGGCCCGCGATCGTGACCCCGTCGCGCTCCGCGCCCGCCGGCTTCACCAGGACCGTCTGGCTCGACACCCACTCCTTGGTGACCGTGTTCTTCATCTCACCGGTCATCAGCGCCTTCACCTCCGGCCCGACCTTCGGCCGGTAGCCCTGCGCGGCCGTCTGCCGCTCGAAGTACCGCGTCGCGAAGAAGACCAGCGCCCCGCCGTCCCGCGTCGCGAGCGCCAGCGGCGCGAAGTCCCCGGAGTTCTCGGCCCGGTCGACGTACTGCGTCGCCAGACCCGCCCGCTTCGCCGACCGCTGTCGCTGCTCGCGCCACACGGTCGTGTGCGGGCCCGCGGCGAACTGCCCCTGCTCCCCGCCCGCGAGGAAGGCGGCGTACTTCTCGCCCAGGTCCTTCGGCGCGACCGCGAGCTGCCCGGAGTCCGCGGCGACCGGCACCGCGTACCCGCTGCCGTCCATCCTGAACGCGGGGATCTCGTCCGGCGTCAGGATCGCCAGATAGGCGGCCTCCCACAGCTGTTCGGCGCCGTTGCGCACGAAGACCAGCAGCCAGCGGTTGTCCCCCCGGCCCTGGTCGGTGTCCTGGTTGGAGTCGGTGTCCGCCACGAACCAGCGCGGCCAGCCCGCCTTCCTGGGCAGGACGAACTTCACGTCCGTCAGCTCCAGCGGACGGTGCCGCGCGTTGTTCCCCGGACTGATGACCGAACGGGATTTCAGGCCCGCCTGGTTGATCTCACCGAGCGGACCGGTGACGCGGCCCGCGGACAGGGCGGGGTCGTTGGCCTTGTCCGCCTTGTTGTAGGCGACCGTGAAGTCCGCGAGCGCCTGCTCGGCCTCGGCTCTCGTCGCCGCCGGCAGCAGCTCCAGCTCGCCGTGCACCGTCACGCAGCCGCTAGCCGTCAGTGCCAGCACCGTCGTCGCCACGACCGCCGTCAGCGGTCGCCGCCGCCCCAGCCTTCTCATCGGTTGTCTTCTGCCCCTCGACCCGCTCGCCCCGCACGGACGACCCGACCCTACCGGGGCCGCGAACAGGGCGTGCGCCGGGACCCGACAGTGCGCCCACACCGTGACCTCGCGACGGCCGATTCCGGGCGGAGCCGACGAGCGGGACGCTTCGGATGCTTGAATTCCGCCATGAACACGACCGCCCGTGACCGCGCCGCCACCCACATCGACGTCCTGCGCGTCTTCTGCGCCGGCGACGGCCGGTACGGCAACGCTCTCGGTGTCGTACGCGACGGTCGCGGCCACCCCGACGAGGCGTCCCGGCAGGCGCTCGCCAAGGAACTCGGGTTCAGCGAGACCGTGTTCGTGGACGATCCCGAGCGAGGGAGCGTCGACATCTACACGCCGGGCCTGCGGCTGCCGTTCGCCGGTCACCCCCTGGTCGGCGCGGCCTGGCTGCTCGACCTGGAGGTCGTCCGTCCGCCGGCGGGGGAGGTGTGGGTGCGCGGCGACGGCGAGTTCACCTGGATCGAGGCCCGGGCCGAGTGGGCGCCGCCGCGCGTCCTGCGGCGTTACGGCTCCGCCGCGGAGGTCGACGCGCTGGAGGTGCCCGAGCCGGGCACGTGGATCTACGCCTGGGCCTGGGAGGACGAGGCGGCCGGCCGCGTCAGGGCGCGGGGGTTCCCGGGGCGCGGGGACGGCATCGACGAGGACGAGGCCACGGGCGCGGCGGCGATTCTGCTGGCGGCCGAGCTGGGCCGGGCCCTGAACATCACGCAGGGCCGTGGGTCGCAGATCCTGACCGCCCCCGGCCCCGACGGCGTGATCGAACTCGGCGGCCGCGTCCGCCTGGAGCGGACCGTCACCCTCACGGCCTGAACCGGGCCGCCCGTCCCCTCACGGGCTGAGCCGCCCGCGATTCCGGTCACCGGCCGAACCGGCCGGCGCGTCTCCTCACGCGGTCAGCGGGAACTCGCTGCCCAGCTCCCGGAACACCGCGCCGTTGAAGTCGAACGCGCGCTTGCACTCGTCGATGATCCGCTGCTTCTCCAGGTCGTCCGCGTTCACCCGGTCCAGCAGCTCGCGGTAGCCCCGCTTGAAGGCCGCCGGATTGGCGATCTCCTCGAAGACGTAGAAGCGGACCCCGTCGCCCTTGCGCGCGAAGCCCCAGGTCCGCTCCGCCTTGTCGCGGATGATCTGGCCGCCGGAGAGGTCGCCCAGATACCGGGTGTAGTGGTGCGCCACATATCCGGCGGGCCACTCGCGCGCGCACTCCGCCACCCGCTGGGCGTACGCGGCCGTCGCGGGCAGCGGGGAGAGACCGGCGCGCCAGTGCGGGCCGCGCAGATGGGCGAGGTCCCGCTCCAGGGCGGCGGTGCGGAACAGCTCCGGCTGGATGAAGGGCCCGGCGACCGGGTCGTCCTCCAGCGCCTCGGCACCCTGCTCCAGGGCGCGGTAGACGAACCAGAGCTGCTCCGTGTACCGCGCGTAGGCGTCCACGGCCAGCCGTCCGCCGAGGAGGTCGCTCATGAAGGTCGACGTCTCCGCCTCGGTGTGCTGCTCGTGCGAGGCCGTGCGGATGAGCGTCGAGAAGGGCGTGTCCAAGGCGTGCCTCCGGGGCCGGTGACCGATGGGACGGGAACCTTGCTCCGATCCTGCTGCTTAGGCTTAGTAAGTCCATGGTTCCCGACTGCCTGTCGGTAAAAACGCTACCCCGCGAACGCGTCAGGGCAACGTGAGGATCTCGGCCCCGGTCTCCGTCACGACCAGCGTGTGCTCGAACTGCGCGGTCCGCTTCCGGTCCTTGGTCACCACCGTCCAGCCGTCGTCCCACATGTCGTACTCGTGCGTGCCCAGCGTCAGCATCGGCTCGATCGTGAACGTCATGCCGGGCTGGATCACGGTGGTGGCGTGCGGGGAGTCGTAGTGCGGGATGATCAGCCCGGAGTGGAAGGACGAGTTGATGCCGTGCCCGGTGAAGTCGCGCACGACGCCGTATCCGAAGCGCTTGGCGTACGACTCGATGACCCGGCCGATGATGTTGATCTGGCGGCCCGGCTTGACGGCCTTGATCGCGCGGTTCAAGGACTCCCGGGTCCGCTCCACGAGCAGCCGCGACTCCTCGTCGACATCGCCGCAGAGGTAGGTGGCGTTGTTGTCGCCGTGGACGCCGTGGATGTACGCGGTGACGTCGAGGTTCACGATGTCGCCGTCCCGCAGGACGGTCGAGTCGGGGATGCCGTGGCAGATGACCTCGTTGACCGAGGAGCAGAGCGACTTCGGGAAGCCGCGGTAGCCGAGCGTGGACGGGTACGCCCCGTGATCGCACATGAACTCGTGCGCGACCCGGTCCAGTTCGTCCGTGGTCACGCCGGGCGCGATGTGCTTGGCGGCCTCCTCCATCGCCCGGGCGGCGATGCGGCCGGCGATCCGCATCCGCTCGATGGTGTCGGAATCCTGCACCTCGGGCCCCTTGTACGGGGCGGGCGCCGGCTTTCCGACGTACTCGGGACGGCGGATGGCTCCGGGAACGGAGCGGTGGGGGGAGAGTTCCCCGGGTACGAGAAGCGACTGGCCAGACATGTCAGCGAGTCTAACGACCGCGTCTGGGGCAGCATGGCGACAGAGGAAGGAGCCGACGATGGCCCTGTTCAAGAAGCGCGCGGTGGGCAAACCGGGCGAGTGGTACTACTGCCTGGAGCACAGGAAGGTCGAGGAGGGCCCCGAGTGCCCGGCCAAGAACCGCTTCGGCCCGTACACCAGCCGGGAGGAGGCCTCCCACGCGATGGAGACCGCTCGGGAACGCAACCTGGAGTGGGAGAACGACCCCAAGTGGCACGACGCCCCGAAGCCGGACGCGGCGCAGGAGTAGGGGACCGGCTCGGCGATCCGGGCGGAGGCCGGAGCGGGCCATGAGGCCGGGAGACAGGAGCCGGGGGCCGGGTGTCAGGCCCGGAGCGGGGAGCCGGGGGCCGGGGGTCAGGCCGGGGACTCCGCCCCGGACCCGGCCGTCTCGGCTCCGTCCCGCTCCGCGCGCCGGGCCCGCTGACGGGCCTGGTGGCGCAGCGCGTCCTCGTCCTTCTCGGAGTCGTACGTGAGGAGCTTCGGCAGCACGAGACAGAGCAGGCCGACCGAGGCGACGCAGGCCGCACCGCCCGACCAGACCGCCGCCCGGGTGCCCGTCCAGCCCGCCATGGCACCCGCCCTGACCTGACCGAGCTGAGGCCCGACGCTGTACGAGAGGACCTCGATGCCGGCCAGCCGGCCGCGCAGCTCCTCCGGGATCGTCTGGTTCCAGATCGTCGCGCGGCCCAGGCCGCTGAGCATGTCGCCGGCGCCCGCGAAGCCCAGGCAGAGCAGGACCAGCCACACGTTCGAGAACCAGCCCGCGGCGGCGATCGCCAGACCCCAGCCCGCCGCGCCGCACACCACGAGCAGCCCGTGCCTGCGGACCCTCGACGTCCAGCCGCTGGTGAGACCGAGCACGAGCGATCCGACCGACCCCGCCGCGTACATCAGCCCCAGCGACCACTCCGCGCCCAGCTCGTCCGCGAGGAACGGGAAGATCGTGTTCGGGAAGGCGAAGAACATCGCCGCCAGGTCGATCGCGTACGTGCCGAGCAGCACCGGCCGTGACCAGGCGTAGCGCGCGCCCTCCGCGATGCCGCGCAGGGAGGGCTTCTCGGCGTCGTGCGCGGGCGGTGCGGGGGAGAGCCGGCGGCAGAGCAGGACGGAGACGGCGAAGCCGACGAGCGTCACCCCGTACGCCGCCGCATGTCCGGCGTACGTCACCACGAGCCCCGCGAGCGCCGGGCCGGCGATCGCTCCCATCTGCCAGCGCAAGGAGTTCAGCGCCGCCGCGGCCGTCTGCTGCTCGTGCGGCACGATCCGCGCCATGAGCGAGTCGAGCGCCGGCCGCTGAAGCCCGGCCAGGGCGGACACGCCGGCCGCCACGACGTACAGCGGCCAGAGCGCGGGGGACGGCAGCACCGCGTTGAGCAGCAGGACCAGCGCGAGCACACCGAGACCCGCCTCGGTCGCGACGATCACCTTGCGCCGGTCGACCGCGTCGGCGAGCGCGCCGCCGTAAAGTCCGCACACGACCAGCGGCACCAGCTCGACGGCCCCCATCGCCCCCACGGCCAACGGTGAACCGGTCAGCTCCTTCACCTGCAGCGGCAGCGCGATCAGCGCCATGAAGCTGCTGAAGTACGTCACCAGGCCCTGGACCCACAGCAGCCGGAAGTCGGCCGACGACCGCCAGGGAGCGGGATCGGGCAGCACGGACGAGCACTTCGCGAAGAGCTTCGAGGCGCTTTCGGGGGAGGGGGACGGCGAGGGCGTCGAGGTCACGAAGGGCCATGCTCGGCGCGGCGCCGAGGCGGTGCAATCGAATTACGGGCCCGTCACCGGCCTGCCTACCAGCGGGGCGGCGGCGGGGCCGTCAGATGGTCCGCCAGCCGGGAGAGCCGGTCGCGGAAGCGGCTGCGGCCACGGGGCGAGGGCAGGCTGTTCTCGCCGGCCGCGGCGCTGACCAGGTGCTGGACCGTGTCCAGGTCGACCTCCGCCGCCTCGTCCACCGTCAGCGCCTCGTGGGCCAGGCCGTGCACCTCCGGGTCGCCGTCGTCCAGGGACAGGACCGTCGCCCCGGCCCGGCGGGCGTGGTGGACGCGTTCCAGGACCCGGGCGCCCGGCCGCTCAGGCGCCACCATCAGCAGCGTCGCCCCCCGCCCCGCCGACTCCAGCCGCCCGAGCCCGACCGCCAGGTGCGGCGGGTCCCCCGGCCGCACCCGGTGCCGTACCAGCGTCGGCACCAGCTCCGACAGCCCCGACCAGGCGGCCTCGTCGACCAGATGCGCCGCCAGGTGCCACGGCTCGTACTCCTCCGTCCCCACCAGCAGCAGTCCGCCGCCGTGCGGCACGACGGAGGACCGCAGCGACGCCGCGAACCGCCGGGCCGCCCTCGGCCACTCGGTCCCGGCGAGCACTTCCCGCAGCAACGCGACGCGAACGGCATCCATGGGTCCGCATCCTGCCGCAGCCGGGGCCTCCCGCGCGGGCGGTTGCCGAGGGTTCCCCCGTACGGAACACGGACCGGGAAGGGACTCGGAGCGGGAAGGGGACAGGGGACCGGGGAGGGGGAGACGGAGCGGAACCACCGGCCGGTCCTCCGCGACGACCGGCCAGTAATGTCGGGGCCATGACTTCCTCGAACCCCACCACCGCGCCCAAGGACCCCTGGGATCTGCCCGACGTGTCCGGACTCGTCGTCGGCGTCCTCGGCGGCACCGGCGACCAGGGCCGCGGCCTCGCCTACCGGCTCGCCAAGGCCGGCCAGAAGGTGATCATCGGCTCCCGCGCGGCCGACCGCGCCCGGGCCGCCGCCGGCGAGCTCGGTCTCGGCATCGAGGGCGCCGACAACGCCGAGTGCGCCCGCCGCGCCGACATCGTGATCGTCGCCGTGCCGTGGGAGGGGCACGCCAAGACCCTGGAGGCGCTGCGGGACGAACTCGCCGGCAAGCTGGTCGTCGACTGCGTCAACCCGCTGGGCTTCGACAAGAAGGGCGCCTACGCCCTCAAGCCCGAGGAGGGCTCCGCCGCCGAGCAGGCCGCCGCGCTGCTGCCCGGCTCCCGGGTCGCCGCCGCCTTCCACCACCTCTCCGCCGTCCTGCTCCAGGACGCCTCGATCGACGAGATCGACACCGACGTGATGGTCCTGGGCGAGGAGCGCGCCGACGTCGAGATCGTCCAGGCGCTCGCCGGCCGCATCCCCGGCATGCGCGGCGTCTTCGCCGGCCGCCTGCGCAACGCGCACCAGGTCGAGTCGCTCGTCGCCAACCTGATCTCCGTCAACCGCCGGTACAAGGCCCACGCGGGCCTGCGCGTCACCGACGTCTGAGCGACGCGGACGTACGAGCGGTTCCCGGCATGGGGGACACTGGACGGGCACGATCAGCCGTACCCGGACAGGAGCCGACCCCCATGCCCCGCCTCGCTCTGTACGCCCTCGCCGTCTGCGCCCTCTCCGTGGCCGCGGCCGTCGTCTCCTTCGTCGCGGGCAGCTGGCTCGGGATCGTCTGGGTGCTCCTGGCCGGTCTCTCCTCCAACATGGCCTGGTACTACATCCGCCGCGCGAAGGCCCAGGGAGAGACCGCCGCGCAGACCGGGACGCGGGCTTAAAGAGGCGGGGGCGGCTTCCGGCTTCAGGCTGACCGTCGGGTGCCGGTGCGGTCCGGTCAGGAGGGGGCCGAGACGTGATCGTGCGCGTGGACCGCTGTCCGGCCGGACCGGAACCGGCGGCGGCGGACGAGCGCGATCAGGGAAGGTCCTCCGCGGAAGCACCAGAGGGCGATGACCGGATCACAGATGGCACATGCCAGAGACGCGTCGTGGTGGAACGGCAGGATCGGATTGCCCTTGAGGTGGTGGGCCATGTCCCAGGCCGTGTGGAGCAGCCAGCCGACGCCGATGAAGGCCCAGGAGTCCAGGCCGCGGTAGGCGACGTAGGCCGTGAGTGCGACGAATGGGAGCTCCCACGGGCCGAAGCCGCCCCCGCTCAGATAGGCGGCGCCGGCTCCGCCCACCATGATCGCGTTGAAGTGGCGTCGGTGCGGTTCTTTGATCAGGGACATCAGCAGGCAGTAGATGATGCCGACGATCACTGGTGACACAAGGTTCATGAGGGGATGTCTTCTTCCTCCTGAGGCGGGCCGAATCGCCGCGGTCGAGCTTTCGCAGCGCGAGCGCCGACGTCTCGGCCAGAGCGCGGTCCCGGGTGGGCGGGATCAGGAGTGTCAGTACGCTGGCGGCCGTCGCGGTCAGCAGGATCGAGGCGACCAGTCAGGCATCGGCGAGGGCGCGGCGTTGCGGGAAACATGCTCGCGGGGACGAGGGCCCTCCGCGGTGACCAGCTCGACGGTCACCGCGCCGTCCGTCGCCGAGCCGCCGGCGTACAGGACCTCGTAGGGGGCAATGGCATCGAGCGGGTCGAAGCCATCGAACAGGACGACCTGGGTGTGCATGTGTGGGGTTCCTTCGGCGTCGATTTCCATCGGGACGCTCCGAAGTCAACCGGCTTCCTGGGTGCTCGCCCAGTGGCACTAGTGACAGGTTGCAACGGAATAGTGCCAACCCTTTCTTCAAGCGTGCGGACTGCGATGACGTGGGCCTTCCGGAAGGGCGGCCCAGGTCCGTCAAGCTGGTGGGGAGGTAAGTTCTGGCCATGCATACGGTTGCCGTGCTGGCGTTGGATCAGGTGATCCCGTTCGACCTGTCCACCCCGATCGAGGTCTTCTCCCGGGCCCGCCTGCCCGACGGGCGGCCCGGCTACCAGGTACGGGTGTGCGCCGAGCGCGACGAGATCGACGCCGGAGCCTTCACCCTGCGTGCCCCCTGGGGCCTGGAGGGCCTTCAGGGCGCGGACACGATCATCGTGCCGGGCGTCGCCGATCTCGCCGCCTCACTCCCTCCCGCCGTGCACGACGCGCTGCGGTCGGCCGCTGCCGACGGCACCCGGATCGCCTCCATCTGCGTGGGCACCTTCCCCCTGGCTGAGACCGGGCTCCTCGACGGACTGCGCGTCACGACCCACTGGCGCGCGGCCGGTCTGCTGGTTGCCGCCCACCCGGACCTCGACGTCGACCCGGACGTCCTCTACGTCGACAACGGCCAGTTGCTCACCTCGGCCGGCGCCGCGGCGGGCATGGACCTGTGTCTGCACATGATCCGCCGTGACTACGGCTCGGCCGTCGCCGCAGACGCCGCCCGCCTGTCGGTGATGCCTCTCGAACGAGAGGGCGGGCAGGCGCAGTTCATCGTCCACGACCACGCACCCACACCGCAGGGCTCCGAGCTTGAGACGCTGCTCACCTGGCTCCAGGAAAACCTGGCCCGCGACCTCACCCTTGCCGACATCGCCGAGCGGGCCGGAACCAGCACCCGAACCCTGATCCGGCGCTTCCGCGACCAGACCGGCACCACGCCGCTCCAGTGGCTCCACCGAGCCCGCATCCGCCAGGCACAGCACTTGCTGGAGACCACGGAGCACTCCGTGGAGCGCATCGGCAGCCAGGTCGGCTTCGGCTCACCCACCACCTTCCGTGACCGCTTCAAACGCACCACCGGCGTCAGCCCGCAGACCTACCGGCGCACGTTCGGTTGAACAGCCAAATGAGATGGCCTGTTAGGCGGCCTGGCAGATCTCCGGCGTCTCCTGCCAGAAGCGGTAGAGGTCCGAGCCGCAGTAGCGGGAGAGCTCCGGCACGCCGAGCGCCCGCATCAGCGCGTCGATCGTGTCGAAGAACGCGCCGTTGACCGCCGGCACGAACAGCAGCGCGATCACGACGAAGAAGCCGTAGGGCGCGTACGGCTCGATCTGCCGCTTCACCTTGTACGAGAGCCAGGGCTCGATCACGCCGTAGCCGTCCAGGCCCGGCACCGGCAGGAAGTTCAGGAGCGCCGCGGTCACCTGGAGGAACGCCAGGAAGGCGAGCGCGTAACGGAACGCGGGCGGGACGCCGTCGAGCGCGTCCAGCCAGAACGGCGCCGTGCACACGATCGCGAACAGGACGTTGGTGAGCGGGCCCGCCGCCGAGATGAGGCTGTGCTTCCAGCGGCCCCGGATCCGGCCCTGTTCGATGAAGACCGCGCCGCCCGGCAGGCCGATACCGCCCAGGATCACGAAGAGCACGGGCAGGACGATGCTGAGCACGGCATGGGTGTACGCGAGCGGGTTGAGCGTGAGGTAGCCCTTCGCGCCGACCGTGATGTCCCCGCCGTGCAGGGCGGTGCGGGCGTGCGCGTACTCGTGCAGACAGAGCGAGACGATCCAGGCCGAGGTCACGAAGAGGAAGATCGCGAGCCCGGGTGAGGCCGCGAAGTCGGTCCACACGGCCCAGCCGGTGACCGCCATGACGGCGAGGATCGCCAGGAAGACCGGGCTGATCCTGCGCTCGTGGCTGCGGGTGGTGGCCGTGGACATCGGTGGGGCTCCCTGAGGGCGCGGCGGGTGTGTGCGGGGAACGTGCCGGGGCGGGGGTGAGTTCCTGAGGTGATCCCCGGCTCACGGAGAATAGGCCCTGTGCGCGGTTCCGTCCTCGGCCCGGTCCGGGTCCACACCGCCGACGGCACGTCCGTCGCGGTCGGCGGGCCCCGGCTCCGGGCCCTGCTGACCGTACTGGCGCTGCGGGCGGGCCGGACCGTCCCGGTCGCCGTACTCGTCGACGAGGTCTGGGACGGCGACCCGCCGGCCGACGGGACCGCAGCGCTCCAGGCGCTGGTGGGGCGGCTGCGCCGGGTGCTCGGACGAGAGGCCGTGGTCTCGGCGGAGGGCGGCTACCGGCTGGCCGTGGGCCCGGACGACGTGGACGGGCACCGTTTCGAACGGCTGGTGACGGAGGGCGTACGGTCGCTCGACGCGGGCGACCCGGGCCGGGCGGCGGCCCTCCTCGACGAGGCGCTCGGACTGTGGCGGGGGCCCGCGCTCGCCGACCTGCCGGACCGTGCGACGGAGGCGGTGCGCTGGGAGGCCCGCCGCCTGGACGCCCGCCGCGCCCGCCTCGGGGCCGCCCTGGCCCTCGGCGAGGCGGCCTCGGCGCTCCCGGAGTTGATCGCCCTCTGCGAGGCCCACCCGCTCGACGAACCGCTCCAGGCGCTCCGCATCCGGGCGTTGCGGGACACGGGCCGGGCGGCGGAGGCGCTTCTGGCGTACGACACCGTCCGCCGCGTCCTCTCCACCCACCTCGGCACGCCGCCTTCCCCCGCCCTGCGAGCACTCCACGCGGAGCTCCTCTCCCCGGCCTCGGAGCCGGCCTCGGAGCCGGCCTCGGTGGCGCCCGTGGCCGCGCCGGCCGGGCGGCCGGGGGCCGCCCGGCCGGCCCCGCTGCCGCCGGCCCCGACGCCGCATCCGGCGCCCTCCGGCCCGCGCCCGGGCCCCAGCCCATCCCCGGCAACCTCCGTGCACGGCTCACGAGCTTCCTCGGACGCGAGGAGGACATCGCCGCCGTCCGCGACGATCTGCGCCGTGCCCGGCTCGTGCTCCGGCGCCCCGCAGCACCGCGAGGCGATCCTGCGGCAGATCCTGGCATCCGGACCGGCCCGTGGCCACGAGCCGGCCCTCGCCGCTCGGATCTTCCTCGCGATCCTGCTCGGCCGCAGCGGCCGCACCAATGAGGCCCGCGCCCATCTCACCACCCGGCTGGGGGAGTTCAGCTCCGAGACGCTGTCCCTCTTCGAGGGCTTCACCCTGGGCCGCCTGGGGTGGCTCGACAACCTCGACGGCGCGTACGCGTCCGCGCTGACGCGCTCCCGGGAGGCCCTGGAGCGGTCCAGGAGCACGCTGTCGATGATGGTGGCCCCGCAGATGCCCGCCGTCCATCTGGTGACCGCGGCCTGGGCCCTGACCGGCCTCGGCGGCCCCCGCGCGACGACCGGAGCCCGGCTCCTGGGCGCCTCCGCGAACCTCCTGCCGCCGGGACATCCGCTCGCACCGCTGGAGCGGGAGAACCTGGAGCGCGCCACCCGGTTCGCCCGCTCCGCGCTCGGCGACCCGGCCTTCGAAGCGGCGTACGCCGAGGGCGGCGGCCTCTCCGTCGGGGAGGCCGCCGCCCTGCTCGACAGCGCCGACGCGATCAGACAGCGCGCCGAGTCCTGAGACCCCCGTCCGTACGGCTCCCGTCCGTACGGCCCGGCTCAGGTCTTCTTGCGGAACTTGGCGACCGCGAGCGGCGCCGTGACGACTGTGATCAGCAGCGCCCAGCCGAGCGTCATCCACACCGACTCGGCCACCGGACCGCCGTTGATCAGGTTCCGCGCCGCGTCGGCGAGGTTCGACAGCGGGTTGTAGTCGGTGAAGGTCTCCAGCCAGCCCGGCATCGACGTCGGCGGGGCGAAGATGGACGAGCCGAACTGCAGCGGCATCAGTACGAGCATGGCCACTCCCTGGACGGCCTGCGCCGTCTTCATGGTGAGACCCAGCAGCATGAAGATCCACATCAGCGAGGCGCCGAACACCACGGACAGCCCGATCGCGGCGAACAGGTCCAGGACCGAGGTCTTGATCTCCAGGCCGAGCAGGAAGCCCATCCCGAGCAGGATCGCGGTGGCGATCAGCATGCGGCCGATCTCGACGACGATCTTCGCGATGAGGACGGAGGACCGGGCGATCGGCATCGTACGGAACCGGTCCATGACCCCCTTCTTGAAGTCGTCGTTGATGCCCACGCCGACGGCCATGGAGATGTTCATGCCCATCATCGCCATCAGGCCGGGCACGACGTAGTTGACGTACGCCTCGTTGTTGCCCTTGCCGGAGATCGCGCCGCCGAAGACGTACACGAACAGCAGGACGAAGATGATCGGCATCAGGACGGCGTCGAACATCGACTCCGGGTCCTGCTTGATCTGCAGCGCGTTGCGGCGGACCAGGGCGCCGATGTGGCGGAGGTTGGCCCGGGGGCCGATCCGGCCCTCGTCGGCGGGAGCGCCGCGCACCGGCGCCGGGCCCGGGGCGTCGACGGGGGACTTGGTGAGCTGTGTGGTCGTGGTGCTCATGCGGCGACCTCCTCGGGAGTCGCGTCGGACACGGTCGCCTTCTGGCCGGTGATGGCCAGGAACACCTCGTCCAGACTGGGCAGATGGGTTCCGATGTGGGTGATGCCGTAGCCGCGCGCGCCCAGCAGGCCGACGACCGCGGTCAGTTGGCCGTCGCTGAGGATCGGGACGTACAGCACGCCCTCGTCGGGGACGACGGTCGAGCCGGCGATGCCGTCGAGACCGGCTTCGCGCAGCGCGCCGGCCATGGCGGGCAGGTCGGCCGGGTCCACCGGGCGGATCTTCAGGGTGCGGCCGCCGACCCGGGCCTTGAGCTCGTCGACCTTGCCGTTGGCGATGACCTGGCCGCGGTCGATGACGGTCAGCTCGCTCGCGAGCTGTTCGGCCTCTTCCATGTACTGGGTGGTGAGCAGGACGGTCACGCCCTCCGACACCATCCGCTGGACCTCGTCCCAGACTTCGTTACGGGTGCGCGGGTCGAGGCCGGTGGTGGGCTCGTCCAGGTAGAGGACGGCCGGCTGCCCGATCATCGAGGCGGCCAGGTCGAGCCGGCGGCGCATGCCGCCGGAGTAGTTCATCGCGGGCCGCTTGGCGGCCTCGGTGAGCGAGAAGCGCTCCAGCATCTCGTCGGCGCGGCGCCGCGCGTCCCTGCGGGAGAGGTCGAGCAGCCGCCCGATCATGTAGAGGTTCTCCCAGCCGGAGAGCTTCTCGTCGACCGAGGCGTACTGGCCGGTGAGCCCTATCGTGCGGCGGAGCTGGCGGGGCTGCCTCACCACGTCGTAGCCCGCGACGGTGGCGGTCCCGGAGTCCGGGACGAGCAGGGTGGACAGGCAGCGTACGAGCGTGGTCTTGCCGGCGCCGTTCGGGCCGAGGACCCCCAGGACCGTGCCCTCCCGCACATCGAGGTCGACCCCGTCGAGGGCCTTCGTCTCGCCGAAGTGCTTCACGAGGCCCCGTACCTCGACGGCGTTGGTGTGTGATCGCGTCATGCCCCCAGTGGACCAGCCGCCACCGACAACGCCCCGACAGACGACCGACAGGGACCTGCGGACGAGCGACAGCCCGCCGATGGGGGATGTCGGCGGGCTGTCGGTCGTACCGCGGTGGCTGCGGGGTCCCGGGTGCGTCCGGCGGATCAGGGCCGGACGCACCCACGACGGGACGCCTCCTAGGGCCTTTCGTTTGGATCATGCCGGGCTCGCCGGCTCTGGCACCGCGCCTCGCCGCGTTGTCGTCGGTCGCCAACGCTCCGCGTTGACTCC